>JAFGPK010000038.1 GCA_016936235.1 Candidatus Fermentibacteraceae bacterium | reverse complement strand
GCATCAATATGCCACAACGTGATCCCCCATGAGTCATTCCCCATGGCCGGGAAGCTGTCCAGGAGGTTCCTGGGAAGGATGAAACTGGCCGTGGTCCACAGCGGAACGGACCTGGAGGAGGCTGAATCCCTTGATCTGGGAACTCGCCTCCTGCAGCTCTACCATCCCATATACGACCAGTATGTAGACCCGGACATGACCAGGCAGAAGGCAAGGGATCAGCTGGGCTACTCGGGGAAGACTCGCCTGGTGCTCTTTTTCGGACTTGTCCGTTCCTACAAGGGGGTACAGGACCTGGTTCGCGCCATGGGCTCTCTTCCGGAGGACATACTTCTCCTGATCGTGGGTGAATGCTATTCGGACAGACGTGAGATAATGGACATCATATCATCTCTGGGGCTCTCCCGAAGGATAATGTGGATCGACAGGTTCGTTCCGGACGAGGAAGTCCCGGTCTACTTCAATGCAGCCGACATAGTGGCTCTTCCGTACAGGCAGGCCACCCAGAGCGGTGTGGCGCAGATTGCTCTCTCCTTCGGCAAAGTACTGGTCCTGACCGATACCGGGGGGCTTTCCGAACTGGTGGAACCGGGCTCCACCGGATACCTGGCCCAGCCCTGGTCACCCTCCAGTGTTGCGGAATCAATACTGGAAGCCTTCAACCTCCTGATGGATCCCCTGACCGGGGAAAGGATACACAGGAAGGCCGCTTCCTTCAGCTGGGAGAACTACGCCCGGAAACTGATGGAAGCTCTTCGATGAAAGTATTCGTCGCCGGCGCAGGAGGATTCATAGGTTCCCGTCTGGTGGAGTTCCTCGGGGAACTTGGTCATGAAGTTGCATTTCATGTGAGGTCCGAGAGCGGGGACCTGACGGAGAACTCGATACCCGAGGATACAAGGGTAGTAGTGAACTCCGCCGGCCGCCTGGGCGGGAAAGACGCTGACCTTTCGGAACTGAAACTGGCCAATGCCTCCCTGCCCGTCATGCTTGCCGACCGATGCTCCCGTACAGGTGCCCACCTTATCCATCTCAGCACGCCCGGTGTAACCGGTCTGGCCGCAGATGCCGATGAAGAAATGGAATACGATCCCCGGGGAGACTACGAAAGGACAAAGGCACAGGGAGAGCAGGCCATTCTCACGCATTCCATTATGGCTGAGGGACTGCTGACCGTTCTCAGACCCGATTTCGTCTACGGCCCGGGGGACCTTCACAAGCTGCCCCTTTTCAGGCATGTGGCCGGGGGTTTCATGCCCGTCATAGGCAGGGAGGGAGCCCGGATCCGTCCAACTTACAGGGATGATGTCTGCAGGGCGGTGGAGGCTTCGCTGCCGGGTGGCAGACTCTGCGGGGGTCTTTTCAACATCGCGGGTCCGGAGACGGTAACTGTGAGGGGACTTTCCCTGATGATCGCAGACGCAATCGGGAGGAAGGTGCGTATACTGCCGTTGCCGAAGGTCGTTTTCAGGCTTGCTCTGCTCCTGGGGCCCCTCTGTCCATCCTCGCTTTCACAGAGCAGGCTGCGGCTTTTCGGAGATGACCATTTTGTTTCTATAAAAAAGGCTGAGAGTGTCAGTTTTTCACCGGTCTGGACTCTCAGGAAGGGTCTCGACGCAACGGTATCCTGGTACCTCCGAAACGGCCTCATCCGGTAATGGGTCCCCTGAAGGATCGCAAGTGGCTGAAGTGGCTCACCAGGCTGGTCCTTGCCATCCTTGTGGCTCTGGCCGTATGGGTGATACTCGATCAGGGGGAGAACTGGCTCAGTCAGATCAGCACCTTCTCATGGCAGCCCGACTGGATAATCCTCGCAGGCTCGGTGATGCTGCTGGGCTTATCCTACTATTACATACCTCTGGGATGGATCATCCTGTCGATGAAGGCCGGCAGCCTGGCGGAAAGAAAGGAACTCAGGTCGGCATGGTTCATGAGCCAGCTGGGCCGTTACATACCGGGGAAGGTTTGGCTGTTCGCCGGCAGGGCCGCTTTCCTCAAGTCCAGGGGAATGACCGGATACCGAGCCACCAGCATCCCGTTCCTCGAGTTGCTGTTTACAGCTGCGGGAGCGGGACTGGCCGCCCTTCCCGCAATAGTACTTGCCCGCGGCGCCGCCTTCAGTAATCCTGCCCTCAAGGGAGCTCTTGTAGCGGCCGGGACCTCCATTCTCCTGATACCCCTCCTGAGGCCTTTCCAGAAATGGCTGTACCGTCTCAGACACGGTCAGGTTCCTGCGGAACTCCCGCTGCCTGATTTCAAGGGTTCGCTCCTTCTCCTGCTGTTCTTCGCCTGCCTCTGGTGGGTAAGGGGACTGACACTGTATCTGTGGATAACGGGCTTCGGAATGAGCGGCATCGACCTCTCCATCTGCTTTGCGGCTGCTCCCCTTTCATGGCTGGCGGGGTACATCGTTTTCCTCGTGCCGGGCGGGATAGGGATAAGGGAGGCGGTAGTCACCGCCATGGTCGCCATGCCTGATCAGACCGGCCCGATCCTTGCTGTAATTGCCGGTCAGCGTTTGATATTGTCCATCATTGAAGTATCTTTCGCCCTCATGGCTGCGGGCGGGACGAGACTGCCGGGGAGGAGGAAAGCTTGAACTTCATCAAAGGAAAGTACCTGTTCCTCCTGTTCCTGATTCCCGCGGTGCTGGTCACTTATTCCACCATATTTACCACCGGCAGGCTTCCCGGGGGCGAGATGAGCGATACGGTGACGCAGGGTTACCCGTTCTTCACCTTCACTGAGGAATCCATCAGGAACGGTTCTCTACCTCACTGGAATCCCTATGTATTCTGCGGCATCCCGTTCTACTCCTCCTTCTCCGCACCGGTGTTCTATCCGGTAAGGGGGCTTCTTCTCCTCCTGACCGGTGTCAATGGCATGGCCAGGTTCCTCTTCCCCGTGCAGATGCTTCTGGGAGGCATATTCGCCTGGCTCTTCCTGGGGTCTCTCGGTGTCAGCAGATGGGGCAGGATAGTCGGCAGTATCGCCTTCGCCACCACCGCCTGGTCGAATACTCTCGTCTACGCCGGCCATGGCAGCAAGATCATATGCTGGAGCTATCTCCCGCTGCTCCTGTACGGGTGTGAGAAGTGGATGCAGACGGGAAAGGGCAGGTTCGTTGCTCTCGGGAGCCTTGCCATCGGAATGCAGGCTCTTGCCAGTCATCCCCAGATGCTTCTCTACTCGGGCATTGCGGCCCTCTCATGGATGGCTTTCAGGACAGCGTCAGCTGATGGAAAACTCGGATCACGGATAGGTAGATCCTTTTTCGGCCTCACCGCAATCATCCTCCTGGGAGTGGCTATCGGAGCCGTCCAGCTTCTTCCGGGCTACAACTTCTCCCGGTATTCGACCAGGGGTGAAGACCTTGCCCTGGACCAGGCGGAGAGCTATTCACTACCACCGGAGGAATCACTCGCCATGGTGTTTCCCCACCTGTTCGGGTACCGCCATGGATTTCCTGACAGTTCGGTCTCCGGTGTCCCGCTCTATTTCGGGAGACTGGGCCTTAGGCTCAGCAGCGAGTTCACCGGGGTGATAGTCTTCATTCTCGCCCTCGCGGCTTTCATGAGGGCGCCGGGCAGGTACAGGTGGCCGCTTCTCAGCATCGGCCTGATAGGTCTTCTTGTCTCATGGGGAGGGTATACTCCGGTCTTCGGTGTGCTGTACAGGATCGTGCCCGTACTGAGGAAACTGCGTGCTCCGCATATGGCGGCTTTCCTCACAACCTCCGCCATCGCCCTTTCAGCCGGACCGGGATTCGACGCGCTCTTCAGAAGGGACGCCTTCACCGGAAAGGTTTTCCTGAGGGGACTCCTCGCCTTTGCAGGCATATGTGTCCTGATCTTCCTCCTGGCCGGCTCTCTGCTGCCTGGCCTGCAGACATCATGGTGGGCGCGCATGGGTAACCCAGGCGCTTCAGGTTACGGGATGGTGTTGAACAGGAGAGTGGATCTGGCGTCGCCGGACTTCATCAGGGCAGCCTTGGCGTCTCTTCTGCTTGCCGGTCTGTTAAGCTTCAGGGATAAATGGAAGAGCAAGGCGGTGATTCCCGGAGCGGCCCTTACGATCCTGATCGCACTGGAGACCATCCCGGTGGACAGGGATTTCCAGTACTACCTTCCGCAGACAGATGTAGACCAGCTTTATGATAACGATCAGGTTCCGGCATCGATGACAGGCCGGGGAAGGCTGCTTCCCGGGGGCAACGAATTCGTGCCATCTCACATCCGTTCAGTGTCAGGGTACCATGCCGCAAAACCCGCCGTCTCCCAGGACCTTCAATCGATGATTTCCTCCGGAGGATTGCAGGCGCTGAGGCAGACCGCGTTCACCGTCATACAGACTCAGCAGGGATACCTGGACTACGGGGAGTTCCGGGAGCTTGTGATAGACCAGGCCCTGTCAACAGGCCCATCATACGCCGATACGATGATTGCCCTTCTGCCCGAAGACCCTCTGCCCAGGACCTGGTTCGCGGCTTCATGGACTGAATTGTCCAGCAGCTCCTGCATCAGTCTTCTCATGGGCGGTCTTGATCCCCAGCGCGTGACTATCCTCTATCAGGATCCAGGTCTGCCGGATACCCTCCGGCTCGGGGGCGCAAGGGCAGACATCACGGTGGACGAACCGGAAAGGGTTGTCGTTAGTACGGAGAATCCTTCCGACGGACTCCTCGTACTGGCTGATACGTGGTATCCACGGTGGATGGCCTTTATCGACGGAGAACCCTCCGAAATACTCCAGGCCAACCACTGGCAGAGAGCCGTCGCTGTTCCGGCAGGATCACATGAAGTGGAGTTCAGGTTTGATTCTGGAGATGTCCGGACCGGCATGATCATTTCCATTGCGGGGTTGTTCTCTGCGTTTCTGATCACATCAGTGGAAGCATGGCTTGCAAGGAGAAGGAAGAAGGCATGACGGCGGACCGCAGGAGATTCTTCCATCTGCTCACCACCTGGGGAGGAGTGATCCTGCTTCTGTTTGCAATAGCCTATTTCGCTCTGGTCGCCTGGCCCAAGTGGGAGCCTGAACTGCATCGCTTCTGGGAGGATTCCCGCGACAGTGCGAGCCTTCCCATGATAATCCTGTCTTTCCTGTCGCTTCTTACAGGGTACTACTTCGCCCCTGCCCCATGGAGGAAGATCCTGGACGCCCTGAAGGTGCCGCGACTCGACAAGGGGGAGGTAAGACGGAACTGGTACATGACCCAGATGGGTCAGTACATCCCCGGCAAGCTCTGGATGGTGGTGGGCAGGATAACCTTCCTCAGGGCCAATGGTATAGGTCCAGTCAAAGCCATTACCGCATTCATACTCGAGAACATCTACATGATGGTGGCCCTTACGATCATGGCGATTGTGGCCCTCCCGTTCCTGGGTATGGCAAATGTGCCGCTTCCTGTGGTAATGGCTCTCTGGATTTCGGCACTTCTGGGGATTCTCATGCTGTTCGCACCGCGAATACAGAAGTTCCTTGCTTTCAGGCTCAGCCGCAGGCTGAACATGGACATTGACAGTCTTCCTCACATCTCCCACAAACACCAGGCCGTCTTCATCGGTTATCATCTTCTATCCTGGACCCTGCGCAGTATGGCCCTTTACTTGTGGTTCAGGGGATTCGGAGTACAGCCGGCACATCCTTTCGCCATGATAGCCGTATGCCTTCTGGCCGGTCCGGTCTCCTGGTTCATAGCCCTGGTAATGGTGTTCATACCCGGTGGCATTGGCATCAGGGAAGGAGTTCAGGGACTTCTTCTTTCAGGCTTCGCAGGGGGAGTTCAGGTTGCAACCGTAATCGCACTTGGACAGAGATTGCTTCTGATGCTGGTGGAAGGTCTGTACGCCCTGCAGGGAATAGTCTACGGGGCGCTCAGAAGGAAGTACCCCAAGATAATGAACCATATCGAGCAGGTATTCCATCTTGCCGGAAGCGTCATCCGGAGCAAGCTGGCCATGTACGGCATCTCAAAGGCGCCCAACCCTATAAATGTAACGTTTTCTGTGACCAGGAGGTGCCAGTCCAGATGCAAGACCTGCTTCATCTGGGAGCACGATTCCTGCGATGACATGGACCTTCGCACCATAGAGCGTCTCTTCCGATCCATCGGCTGGACCTACTTCTTCAACGTGTCCGGGGGAGAGCCGTTTCTCAGGGACGATCTTCCCGAGATAATAGCTCTTGCCTGCAGGTTCATGACCCCGGCTGTCATACACATCCCCACGAATGCCATAGCTGTGGACAGAGTGATCAACATGACCGTTGCAATACTGAAGGTCATAGACAGGGAAGCCCCTGGTTCTGTTCTGACCATCAAACCTTCATTTGACGGGATTGGTGAACTCCATGACGAAATAAGGGGGGTGCCGGGTAATTTTCAGAGGCTTCTGGAAACTCTCGAGCGGCTCAGGGAGCTGCAGTCACGCCATGATAACCTCCATGTTGGAGTAGGAACGGTAATCTCAAGGTTCAACGCGGACAGGCTCAACGAGATAATCGAGTATTCAAAGGGCCTTGGAGTTGATTCCTACATCAACGAGATAGCGGAGGAGCGGGAGGAGTTCTTCAATATCGGCTCTGGAATTACCCCTGACGGGGACAGTTATGGCAGGATAATGGAGGTATTCAAGAAGTCCGTGCTCGAGAAGATGAAGGACATGAAGCTTCTGCCACGGATTACAACAGCTCTCAGAGTGGTATACTACGATCTGGTGGTGAGGATATTGAACGAGCAGAGACAGGTCATACCATGCTCCGCAGGCCTCATGAACGTTCATATAAACTCTGACGGAGGCATCTGGCCCTGCGCTGTCCTGGCCTACAATGGCCAGATGGGAAAAGTGGACGAGAACACGGATTTCCGTGAAATATGGAATTCAAAGGAAGCTAAGAAGATAAGGAAATCCATCAGGCGACGCGAATGTCACTGCCCCCTGGCGAACCAGGCTTACTCGAACATCCTCCTTCATCCCCGGAGCCTGTTCAAGGCGATCTGGATCGCCTTCCGGGGTCGTACGTAACTACTGGCCAGTTACCAAATACTGTTTTCTCGAATAAAATGGCTCTTGCTCACGAGGATCTCACCTCTTCTGATAGCTTCCCTGACTCCGTTCCTGCTCATCCTGAGTATCCGCATGCAATCAGACTGACTTAACCCTAGCCTTCTGGTTGATACCCATGCAACAAGCGCTCTGGCATCACTGAGGGAAGGGCTCCTGGCCTCTCCCTGGATCATGTGTCTTGTGAAACCCAGTTTTTTCTCGACCCAATCAAAGAGGTTTTCTATCTGCCTGTGTGACTCCATCCTTTCCCTGATATGTTCCGCGCCATTTCGCTTCAGTCTCCCCAGGGTTTTCAATGCAAAATCCCGGTTCCCCAGCACTCTGCAGAAACTCGGCCACAGACTTCCTGCAGTCGAAGCGGGGGAGATACCATCTTTCCCCAGCATGAATGTGCCGCACAGAAACACATCCGCCATTTTATCATCGGTTTCCGCTATAACGACTTTTGAGTACTTGCTTATCTGCTCTTCAAGGTCATCGCCGAACTTCGACAGGACGAAAGACCTGTTATGCCAGGGATAACAGTGAATCCCCAGTATTGAGCCGTGACCGCACCATCTGTAGTTTTCAAGCTCCATAGTGTCCTTTACAACTCCGCCCTTGAGAGGATTTCGGTGGATGTATCTCAGGAGTCTTACGAAGTAGAGTTCCTCCTGAGCTAGTATTGACTTGAACCGCCCCTGAAACACATGACCACTCCTGTTGTTTCTAAGATTGAACGCAACCGCATATCCAGTAAGAAGACGGTGCATGAACCTGTACACAGGTAATTTGCCAGTCCTAAGAAGAAGAAGATGAAGATGATTGGGCATTATGGCCCATGCGTATATCTCTACTTCATTGAGCACAACGAGCTTTTCTAGCCTGTGTACCAGGTCCTCTTTATCCGATTCGCCAGAGAAGACAGTTCTACCATCAATCCCTCGAACCATGATATGGTGGAGGGCGCCTTCCCAGTCCGGTCTCAGCATTCTTGCCATGATATGAGTGTACTCCTGATGCTAAGGGTATTCAAGGGGTAAGTAACCAGCGATACAACTTTTGTCTGTTTATTTCGTATTATTTAGTCTAGGAAGTGGCCGGAAGTTACGTACGACCCCGGAGGAGTTTCAGTATCGTTGAGGGAGAGGAAAGGGGGAGGATTCCACCGTTCACAGCCAGGTC
>JAFGPK010000114.1 GCA_016936235.1 Candidatus Fermentibacteraceae bacterium | reverse complement strand
TGCCCGGTGACTGAGGAAAGAAAACCCGGTGCTGCAATCAGGTAGCTTACGGTCTCCACGGTGAGCAATCGGCAGTCCGTCTATCCCGTCTCGTGGTTCCCGGCAAGATTACAGCCCGGCGCGTCCGATCCCGTATATCCCGACTGCGGCACGGGAGAACGGTTCTGCGATCCCCTGTTCGATATACGGAGGGAAACCTTACCGTCGACTTGAGGGACTGAAGTCCCGGCAGATCCCAGCGCGACGGGGAGAGACCTGGTGGTCCGGTTCTCGGGGTGAAGATAAACAGGCACACGCTTCCGAATCGAGTAGAGGTGAGTGGAAACAGTATACAATGCTGTCCGAGAGAAAATCTTGACTGAAGAACTTTCGTAACATATTTAATAGGCAAGGGTTTTCGAAACAGGAACTGATGGCACTCAAACAACACGGGGAGGGATAATGATTCGTATTTTTCTTGCTTTAGCAGTTCTTGCATCCGTTGCACTTGCTTTGGATCCTGATGCCGGTCCCAGCGCGGAAATCGCAGGTCAGATCAATGATGAGCCTGCGGCAATCATCACGCTCACATCTCTGAACAGTTATGTCATCACGGCAGGCAGCGCCAGGTGCTGCGACTATGCCGACACGACCGACGAACTGTTTGTCTCAGATTACGGAACGGACCAGATTTACAGCCTTGCTCCATCCACAGGTGCTTTGAACTACGCGATCGACTGTCCTACTGAAATCCCAAACGTATGCGGCGTAGTCTTTTGGTGGGATACCGGCGGTCATTTGCTCATAAACGACTGGAATTCCGTGCATGATATGTACGAGTATACAGGTTCATGGGCTTATGCCTGCGCCTGCCCCGTACCCAGTGAACCCAGGGGTATGGACATTGACTATGACGGTTACATCTGGGGTCAGGATGCGAACACCCGGATACTCTACAGGTTTGACGACGCAGGTGTCGTTCAGACAAGCTTCCCCATAGCTGAAGTGCCGGCTTCCTTTTCGTGCGGAGTGGCCTGTTTCCCGTACGGGAGCAATCTTGGTATCGCTCTCACCGGGTATGCATGGCCGGACGTATATTTCTACGAGTTTGACGGAGCCGCTCTCTCGTACCTCGGTTCAGCCCCCGTACCTCAGACGTGCACTTCTTCGTATGGTCTCACCTACAGTGACAACACGTCTACATTCTTCTGGGTGTACAGAACAGGCACGCCATACAACGTCTGCGAGTTCTCAGCAACGATAGAGGTTGCGCTCCAGCGTGAAACATGGGCTACTATCAAGGCCTCGTTCTAGTAGTCCCTGTAGCATTGTGAAAAGGAAGCCCCGGGTTACTCCGGGGCTTCCTTCATCTCCAGATCCTTCACGACGAAATCCGCCCCCGAGATCTGTCCACGAAACCACAGGCAGACATAGTGACAGAAGCGCGGGACGCCGAGGGAACCCCCCATCAGGCAGATGCTCATGGTCGAGGTTTACTTCAGCGGCTGATCACGAACCGTGCGGAGTCCGAACGGCCGCCGCACCTCATCACCGCGAAATAGACTCCCGAGTGAACGGAATCATCGAAGTCCCACCTCACGACTCCCGGTTCAACGGATGCCTGGCTCCAGACCAGCCTTCCGGAGATGTCGTAGACCTCCAGTACACCCGAGAGTGAAGGGAGATCGACCTGGAAACTGACCGAAACACTCGAGGGGTTCGGCCTGGGCTGTCCGATAACGACTGATTCCGAAAGGGGATTGCAGCCCGGGGATCCGGCGATGCCGGTCGTGCTTCCGAGTATGCGCATGGTGGGATCGTGGAACCCGTGCCAGTCCAGTATGCAGTAGAGTTCACGATCGTAATCTCCGCCCCACATCGGGACCCTGCGGTCCTTGGCCGTGGCGAAGGCTTCCCCTATCATGGTGTTGCCCAGCTGGAAGACCTCTTCCGTGAGGTAAACGCACATCCATTCACTTACCCCCATCTCGGGGATGTAGCCCTCCCAGCCGTAGCTTGTGTTGAACATCACCGAGGACGCGCCTCCACCGGGATTGTGCCAGAGTGCTTCGGCGCAGCACTCCCCGTCATGGAAGGCGCCGGGCATGCAGGCGATGCTGTGATGAACGCCGGCCATCCCTCCGTTGGTCAATGACGATGCGATGGAGTTTGTCATCATGCTGGAGGGATAGCCCTGCCAGTATATCCCGCCGGTGTTCCCGTGACCTGCGTAGTGGACCCAGTTGGCCCCGTCGTTTATTACGTCTATGTGAGTGGTGAAACCGTCGGAGTTCTTTGCGGTCTCGTACGCCTTGTATACCGTCCAGTCGGCGGGGAGGTTCACGGCAATCGAATCGCACACCTTCGCTCCCGTATATCCGGTGAAGAGACCGGCACCGCACAGCATGGCCGTGCTTGACCAGGCGCCACCCGGAGGTGACTGCTGGTAGTCCAGGGTCCGTTCGACGAACAGGGCGGCTTCCGAAGGCGAGTCCACCAGAGCCCGTCCCACGGATACGTCGCTGTAGAGGTCCAGGCCGTCCTCCGGCTGACCGTAGTCGTGGTCTCCGTTGGCGTCCCAGGTCCCGTCCAGATCGCTGAAGTAGAGATCCACAGGGACGCAGTCCGAATATCCCTCGCAGTAAAGGTTGACCATGCGTACGGGCACTATGCTCTGGTCTCCGCCCAGGAGAACGTGCTGAAGTCCGTCATTATCGAAACGGTCTATGAGGTAGTTGCGCAGCTTCTCCGCGTCGTCCCAACCGGAACCTGCGCTGAGGATATCCTCTATATCCACCAGCTCGGTCACGATACCCTGGGAGTTCTTGTAGTCAACCAGCATCGAGAATGAGTCGGAGAAGTCGTCAGACGTTATCACCAGCATGTCCACCGACGCTGCCTCATTTGACCGGTGCGGTGCGAAGGCCATGAGGTCTTCGGGATTGTCTATCCACCCTGACAGCTGTCTCGCGCCTGACCGGATCTGGTCTCCGGAAAGGGCCGGCGCGGAGCCGTCCGCCCATGTAAGATGTATATCGATGCTCCCCGCCAGCTCCAGCATGCCCCCCACAGGATCGTACCTGACCGGGGCTGCGCTGAAACTCACGAGGGTATAGCCGGATTTGGTGCCCGTATGAAGGTCCGACACCCGCGCGGCTGGCCAGAGAGAGGCGGATCCGTATATGAGAGGGTCGGGGACTATGATCTCCCTGTCCCTGGACGCCGAGAACGGCCTGGGAACGGCGCAGGGCTGTACCGTCTGCCTTGCCGCGAACAGGCTCAGATCATGGCAGTCCACCGTTACGCCGATGTCCCCGGCCCCTGCCGGTACCACCAGGACCACGGTCTTCACCGGGAGCAGGGGCTCCCCCGGCTCGGAAAGTGACTGGCAGCCGGGATATACAAGCCTCATGTATCCTTCGCGGGCATAGAAATCCAGATCATCGAGACTGAAATCCAGCACCCGGTCCATCCCGCCCGCATGGCAAACGGAGATGAACAGAACCACAGCAGCTATTGAACGGACCATAATCCCTCCGAGACAGACGGGGTGAACGTCAATGCTTGTTCAACAGATACTATTATACGCAACGGTCTCTATCAACCAAGTACCTTACCTGAGCGGCCCGGAATTTCCTCGCAGGAGCATGCGCACGTCCACCTCGATCCTCTTCCGTATAGTTGCCAGCTTGTCTGTTTTCCCTGAACAGGCGATATTCAGGATAGTGTTCCAGCTCGACCTGAAGATGGGGTCGGAAGGCGAACTGGAGTGTTCCCGGGAGGGGGGGGTCCCGCCCGTGCTGTCTGCCGTTCCTCCCCGTTCCCACAATGCTTGACAGTAATTGAATGGGAGGGATGGACCATGTTCTCACGAGCAATAATGTGGATACTCGCTCTTGTCTTCGTCACGGGAATTGTGCATGCCGATCAGGCCACACTCTACCCGTGTGACGATTCCGACGTATGGATGGACACGCCGGATGCGAACAGGGGTTCAGAGCAGTTCTGCCAGGTCGGTTGCATATCTTCAGGATATCGGAGGAACACTCTCATCAAATTCGACCTGTCCTCGTATTCCGGAGTTACCGTCAACAGCGCTACGATTCGCCTGATGGTCTTCTACTCGTGGGGTGATTTCCCTACGGATGAGCTGTTTATCGCTCAGAACTCAACCGATTGGGATGAGCTTTCCGTAACATGGAATAACAAGCCGCTCTATGGGCTGTTCTATTCCATAACAGCACCTTCAGTGTTGTATGACTGGTGGGAAATCGATGTTACAGACTGGGTCCAGGGTGTCGTTGAAGGCACTTACTCGAATTACGGCTTTCAGCTTTTCCAGTCTGATACGGACTACGCAGGATTTTCGATGAGATCAAAGGAGGGCGTGAGCAGTCCTGAGCTGGTTCTGGATTATACGCCGTCTGATCTGCAGTCCGCGACCTTCGGCGGGATCAAGGCTTTGTTCAACTTGTATTAAGACTCAAGGGGAACAAAGCCTTGTTCAATTTCTATTAGGACTCAAGGCGGTATTGCACTCTCCGCTGACTCACGGCAGGGTCAGAAATCCAGGAGATATATCTTGGGGTAGTCTATCGGGGCGTAATCGTAGGCAAGCATACCATTGAGGAAGCAGAAACGCAGGCCCCTGACTCCTTCAAGATCAGGAATGGTAACTACTTTCAGAAGGGCTCCAGCTTCATCATAAACCTCGAATGTAGGAATACTCGTGTAACCCTGGCCTACCCAGACATTTCCATTCCAATCGGTACTCAGAGTCCCTATGGCAAGATGGAAGGGATCAACATCCTCGACTTCCTCACGACGAACAGTCGTGGAACCGTCATCGGACCGGCTCAGTCCCTCGTTCAGCACTCCCTCCGCCATTTCCTCCTCGGTCTTGGGAATGCGCTCCCAGTCCCGTTCGACTATTAGGATCGAGTTCGCATCCGCATCGAATCGTTCCACACAGTAGGTACTGTCACTCCTTACAGCGAAATATACAGCGCCATCCAGGTCCGATTCCCAGACACAGTCAACATTGGCTACATTGACATTCTGCTCCCCGTTGGCAACTCTCATTTCGATGAAGAGGGGATAACTGCGGTAGATCAGTTCAGGATCCATGCCCTCTCCAGTATATCTGCCGAGGAAGCTCGTGCCCGAGTAACCGTCTTCATCATGCTGGAGATCCAGAGAACCTGCTACAAAAGTGTTGCCCGGTCCTGTAACGGGTTCTACGGGGGCAACGGGAAAGAACCCTGGTATCTGATAATCGAAAGCATAGTTCGCATCGAAGAAGACCAGAGCGCTTCCGCCATAATCGCTCACAAGCAGGCCGCCGTCACGAAGAAAAGCAAAGCCTGTGGGGTACTGGAACTCACCGGGTCCGGATCCGGATCTTCCGATCGTATTCAGCAGTTCCCCGTCGAACGAGAATACTTTAAGAGTCGCCTTCCTCCCATCCAGCGCGAGGATGTTCCCATGCTCATCGATCCTTACACGGTTCAGGCTTCCGAACTCCAGCGCCGTATCACCGTAGAACACTCCAATCGTATCCGTAACCGAAAGAGCTAGCGTATCGATGCTCATCCCTTCGGGAATCTGATTCGGAATCACCTCCTGTGCAGACTGATCTCCGCATCCTTCGATAGTACACAGGACAATGGGAATGGAGATCAGGATGGGAGCAAGTTTCATGACAACCTCCTTTTCTTACACACTAATAATAACGAACCTGAAAACGAATCCGCAAATCAAACACCTCTATAATGTTGTAATATAATGCTTTACCCGCTGTATCATTCTGAACGGCCGCCGTGAGTTCAAAGAGATTACGGACTCAATCACCCCGGTACAGAGAAGACTGGTGACCACATGGACCTCCCGGAGAATATGGATGAAAGAAAACTGGATCTCGCATCTTTCTCGATCAGCTCCACGATCCTGCTGATCGGCCCGAATGCCCTCCGGTTTTCTGCCCGTCCCAGCGTATGTCAGTATTCGGAGCATGCACATGCGGACTCAAGTTGGCCAAGTCCCTGGGGGATGGGAAGAGCATACCGCCGGCAAAAGCATCCCTGCTGCCGGGGGGATCCTTGGTCTGGAAAGAGCATCGAGCAGGCTCCCGCTGATGTCAGATATATCCCAGACTTCTCAGGGATTCATGGGCATCGTCCTGCTGCATCACTGAAGCATGCCCCACCGGCGGTGTCAGAAGGTAGAAATTCACTTCTTCCATCAGCGAACTGTCTGTCTGCAGAGGGAGAAGCTCTCGGGGATCCTGCGCCAGGTCAAACAGAGGGAAGAATTCGTTTTCCAGGTCGCAGCACTGCTTCAGGTCTCCCAGACGATAGCAGTACATGGTGCCCTCTCTTGGATGCCCGGACGGCAGACCCCTCTCGACCGAAGAAGCGTGAAGAAGATCGATGCCCTGCAGATAGGGAGGGACCTCGATGCCTGACAGGAAGAGAAGCGTGGGCACTATGTCTATCTGGCCCACGAGCATGTCACATATGGAATCGGAAGGTACGCCGGGGCCTGCTATTATCAGGGGGATGTGCAGCATTTCCTGATAGAGGGTGTGCCCGTGCCCGGTGCCCCCATGATCCAGGAATTCCTCGCCGTGGTCAGCCGTGATCAGGATCACTGTGCTGCTGTCTCTGCCGGTTTCCCTGAGGTACGCGAATAGCCTTTCCAGCGCGGTATCCACGTGGAGTATCTCGGCATCGTACATGGAAACCAGATAGTCTCTCTGCTGAGGATAAAGGATACCGCCATCCTCGTCCTCAAGCCAAGTGACGGTTCCCTCGAAGATCGAATCCGTCACGACAGGGAATGCATCGCGGTATGGAGCGGCAGGTTCGTAGGGTTGATGCGGCTCGAAAAAATGAAGTGTGGCGAAGAAGGGCTGATCCTGTTGAATGCTCCGGCTCCATCGGATGAACGAGTCAACGGTCTCATCGGCATGTCCGGATTTATCCTCATGGCACAGGAAGAAATCATACCCCCGGTCGAAGCCGAAGGACGCACTCAGCCAGCTGACCGTGAAGTAACCGAAGGTGGGGTAGCCTCTGCTGCTCATGATGGCGGCCAGGCTCTCTATGCATGGATCAAGGCCAAGAATCATGTCCCCGATCTGACCGGCCCTGTGTGCCTGAGGGGTAAGCCCGGTCAGGATGGTGGTGACGGCTGGAAGGGTCCATGGTGACTGCCCCATGTTATCCAGGAACAGCATCCCGGTCGAAGCCAGGCTGTCGATTGAGGGGGACGTATCCCTCTCATACCCGTAGCAGCCCAGATGATCTGCCCTCAGCGTATCGATGATTATGACTATTATGCTGGGACGGACCGGTTCTTCCCTCTGCGCGCATCCGGTAATCGAGAGGGCGATAACAAGGAACAGCGTGGCGATTTCGACAAAATATTTCACTGGAACCACTCCGAATACGCTCCTGTACCAGAGATGACTATCCATTTGAAGTAAGCGGGCATACTGCACAAGAATTATAAGAGTTCCACCGGCATGCTGCAACTCATCGATC
>JAFGPK010000037.1 GCA_016936235.1 Candidatus Fermentibacteraceae bacterium | reverse complement strand
CTGGGAAGCCTGATACTGCTCCTCATGTCCGAGTTGAAAACCCCGCCGCCCGGAGATACGGGAAAGCCTGCCCGTTCAGAGGATTAGATCGACCCTATGGCAAGGAACAGCCTTGAGTAGACAACCCGATTGCCGCCGTTGGGCTGGAACCGAATACTGCTCACAGACTCGGTCTGCTCAGGTGTCAGGGGGAACATGATCAACCTCTCGCCGCTTCTCATGCATCGCCGTCTGATCGCAGGTTCCCAGGTATTCCAGAGAGCCTGGATCTCCGAACTCTTCAGTTCACCGCTCCATCCGCATATGACAGACAGTATCTCCGTATCTGTCAGTTCGCGTTCCCCGGCTTCTATCCCTCCATCCACCTCGGCAAGCCCCGCTTGCAGTCCATCGCCCGAAGGGCTGAAGACCAGAGCTTCCCCGCAGTAGCCGTAGGTCATATCGCCGCCCTGGCAATCATGAGTCATGCCCGGAATGGATGCGGCGGTGCACTCGTAGTAGATGAAGCTGTCCCGGTAGGCCGAGCCGGGCACGGCGATAAAATTTCCCCCAACTTCACGCCAGAATGGAATGGCCCATCCGAAACCTCCCATGTCG
Source organism: Candidatus Fermentibacteraceae bacterium (assembly GCA_016936235.1). GTDB lineage: Bacteria > Fermentibacterota > Fermentibacteria > Fermentibacterales > JCC-6 > Aegiribacteria. The sequence continues at coordinate 2,717 of JAFGPK010000037.1, read as the reverse complement.
TAGGCTACGGGAATGCTCTCCTCCAGCTCCATCATCTCGGGACTGACGGAAATATCCCTCCAGACAGCTGTCTGGCTGCCCACGGCGTCGGGGGACATCATCCTCTCCCCCTCTCCGTCGATAAGGGAATCCGGATGCGGCAGCAGCGTGGTGAAATACCCCTGGTTCGCACTAACGGTCAGGGTTCCCCTGCACTGGACCCCGTGGAACCATATCACCGGCGCCTCCACCTCGTACTCGGTCCAGGGCTCCAGCACCCCGTCCTCTCCCAGGTAGCCCCACTCCGCCCCCAGGGCCTCGGGGAAGGACAGGTCGACCTCTATGACGCCCCATTCGTGGACATAGACGGTCTCGTAATCCATGGGTGCCACAATGGTATCGGCAACTGCGAAATAGAGAAAAGGTATCATCGCCAACCTCCGGGATGTTTGTTTCAAAAGGAATACTCCCCTGATGAATTGAATATTCCACAGCGGGTGTTCTTCTGCCAGAGCGGATAAGGGGTCCTTTATCACTCCCGGATCAGAGAGCGGGGTGTTACCAGCTTATCATGCCGTCGTATACGCTCCCGTGACCGGGATCCCACGGCAGGGGGCACTGTATCAGGTAGATCTGCCCTTCCTCGTCGGTCCAGTAATGGTAGATCCTTCCGCAGGCAGGGCATGGCCTGTCCCAGTTCTCCATGGTGCCGGAGGTACCGAGAAGGCTCAGCTCCTCAGGATACCTGTTGTACCGTCCGTAGTACATCGCCATGGCGCTTGCCAGACAGCACATGTTGCTGTGGCAGAAATCGGTGCATCCGGAGGTATCCGGCGGCCATGAGCACTCGCCGTCAGTGATCCATCCATGGTTCGGGTCAACAGGAAGGGGACACACAATGGTGTACGTGTTTTGACCGTCGGTGCTGTAAATGTAGAGACTGCTGCATGCAGGACAGAATGGTTGCTGTGGAATAAGACCCTGATTCACGAGTTCATCCAGGTTTTCAGGATATCTGTCGTTCTGCCCGAAGAACATCGCTATTGCCATGGACATGCCTATCATATTCCCGTGACATACATTGGGCCATGTCGAGGGATCCGGAGGCCAGAAAGCCTGACCGTTTTCCATGTATCCGTGATTCGGTTCATCCGGCAGGGGGCATCCAATGAAGTAATTATCGAACCCATCGGTTTCATAAAGATAAGGTAAGCTGCACGATGGACAGGACAGCAGGACCAATCTCGGGTCGATAGCCACAAGTTCCCCCAGACTGTCGGGATACCTGTTCTCCAAACCGAAGAACATCATCAAACCTTCAGATAGCGCCCTCATGTTTGAATGACAGGCCGAGGCTTCACCGGGACCGCCGTCGGTCAAGATTTGCGAAGCGTCAGTTCCTGGTTCCATCAACCCTTCCGACGGACTCCCGCAGGACAGCACCAGCACTGTGCCGAGCAGCGCGGCAGCAGCAGCGATACGCTTCATTCCGGGCCCTCCTCCTGTTATTACATATAATTGCTAACCATATACCTCGGTGATGTCAACGCTGCATTTGACAGGTCGACGACAGTTTCCCCGCAGGCGGGGGAATTGTATACTCGGACTTTCCGTCGATATGGGAAATACACCAACCGCGGAGGGGACATGAGGACAGAGGCATTCATCACTCCGGAGAACATCGACGGGAAACTGCCGGGATGGCTTGCCGGGATTGCAGCATACACTAATCCCAGACCTCATCTTGTCCTCGATCCTTCCCGGTGCGTCCTGCTGGTCATGGACATGCTTAAATACTTCGCCCATCCGGAAGGCCGGGTGTACATCCCTTCCACCCGGGCCATCGTCCCCAGGATAGACAGGCTGCTGAGGAGATGGCGGCAGACGGGAGGGACAGTGGTCTTCACCCGCCACTGCCACAGGGGCCCGGAGGACCTGGGCATGCTGGGCAGGTTCTTCAGCGACTACATCCACTGCGGGGAGCGGGATTCGGAGATAATCGAGGAACTGACCCCCCTGCCTTCCGAGAGGGTATTCCGCAAGAACACCTACGACGCTTTCCACGGTACCGGATTGGACGAGTACCTGTCGGTGAACGGAGTGGACCAGGTCCTGGTCACGGGGGTGCTGACCCAGATGTGCTGCGAGACCACGGCAAGGTCCGCCTTCGTCAGGGGGTACGAGGTCTACATACCGGCCGACGCCCTTACAACGAGCACGGAGGAGCTGCATGTAGGCAGCCTGAGGGGGCTGGCCACGGGCTTCGCCGTAATAACCTCCACTGAAGTCATCTGCCGTGAATGAGAGTGTGAAAGTCCATGACACCGCCATCCTCGGTGCCGGCCCCGCAGGCTGCGGGGCGGCTGTCCAGTGCCGAAGGCTCGACCTTGAACCGGTCCTTCTCGACAGGACCGGGGAAGCGGGCGGCCTGGTCCGGGAGGCAAGGCTCCTGGAGAATTACCCCGGACTTCCGGTGCCCACCCCCGGCTCTGACTTTGCAGCTGGCCTCCAGTCCATGCTTGTCCGCAACCGGATAGAGGTCATGATGTTCGAGGCCATGAAAATATCGATGGAGGGTTGCAATTTCAGGCTGGAGGGAGGCGGCGGCCGCCTTCTCTCACGATCCCTGATACTGGCGGTGGGGACCCGTCCTGTTGAATTCAGTCTGCAGGGTGACGACGGGATCACGGTACACAGGTCCATTCTCCGGCTCAAGGCTTCCCCCCCTGCGAGGGCCG
>JAFGPK010000036.1 GCA_016936235.1 Candidatus Fermentibacteraceae bacterium | reverse complement strand
GATTACATTCAGACCTACCTGTGGACACTGTATTTCTTCGAACAGTACGGGGGGCACCCGGCTGTCTTCGCCGTGGTCCACGAGCCCCAGAACTCGATGTACGGATATGATGCGGTACTGGATGATCTTGGGTACACCGAGAACACCGATGATATATTCATCGACTGGTCGGTTGCGAATTTCCTGGATGACACCACCATTTCGGACGGCAGGTACGGCTATTCGGGAGAGGAGCTTCCTCCCTTCTACCCTGCCGCCACCTTCTCATCCTATCCGGTCGCGGAATCCAGGACCGTCAACGGGTGGGCAACGGATTACTACAGGTTCCAGAGCATTTCCTTCGATGACATGGAGATCACGTTCGACGGCAACGACGGCAACATCTTCGGAGTGAGGGCACTGGTGCTGCATAATCAGGATCCCACGGAGGTTCTTGCCATGACGCTGGAGGGATCATCACAGAGCGGTTCCATGGAAGTGAATGGACTGGATCCACAGGACGAGGTGATCCTTGTGGTGGCCAGCGTCTCCAGCGGTGGAGGACCGGACTACCAGTTCACCTCCGGGGACGCCCTGGGAATCACGGAGAGCCCTCAACCTTCTGAGGGGGAACTCACCCTGCTGGCCTCACCGAATCCCTTCTCGAACTCGGTCAGCATCGAGCTGCGCTGGGAAGGCGAACAGGAAGGGATCTTCGCTGCCGGTATCTACGACATCAACGGGAGGCTGGTGAGGGAGCTGGACCCCGTCATGGCATCCGAAGGATCGGCCTGGATGCAGTGGGACGGAGACGCCCAGGACGGACGAACGGTCTCCTCCGGCATCTACTTCGCCGTGGCCCGGGCAGGCGAGTCTGCCTGTACCGTCCCCCTCCTTCTCCTCCCCTGACCTTCGGGTGCGACCTGCGGGGTCGTACGTAACTTCCGGCCATTTCATAGACTAAGATTCCTGAAATAAACCGTACATAATAATATGAGACTAATGGATATCAGCCTATCCGACCGTCAGGGAAGCTCAGGTTCCCTGCCTGAGGCCACGGCATCAAGCCCGGAGGCCAGGATCATCATGTCCTCAAGCAGCGGTTCAAGGTCTGCGGGCATCAGGTATCTGCCTCCGGAGTCCATAACGTCCATGTGCCCCGGAGCTATATGTACGCCCACGGTGGACCAGTCCGCCTTCATTCTTCCCAGTCTGTCACCCCAGCGGGAGAGGAACCAGTAAACGGGAGCCAGAACCGACCTGGCCTCATCATTCGAGTTCTCTATCCTCGCGGCGAACTCCGGTTTCGCGTACCTTATCGGAAAGACATCATCGAACTCGGGGTCGCCGCTGGAAAATCGCCGGACCTCGTCACCGGGGTATCCCGGAGGTTCCGTGCGAAGGTAGAAGGCGCAGTCGTTTATCTCCACCTCTATTGCGTAATCGTCATCAGGCCGTATTTCTATGTCCCTGCCCCGGTACTTCGTATCAATGTAACCCTGGGAGCCCTTGTACTCAGCACCCTCGTGCTTCCAGCTGTGTTTGGCGGCAAGTGCCGCCAGCGCCTTCTTGGATTCCTTTCCCCTGCCCATCCTGGATGAGAGGGCGGACCTGAGGGCGAACCATGCTGGTATCATGACCACGAAGGGCACTATCAGGAACGGCCCGACTGTTGACCATGTATCGCCGATCTCCTTTGCTCCTTCTTCTGAGAAGACACCTATGAGCGTTACCATTACCGCGATGGCCAGGAATATCCAGAATACCGGCAGGTAACGCCTCAGGGATACGCGGGCTTTTTCAGGCGCGTGCCTCAGCTTCCATGATTTCAGGAATTCCTTCTCCTCCTCCTCGTCCCTCCGGCGCCTCTCCAGTCTCAACTGATGAACGTTCTTGCCCTCCAGACCCACGAACCACTCAACAGCGATCTTGACAGGGTGAAGCCTTGTCCAGACCTCATCCGGGACGTAAACCTCGGATGAGCAGTACTTGCATTCCATGATCCTGTCGCTGCCGGATGACACAGAAAGGGCGCCGGCACACTGCGGGCAGGACATCACTATCGGCCGGGAAGCGGTTTCGTCAACCTTCAGCGCTTCCGCCCCGTCCGCACCCGGAGGAGGCTCAGGCGTAATGCAGAATACGGCTGACGGAACCTTCTTCCCGAGCCAGTCAGGCACGGGGAAGAAGCTGTATTCGGCCTGGCATCCCGCACACCTTATCACCGCGTTTTCATTGACTTCGGGGAGTTCCATAGGCTTCTTGCACTTCGAGCAGCGGGGCGGAAGCCTCCAGTAGCCGTACTTGAAGGTGCCGCTTCCGCACATGAGGGTTCCGCCCTGACCCTGGCCGCTGTTTAGGGATTCGTACTCCTCTTCGAAGTCGTTGAGGAAATCCCCGACAACATCTCCAGAGATGGAGACATCCTTGAAACAGGCAGGGCAGATCATCTTAAGGTAGGGTCCGTTCACCGGGATCGGCTGGCCGCAGCTGCTGCAGGATGTCCTGATCTCAAGGCATGCGTATCTTGGCATCATTCCCCCTCAACATTTGAGTCGACCTCAGAACCGGCAGGCAACGCAGGATACCGCTCGACACCGGTCAAGATCGCTGTCATACGCCTCCCGGAAGGAGCAATTCCGTCCTCACCGTCGAACGCCCGCTCCAGTTCGATGATGACATCTTCTTTCGATTCTGTCACGAAACCAGCATTAGTCGTCCGTTTCAGGAATTCCGTCGGTCAGGAAGTCATCGCCAGCGGCTGTTCCTCGCTCCCGGTGTACCCCAGCAGAGCGGATTCCCTGCCGTTACGATCCTGTGGTCCCAGTCTTCGGACGGGGCCCAGTTGGATTCCTCTGTCCCGCCGAGAAGGTCGATCCTCTCAAGTGTCGAACCGTCACCGTCCGCCGGGCTTCCTGACCCGTTGTCCCTACCCCAGCCATCCGAAAAGATCACCGATTCAATAATGGTCCCGTCCGATGTAGAGAGCGAGATCTGATCGCCGCTGTTCCTGAGCTTGGTCCAGTCTCCATTCCATTCCACAATGGGGATATCCGGGCCGTAGAGGTCCATGAAGGCGCCCGAGCTGGCCGCTACGACGACATATTCCCCCGGCTGGATAAGGTAGTCGTCAAGAACAAGCTGATTGCTGCTGTCGGACAGAATCATACCGTCCAGGTCAACGGTCTCATCCCCGGCGTTGTAGAGCTCGACCCATTCCAGCAGTTCGTCCGGACCCATTGTGGTTCCATCTGGATTGTACATGATCTCGCTGATCACAAGATCGCCGGGCAGCGCAGTAAGTATAAGGACTGCAAGTAACATCATTCGGTCGATTCCTCCGTTGCTGAAGTGAAGAATTCATCTGCATCGTATTATAGAGCTGCCGATTGAACGCAACAACCTGCATTCTGTGCGGAACCGGAACAGGTCTACTGGTGTGTATCCGCTCAAGTGCTGGAGACGATACCTGGAATGGGTCAGGCCGTCTAGCGGGACTGTACACTTGCCATGTAATAGGTGAACTCCACCCCTGATACCGTTGACCTCTTCTCGACGAAATCCTCACGGCAAGCCTCAGGGATGGCTTCAAAGGCAGCTCTGGTAAGCAGGATCTCTCCCCTCCCCGCCAGGTCCTCGCCCAGCTTGGAGGCCAGGTTCATCTCATCTCCGAACACGCCCTCTGACTGAGAACGGAGTACGTCACCGTAACCGATGCCGATACAGACCCCGAAGGCGCACCCTTCACTGACCTCTATCCCGGAGGACTGAATCGTTCTCTGGATATCGCAGGAAGCGGCAAGAGCCTTTTCTGCGGTGTGGAATTCCGCGTAGGCATTATCGGTTGCGAACCGGCTGCCTGTGCACCCGTGCCTGGTAAGTATCGGCTGGACGAGATCCCTGAGCCTTACTATGCAACTGAGGTAGCTGATTATCCCGCTGCTCCGCGTACCTGAGGTGAAACCGGAGGAGTCGAGCACCATGACGGCGCATCTTGTTCCGAACTCCTTCCAGATTTCATCCTCCTCTAGGTCCGTTCCTGCAGCCGCTCCGTAGAGACTTCTAATCGTATCGAAGAGCCCCTTCAGGTCTTTCATCGATGGACATCGCCAGTCAGAAGTGCAATGCGCCAGCCTCCGCACGAGAGCAGGACAGGAAAGACCGGGACAGCTGTGACTGATGAAATGCGGGGCACTTTTCCTACTCTCAATTCAGTTGTATTCATCCGATATATTTGCGCCAGGAGAATAATCCCTGCTGCCGAAGCAAGTCAAGGATGTTCCATACGTGTAACCTGCAGTCAGGATGCAGACAACCCCGTATGAGCAGGCTGGCTGGTATGGAGCCGCCCCGGAATGGTCTACCGATCCATCAGAACCAGGCTTGATGTACTTATGCGGCCTCCTTCGGACATTCTCAGTAAGTAGACGCCGGATCCAAGACCGGTCCCGTCGAAATCAACTGCATGATCGCCAGCTTCGACCGTTGCGTCCAGGACCGTGCCAACCAACCTTCCGGAGACATCATACACTTCAAGAAGCACGCGGGATCGGGCTTCCAGACGGAAACCGATGGCAGCGGGTCCGGTAGTGGGGTTCGGCTTGACCGACAATCGCGCCGATGCGGAGGCGGGATCCTCATTGATGCCGCTCCATCCCATGGCTATCAGCATCATCTGGGATAGCCTCATTATGTTGTATCCATGACCGCTGTTGTCCGTATAGACCGTGTGGGGAAGACCCAGCTCCGAAAGGGTGTCTGCAAAGGCGTAGTTGCACTCCACCAGACCGGCCTGTGGATCGCTCAGTCCCCATGTCAGACCTATCATGAGATCGGATGGAGGGTTCAGCCTGACCATATGGGCTGCGTTGTACAGCTCCCACTCGGTGTAGACGGAGTCGATCAGCAGACCGTTCTCGTCGATGGGGAAATCGACGGAGTCGGGTGCCGCGAGGTTCGGGGAATAGCCGCCTGCGTACATGAACTCTGCATCGGTGTAGAATCCGTTGCCCCAGTCGAAGGTGTACGGAGGTTCCGTCTCGGGGCACTCTATCAAAACCTCGGCGATGACGTAAGGCATGCATACGACCATGTCCGGGACCGCAGCGGTGGTGCAGACGCATTTGAACAGCTCCTGGTGCCTGAGAGCGATGTCCAGTGCACCGGACCCGCCCATGGAGGATCCCATTATGTACCTTGCCTGGTCACCCACCGTACAGTAGGTGGTGTCCATGAAAGTGATTATGTCGTCAACCACGTATCCTTCATAGTTGCCGTAGAGCTCGGAGTTTGCCCACATGCAGCCCTCGTAGGGAAGGCACCAGCCCTCAGGGCTGACCATGATACAGGGAGCAATATCTCCAGATGCCACCAGGTTGTCGTGCGCAACCCGCAATGCTGTCGTATCGTTCCAGTAGTGGCTTCCCCAGCCGTGAAGCCAAATGAGAAGCTGGTAGTCTAGTGTGCCGCCGGGTTCGTACCCCTCCGGCAGGAATACGGCCACTGTGTTATGGAATCCCAGCGAAGGAGCAACGAACGTTGTGTCAGTCCAGGAACCTGCTGCCGAAGCGACAGCCACCACCGTAGACAATAAGAAGAATATCCTTTCCATCTTGCTCTCCCCTCACGCTTACGACCCGTTGGAGTACACCCATCCCCGAGGATATCTTGTCTCCTAAAAGCACAAAAACCTTTTGAATGACATAGTATCACGCTTTTTCATATAATCCGACTATTTTGATAATACCGTGATTCCTTGATCAGTGTCAATGAACGGGAATGTCGGATTCGATCGATCGACTGTCAGGATGACTTGGATATATAAAGGTTCTCTATTATCAGTATATGGATTGAATTCGCAGGTCTGTACTGACAGGCAGGGAATACTCAGGCGGACGGGCTGTATAACGCATGCAGATTACAGTCCCGAGGCGTCATTTGGAGGTCATTGATGGTAATTCTCCTGATCCTCTCTCTCTTTGCGGGGGTTCCTGATGATTTCGAGTTCCCCCCTGACATAGCTCAGTTCAGCAGCTCAGGAGGACAATTGTTCCTCGGCATCTGGGAATCCGAAGAGATGCCCGCTGAAGAGGAGGATGCGTCCGGAGACCTGCCGGGAATAATACAGGACCTGTTGACCGGAAGCGGCAGGGAGATCAAGACCCAGCCTTCATGCCTGTCCGTGAACGAGGCTGAAGCAACTGCCCCTTCCCTGTTCTGGCCGGTGACCGGGGCCGGAGAAGAAACGACCGGGGTGCCCTGGCTCTGGAGCAGTGCCCCCCCTGCGGACAGTACGGGGCAGGCACTCTACTTCTGGTCGGACGACGTTCTCATGAAGGAGTTCCTCCGGCAGCATGCCAATGAAACGGTCTATCTGGAGATCGAGGAGATCGAAGACCGGACAGCGGATGTGGAGGAAGGGATAAGAACGATCAGGGTGGTGGAAGTCCGGACCGGTGATACCACGTTCGCAGATTGGATGGAATCCAGGGACGGGCAGTGAGCTCTCCAGGGCACTACGGCCGCGTATAGACGAAGAAGACCCTCAGCTGCCTCGAGGCGTACTCCAGGTCCCCGGGGGAAAGGGAAAAGATGGAAATCGGCCTGGGCATGGCGACGGTATCCTCGAAAACCGACCGCCATCCCAGGCGCTCCTCTATGAACTGCCTCTTGCCGCTGAAATAATCGACATTCGCCAGGTGCGTGATGCCCTCACTCTCTATCCATGCCTCCAGGCCATATTCCTCAAGGAAGCGCTGATACTCGTACCCGGCGACGAGTCCGTCCAGGTTGACCACCGGATGCACGCAGTTGTAGCCCAGGTAACCCGCATCCCAGCTGCCCACAAGGATATCCCCCTCCAGGGAGTTCAGGAAGCGGACCCCGGCGGCGTCGGGTCTTTCTTCCGGAGGAACGGTGAAGGAGTAGCTGGCCAGTCTGTCCGAAGCGTATACGATGTCAAACAGCAGTAGAAAGGATGCAGACGCCGTGATCAGGACTTTCCTCCAGTTCGATGAAAGGAACCGGAGGGACGAGAAGGCCACCGCCGCGATGCCGTATAGCAGAGGATACCAGTAATAGGTGTAGGCGCCAAGGATGGAGGGGTACATCACAGCGTAGAATGCCAGCAGCAGAATCCCGTACCCTGCCACTGCAGCAAGAAGTGCTTTCAGACCGTTGCCGGAGCGCCTGAAGATCAAGGCTCCCAGGATCAGTATGCCCGTGAAGACAATGATGGATACGGGCAGGGGAAGCCTTCCTCCCAGTGTGGCAAGTTCCCCCAGGTTCCCAAGGGCATGACCGACCAGGGATGTATCACCGTGTTGAAAGAGTCGGCCTAAGAGCCTTCTTCCTGCTTCGCTTTTTACGTATCCCGAGACAGGCGTCAGGCCACCGAAAACAAGAAGGTTCATGGAAAAATACACCAGAGTGTAGCAGAGCGCGGGCAGAAGCGCCCCGATGGCCGCCCTGCGGTACCCCATGGACATGAGTACGATGAAAATAACCAGCGCAAGGGCTGCTGCGTCAAGCCTGGCCGCGCAGGTCAGGGCGAGGAGGATACCCAGCCGGAAGCCCCCCTCCCCTGTCCGCAGGGTCCGGAGAAGACCGCTGAGGGAAAGGCCGAACAGGAACAGAAGCAGCCCGGTCTCCATGCCGGAGAAGGCACCCTTCCCCCAGAACCAGAAGTTCATGACCCAGAATCCACAGGCGGCCGCGGCTGCGCCTCCACCTCCACCCGCGTCCCGGACCAGCCTGTGAAGAACATAACCCGATGCTGAAAAGAGCAGTGCCTGGAGCGCCACGGCCATCCAGGCCGCAGCATCCTTCGAGGCTAGCAGGTGAAGCGGCACCAGGATCATCTGCCATAGCGGGTGGTATCCGTTGGTGGCATGTATGCCGTCAAAACTGGAACCCGCACCGCGGGAGATGTTCCATGCAACCTGGAGGTAGTAGTAGCCATCGTCCAGGAGTTGAAGGCCCCAGGCGGCAGACGCTGCCATTATGAATAAGAAGGACAGAAGGCAGAGGACGGCCGCGACCCTGCCGTTCCGCATTTTTATGCGATGATTCAGATCGGTCACCTCCCTTAGATGACGGCAATACCGAGTATAATCCAGGGACGTTCCCGAGACACCTTCGACGACGGATGCCGCGAAGGTAGAATTTCCTGCCGGAAATATGGTTACGGGCTTGTTAGTGTTGTTTTACCGAGTTATGAATATGAATGGTAGATATCTGTCTGAAACTGTACTTTCAGCATCAGGCTCAGGCGTTCAATCTCGAGGGAGGGCAGGGCGACATGAAAAGAGGCTCGGATCTTGTAATCACTTCCTGTTCTCTGCTTCTCGCCCTGAATATCTGCAGCGCGGCTGAAACCGGGGAAGAGGACCCGATTCACAGGATTCAGGCAGGAGATATCACCATGGGATACGAAGTCTCGGGAGACGGTTATCCCCTGGTGCTGATCACGGGTTTCGGAGGGACAATGGATATGTGGGACCCCGATGTTGTCTCCATCCTCTCCGGGCAGTACCGAGTGATAGCATTCGACAACAGGGGGATGGGAGAGACCACTGCAGGTGAAAGGGCTTTCTCCATCGAGCAGTTCGCCGATGACGCCGCAGCACTCATGGATTCCCTGGGGATCAGCAAGGCCCATGTGCTCTCCTGGTCAATGGGGACCGAGATCGCACTGGAACTGGTATTAAGACATCCAGAGAAGGTGGATCGACTGATACTCTACGCGGGTGACTATCAGGTCGAAGCGTGTCCGCCATCCCCGGAGGTCTTCCAGACCCTTACCGACACTTCGGGAAGCGCCGGCGAGCGGGGGACGAGGATGATGGGCCTGCTCTTCCCACCTGAATGGCTCGCTTCGAATCTTGACCGGGTGATCGGTGTCTTCTCCGGCTTCACAGAGACATCGTCAGCGGAGAACATCCAGAAACAGGCTGATGCGATGGATTCCTGGACCGGGGCAGGAAACCGTCTCGGGCTGATAGAATCCCCGACGCTTCTGATCACGGGTACCGAGGACGTCCTTACTCCTCCGCAGAACTCTCTGATGCTTCTCGAAGGTATCCCCGGGGCACAGCTGGAGCAGATCGAGAACGGGGGACATGGCGTCATGTACCAGTACCCTGAGCTGTTCGCAGGACTGGTCCTTGATTTCCTGGAGCAACCGGCTCATTAAGGCAGGAAGAGCCCGTTAGTGAAAGCTACCGACGCCGCTCACACAGAGAAGCGGTAACCGTGAGGTTCCCGGAGGACTAGCCTCCGCTGCACCCCGAATTCGTGCATCCCGAACTGTTACCGAACAGACCATCGGAAGGTATGTTGCACGAGCCGCAGCTCTCCTCCGCCTGGTTGTATACGTACAGGCCCAGCAGCAGGCAGACCACCCCGCTTGCTATACCGACGATTATCCAGGTGCTGAGACCGCCATCCTCCTCCACCGTACCCGATACGGAGTAGACGGTCGCAGGACCACTCACACCGTAGTACGCATCAGTCTTCGACAGGTCCCCTCCCGGGTAGTTCTCCACCAGAGAGAGTTCAGTTCCTTCCACCGTGGCTTCCCTGACCCCGGTCCTGGTGTCGACCCAGAACAGCGACAGTGAGGAATCACTCAGGAGGGATATTTCGAATACCCTTTCCTCCTCAGTCCTCTCAAAACTGAAGTAGTCCACGTCTCCCGGGTAATCAAGTCTTCCCTCGAGTGAAGTGACACTGGAGAGAGACGTTGCCGCCAGCCATCCCGGAGCCTCCTCTAAAATGAAAGCAAATTCCCCCGCAGTTCCGGGCAGGGCCGGTTTCACCCTGATGGTAACAGCACCTCCCACCAGGCAATCCCAGTGAACATCCCCTGACCCTGCCCACTGGTCATCACCGGAGTAAGCCGTGGAGAAAAGGACCTGTCCGTCGCGATCGAGGACCTCCATCACCAGACGGAGGCCTCCCCGGTCCCTGAACGTATAGGATTGGAGGCCCCTTGTATCGACTACGTAGAGCACCTCGGATACCCCTTCATCGAAGGAGCCGCCCACCATCTCACCTGGAACCACCCTGGACGCCATTTCCTGATGGGATGCTCTCAGGACAGGCTGAAATACCAGGGTCAGTATCATCAGACGCGCGATGATCCTCATGGTCCCCCCTCCCAGGGATATGATCATTCCCCGATCGACAGGGCAGCTGACTGCCCCTTCATGGAATTGATAATGCCATTGCTGAAAGAAGTCTACTGCTCCGCCGGGCTATCCCGGAAACCGGTATCAGTCGGGACCGTACCGGTGGTCAAGCCTGCCGTAGACCTCCTCGAGAAGCTCCCTGCGGCGGGTGGAGTTGTAATACTCAGCGGCCCTGCTGCCTCCGTAGACGTTGGCCCCGTAGAACGAGAAGGAGAGCCAGCCCAGAAGAATGCTGGTGGACAGGTTGTCCTCCTCAATGGATACGTAGAGCAGCGCGCCGGTGGCGACAGTCATCCCAAAGGCTATCAGGCCGTCGGACGTGTGCCCGCACAGCATCTGTCCCGAGCCAGGCAGGATGGCGCTTGCCACTCCGCACCAGAAAGGACTTCTCCCTGGAAGATGTTCTCCACGGGAAGCCAGGGATGAGAGTTCGGCCGCAAGCAGGCCCCTGTCCCCATCCCATTGCTGCGCCACTGATAGCAGTTCCGAACTGCTCCGCGACCACTGGAACCTGTGAAGAGGAGCAAGGGCTTCCAGCAGCCGGCTCCTGTACGCCAGTTCACTGTCAACGGAAATGCACGCCGCTTCACTGTAAGCATCCACAGAGAGCGTATTGAATCCCAGGTCCGCATAAACGGACCCGGCCCCGAGCAGCGCCTTGGCCCTGTCATCGCCTTCAGGCAGTCCTTCGATGAGGAATGTGTACAGTGAAAGGGACGCCTCCATCTCGCCCAGAAGATGGCGGCACCTTGCCAGCTTCAGCGCCTCTTCGGAATGGCCGAGGGTATCTCCCGCCTCGTAGAGGATGCGCGAGTACTCCAGGGCTGCCATTCGGTAATCACCATTTTCGTACAGCTGGTCTGCAAAATTCCCAAGGAGCGCTAGAAAGGCAAGAGCAGCGAATCCCATACGACATTCCCTTCACCGGTATCGACAGGGTCCCGCAGGGCTTGTGCCTCTTCGTCCCTCGTGTAGTAATCGAGACCCCGTGCGGAGGAGTGGCATCTGGTCCAACGTTCCAGCGCTATCATGGTGCCGAGGACCGGGCCGAACCGTGAAATGGCCATCTGCCCGTAATGCGAACATGACGGGATGAAATTGCACCTCCTGTCCAGAAAGTCCCTGACCACAAGTCTGTACTGGAAGAAAAGAGCATCCGTAACTCCCGGTATCTGCGGGAATTCAGTATTCCCACAGTCTGTCCGTGACTCGGATGCTCCCAGGAGGATAAACGCGGTCAGCAGAATACAACTCCGATACACTCGCAGTGCTCCTCCCTGTTCCCGATGATGATACATGCCGGATATACCGACAGTCAATCGCGCCGGATCAGGAGTAGCACGCAGGATGTCCGTCGAGGAAAGGCCGGTTACCTGAGCAGGATTATCTTCTGCGGGATGAAGTACCCGCCTGAATTTAGCGTTACGAAGTACAATCCGGATGGTAGACCGTTCCTTACGATTGTCATCTCCAGCACTTCGGTGCCGCCCTCTCCGGTCCACAACGTGCTCATCTTCCTGCCGGCGAGATCGTAAAGGGACAGTTCGCCCATGGCTCCCGGAACGGCTCGGAACCTGATCCATGAAGATCCCATGCAGTTGAAGACCTCAAGGAACGCATCGCTGCCGGGATAGAGCCCGTCGGAACCGAGCTCCAGCAGTGAAACCGTTGTGGAGGGCATTCCCGAAAAGTCGAGGATCAGGGTCCCTGGGCCCACGGTTCCCGGTTCGTCCCCGAAAATGACCGGCTGCGAGAATGACCTTGCCGGAGCGAAGCCGTCAACTACGTTCAGGGAGTAGTTGCCGTTGAACCTCCCGGGGAAGCAGATGCCTCTGCCGGGTGCGAGCTGCGCTCCGGACTCGTTGGATACAAGCATCAGTATCGAACCGTCTTCCGTATTCTCAACGGCGATGAAGTTCAGCGTGGTGTCGGCCGGATCAGGAACTGATCCCATGACGCTGCTGATGCTGCAGTTCATCGCTTCCGAGGTCTGAAGTACCCTGTAGGCGGGATCCACCAGGGCAGCCAGGAAGTCCGGTCCCCCCTGGGGTCCGTTCCCGGTCAGTGATGCAACCACCTGATGCACCCGGCCAGGTATGTCGGTGTTACCGACGTCCCTGCTCGGACCCCAGTTCTGCAGGAGATCGGGATATCTCAAGGTCTGATCAGCGGTCCGGTTGCCGCTCATGAGAGCGATGTCCATGGCGTAGAACACCAGGCCCCTGCAGCCTTTGATGATGGGGACCGTCGCCATGAAGAGCAGTGTATCCCGCGAAGCGCAGTAACTCGGCAGACCGAAGGCATGGCGACCGTAGGACTGTACATTGGCGAAGGCGCAATTGTCCCGCTCGGTGGAGAAGACGGCGTTTTCCATGGCTACTTCGTAGCATTCGGAGAACCAGTTCAGACGCCGGTCGTCCCAGTCGCTCCAGAACAGCTCCGCCGCGGGCAGGATCAGGGAGTGGTCAGACAGCGCGAGACCGGTCCGTATGGCCTTGCGTGTGTGCATTACCCTTGCTCCGGAGAGTACGGTGTTTCCGGGGACCGAGTTCAACAGCTGCATCTGGATGGTCCCGCCGGTCTCACCCCCGGTGATGGTGCCGGAGGATCTTCTGAGGCTGCCGTCTTCGTCCAGAGTAAGCAGTACATCACCGTAGTTCTTATCGGGCCGGTATGCGGAGACCGCACGGACATCTCCAATCGTGCCCTCCAGGCGGCATGTGTTTATAGAATCAAGCATGGTGTAGATCCCGTTGCTCCTGGTCCGGGTCAGGACAGGGGTAGACCCATCGAAGAATGCTGTAACGTAATCGTTGCCGGGAGTATAAGGGGGTTCGACACCGCTCTCATGGGTGACGAAGACCGATGCGGGATCCGCGAAAGGACCGAACAGGTTCATGAAACAGGGTTCCATAGCGGGATACAGGTTCCATCGTCCGAACCTCGGGATCACGTATACGTAGAGACCTCGATCATCGTAGATGAGAAACCCGCCGTTCTCGGGCTGGATCATCGGCGGCTCGGGCAGACCATCTCCCCAGAATCTTCCCCAGAGGGTACCGTCTACTTCAAGTCCCCTTATGGCAATCGGGTCCCCGGTCTCCAGGGAGAACCCGTCCGCTCCCTCCTTTTCGAAAACCACGAGCCTGGTTTCAGTTCCGCCGATCAGATAGCATCCCATGATGGCGGTGTCCCATTTCCCGAGGATGCCGTCGGAAGGGTGATCCGTTCCATTATGCCCCCCCTCCCCCACACAGAATGCAAGGGGCACGGCTCTTTCCGAGCCCGGGAAATCGGGCAAGTCCGTCGTGACAATCCCGTCTCCGTCGTTGATGATCACAAGCTCCCCGCCCGCAGATGCGGTACTGTCCCAGAGGATCACCGCACCGTTGAGCCTGTGCTCCTGATACCTCCGGTCCCCGATGTCCCTGGCCCGGTAATCGCTGCAGGCCATCCCCGTCGGCCTGAATGGAAGTTCCATCGAGAGTGCCTCCTCCAGGAAGATATCGTCAAAATCTGGAGTGCAGAGGAACTCGTAGGCCGTGAACCTGCAGCTGCCCCCTTCTTCCGTCACAGTGAAGAACTCGTCTCTGTCGCAGTATACCTCGTAGTACGGAGAGGAAGAGGGAAGCAGATCTGTGGCGCCGCAAAACAGCACGTTCTGAGTCTCGAGGAGAATATAGGCGAGTCTCCTGTCATTGTTCTTGATGGGGTACATGTTCAGGGCGATTATGTCCAGGTGCCTTGCGAACCGGTTCAGGACACTCGTGGTATCGCAGTAGTACTGCATCATGCCGCTGGGATCAAGGGTGCCGTACTTGGAAATGAAGGAGAGCATCGGGAGGCCTATCTCGGACTCACACAGGTTACGGTAGCAGGCGACCATTTCTATATAGTCCCACGAGGTCTCGGGATTCTCGAGGAATTTGACGGCCGGTTCATCGAATCCGAATACGCCCACCACCTCTCCCGGGAACTGCCCGGCAGTAAGACCTACGTAATCGGCCAGGTAATCCAGGGTGGCGTCATTGTGTTCCTGGGCATACGGATCGGTCCAGAAACCCCCTACGATTACGTTCATGCCGGTGGAACGGACGGAGTTCGCCAGCTCTTCAAACTCGTAGTCAGTGGAAATGAACGAACCGGGTACTTCTTCCTGCTGCAGCTCTGTCCTCACCATGGCGGTATTGACACCGAATCTCTGCGACTCCGCCAGGAGATCCAATATGGGATCCGTTGACGGATCGATGCAGAACACGGCGCAGTAATACCAGTACTGAATGCCTGCGCCCCTGATGTCCCAGACCACAGGGAACATGGTTACGCTCTCACCGGTCCCGGTGCGAACGTAACTGAAGTTTACACCATGGTTCTCCCACATGTTCCCTGCGGAGAGGCAGCAGGCTGTCAGGAACAGAGCGAGGAGGACTCTGGGCACTCTCATATCTCCTTCCCGGTTCGATCCAATCCCATAACTATTATGTGAAGCGGGTCCGTTCATCAAGTATGCGCAGACAACTGAACGGGGGGCCGCTACCGAGCCTGGCTCCCCGCCTCTGCGCCCCTTCGGACCGATTCCCGTTTGAACTCCCGGATCAGGCGACAACATAAGCTGAACCCGGATTACCGCAAGTGTTCAGCGAGATCCGGATGACACGTCTCCACCGGGCGCGAAGCGTTTCCGGCCAGTGCCCTGCAGATCTCCTTATCGATGCTGGTGGCACTGGACCGAGTGCATATATTCCTACCGTCAAGAGCCATAAGGACAAAAGACCGCCGCCGTGAACACTGCACCAGGCAAGCATCGATCCCTCCAGGGAGTAACGCGGTCCTCCTCATAGCGACGGTGGGACCTGCGAAGGAAGGTGGACCATGGAAAGGGAAATAATCACAAGTGAGCAGGCTGTCCAGCTGGAATACCGCTATGGCGCCCATAACTATCATCCTCTGCCGGTGGTCCTCAGCCGGGGGAAAGGGGTCTTCGTCTGGGATGTGGAGGGAAAGAAGTACTACGATTTCCTCTCCGCCTATTCAGCCGTGAACCAGGGTCACTGCCATCCCAGGATAGTCGAGGCCCTGAGGGACCAGGCCGGCATACTGGCCCTGACCAGCAGGGCCTTCCACAACGATGTACTGGGAGTCTTCGAGAAGTACGTCACGGAGTATTTCGGGTTTGACAAGGTCCTTCCCATGAACACCGGAGCCGAGGCCGTGGAGACAGCCATAAAGCTCTGCCGCAAGTGGGCGTATCTCGCGAAGGGCATCGAGAAGGACCGGGCTAAGATAGTCGTGTGCGATAACAATTTCCACGGCAGGACCACGACAATAGTCTCCTTCTCCAGCGATCCTGATGCCTATAGCGAGTACGGACCCTTCACTCCCGGCTTTGTCAGCATCCCCTACGATGACCTGGAAGCCCTGGAAAAGGCCCTGGAGGACCCCGATGCAGCTGGATTCCTCGTGGAACCCATTCAGGGCGAGGCCGGTGTCTACGTGCCCTCGGACGGTTATCTCAGGGGGGCGGCGGAACTCTGCCGAAAGAGGAATGTCCTTTTCATCGCAGACGAGGTACAGACCGGTATCGCCAGGACCGGAAGGCTCCTGGCCTGCGACCACGAGGATGTAAAGCCGGACATCCTGATTCTCGGCAAGGCCATAAGCGGCGGTATGTACCCCGTATCGGCAGTATTCGCCAACGATGACATCATGCTGCTCATCAAGCCTGGGCAGCACGGCTCCACCTTCGGCGGCAACCCTGTAGCGGCCAGGGTGGCCATGGCGGCCCTTGATGTTGTGAGGGACGAGAACCTGGCGGAAAGGGCCGACCGCCTGGGAGAGGTCCTCAGGCGGGAACTCAGAGCCATTGATTCCGAGATGGTGCCCATGGTCAGGGGGAGGGGTCTGCTGAACGCCGTGGTTATAAGGCCAAGGAACGGTAAGGAGGCCTGGGACGTCTGCCTGAAGATGGCGGAGAACGGTCTCCTGGCCAAGCCCACCCACGGAGATATAATCCGGTTCGCCCCGCCCCTGGTCATCACGGAGGACCAGCTGATGGAATGCGTTTCCATCATCGAACGATCGCTGGCCGCCTTCTGAGGACGGCCTGGATCGATTAAGGAGCGGTGATGCCGGATCTCCGGCATCACCGTTTCCTTAAAGACCCGCCTATCTCCTTGAGAACCTCATCAGTATCCTGAGAACGTACCAGAACAGCAGGGCCACCGACGCGAAGAGCTCAAGGGCAGCGGCGACATACTGGTCCTGTGAGTAGTGATGGATGATCTTCGACGTGTCGTACAGGATCGATCCGCTCGCAAGGGCTATCATGCCCACGGAGAAGGCAAGACCGAGATCGAACCCGAATGCGACCCCTCCTGCGATGAGCCCCAGGGCAACGAAACCGCCGATGGACAGGATGCCGCGGAGGAACGAGAAATCCTTCCTGGTCGTGAAAGCGATGAAGGTCAATCCTCCGAACATGGCTCCGGTCAGGAGAAGCGCATTGGAGAGAACGCTGGGCTCGGAGTAGTTCACCGCAAGGTAGAGGATGGGTATGAAGATAACGGCTTCGGCAACGGTGTACAGAGCCAGCCCCGCATACTGCATGGCCTTTGACTGGACCTTCGACGCCAGACCCCTGGCCATCCAGCCCACAAGGATGAAGGCCCCCAGGACCATCAGCCACCCGAACTGGTT
The DNA here is from genome assembly GCA_016936235.1 of Candidatus Fermentibacteraceae bacterium. GTDB lineage: Bacteria > Fermentibacterota > Fermentibacteria > Fermentibacterales > JCC-6 > Aegiribacteria. The sequence continues at coordinate 24,616 of JAFGPK010000036.1, read as the reverse complement.
CCTGGATATGAATCTGATCATTTCAACGGCCAGAGGGGACTTGAGAAGATAGACCTCCAGCATGGCGAAGGCGGCAATGGCCCCCGCCAGGTGTGCATACGTTCTCCTGATGAATCCCGCCCTTTCGTCTTCCATTACACCGGCCACCGCGGTATCCGAGTATGTGCTGTACGCCATGATCCCCCCTGTTCTCTTCGGTTACGCTAAGATATCCAGCCCGGTCGCTGGAACTGAATGTCAACTGATTCGAAAGATGCAACTTCTACAGGTCGCCGAATACCGATTTGATTCCCCCCCAGCTGGACTGCTCCAGGACGGTGTTGATCTCGAAGGATATCTCGGCGATCTTCACCTCGTCCGAAGCGCTGATGTAACTCCAGTAAAGCATTTCATTCTGTTCGCAGTATGCAAGCCCGTAGTTGCAGGAGTCCTTGACTGCGGATGGGCAGGCTGCTGCTCCCAGGCAGGTTGCAGTCACACCGTCCCATTCGTAGAAGAAGAGGTTCTCCGATTCGAAGCACGTCGCCGCAATACCGAGGTTGCTTCCCAGCGGGAACACGGTCAGACCGCTGAGAGTATCGGGGATCCCGGGCAGGTCGATCAGCTCCTGGCTGCCTCCGGGCTGGAATCGGTAAACACCGGAATCGCCGAATGTCTCCCAGTACCAGGCTCCGTCGAAGTCCATCCCCCTGCCGTGCTGAAGAGAGGGATTGGCGATGGTGTACCAATTGCTGAGGTCTTCGGTGTAGTACAGGCAGGCATCGTTCTCGTCATTGGTATACCAGACCTGATCGGCAGGATCGCTGTCGAACGTGACCCCGAAACAATCGGAGTTGGAAGGACACAGCGGCAGTTCTCCCACGACGACTCCCGTACCGGGATCGAAGCTGCCCAGAACGCCGGCGATCTGATCGCAGAATATCACCCTTATCTCAGGCCCGTCCGCCCAGACATCCAGACCCATGGCGATGTCAGTCTCATCGATGACCCAGTCGCGCATCAGTATGAGATCAATGTCAGCGCTGCTCGACATGTCCGGTGTTCCGTCAACAACACCGGACATACGCTCATCCTGAGCGGCACTCTCAGTGACGCACAGGAACAGGAACGCTGCCATGTATCCTGCAGCGGTCATCAAATCCCTCCAGGACTGAAAATCAAAAAACACACTCCGGGATGCATGTCAGTGTCCTGCCCCGTAAGTGCAACCCGTTCTGCAATCGGAATCATACGCATGATCGGTTTCCAGTCAATCTCAGTCCCTATTTGTCATCATGAGTTCCATGCCACAATCCACCGCTGAGAAGCGACTGTGCGATATTGGCCAGGCGATCGCCTATCCTCTCGCAGAAGTTGATGAAGTCAAGGATAGCAAGCCCGGTCAGGTCCGCCAGACCGAACTGGGAGAGCGACTCGGAATAGTAATCCTTCACCCTCTCATCCAGTCTGTTAAGCTTCTCCTCCAGAACCAGGACGGTCTGGGCAGATTTTCTGTCGTATCTGGACAGCGAATCCACGATAGACGCGATCATTCTGCCTATGATCCCTGCAGCCTCCCTGGCTGCTTCGGGCAGCTCACCCACGGCCTCCTCGATATTGTCCTTTATCCTGTTCCTTGCCTCCACCATGTTGACAGCATGGTCCGAAACTCTCTCAATGTCATTTATCGTATGCAGCAGCACGGGGAGCCGCAGTGAAATGTCCTCAGGCAGGTCGCGCTGAAAGAGCTTGGACGCATAGATGGCAGGGTGCCGGCCATTATCCCCAGCAGAAGGCTCGAGCTGAAACCGGCAAAGAAGGCCTTCACGGACGAGCTGGTCTTGATGGGGTCCAGCACCTCCTTCATGATGGTCATTCCAAGGAAGATCAGGCCAAGACCCATGATAACCTTTCCCCAGAACTGCTTTCTCCTGCTCTTGCCGAATGCTCAGATCCCGAAACCTGATGCGACCGTCGGACATGCTAAGTCGGTGGTATTGAAGGCCAGCAGCTTGCCCGTTATCGTGGTTCCCATATTCGAGCCCAGTATTACTCCAATGGACCGCGGGAAGGTCATCAGACCCGCAAACCTCTTGCCGGTAACCCGTTTGAGGATAACGCGCATTTTCGTCCCGCTTGAACGCTGCAGCGATTCGGACATGGTCTTCATGCCCAGGAGAAAGATCGCGAGACCGCCCAGGAGCTGGAAGACAATCATCATCAGGTCGATTCCGAGGGCCGAGACCCTGGTGCAGAAATCCGAACCGTCGGGAAGGAAAGCTACAGCGTTCACGCGATTGTTTCCCGTGTGTTCACCAAGTTCGAGGGAGACGGCAGCCACGCCGTCCGGACCGGCGCTTATTCTCAGGGAATTCACCGCACCGGACACCGTGTCGCCATCCAGGACTACCGGCTGACTTCCTCTGAAAGGAACTACCAGCGATCCCTCCGTGAATCCATGGTGAATTCGACGGGAACACCCTGGACGGGATTGCCGATCGAATCGGAGACAGAAATCGAAAGCTGCTGGAGGAGAGTTACCAGAGCATCAGAACGAGATTGCAGGGTCATTGACCCGTGACAGGGCAGCTATGACATGATCCGCCTGATCCCGTCCACGGCCCGGTCGGTAAGGTCTCGGTATGCGTTATCCAGGCAGGCGATGACTATCAGGACCACAGGTTCACCTTCGATATCGAAGGACTGGCATATTACCGAATCGCAGGAGGGCCCGCTCATGGTCATCTGGTCGATGGCTGCGAATCCCGTAAGCTCCACCGCGGTCCTGTTCATCTGCCAGACGAAGCCGGCCAGAGCCGCCAGCGCATCCGAATCCAGGTTCGACTCGACGTCCGCCACAGCGAAACCGTCCTCGGTCGTGAGAAGAGCCGCCTTGAAGCCCCCCTCCCTGGCTATATGCTCCAGCTGTTTCTTCACGGCTTCCAAGGGATTCTCTGAACGGTCCTTGCGACGGTCCTTCCTGAACAGCCTGTCCTTCTTCATAGCGGGTCAACCTCTTTCCTTCTGACACTTCCACCTGCAGGTGAAGCCGGTCCTCTGCCTTCTTACAGGGACACTAGAGCAAACTGAGCATTGTGTCAAGCAAAATCAAATGGAAGGGACAAGCCCGGGCATAGCAGGGAGACCCGGTCAGGTTTCCAGTTCCCTCTCCTCCAGAACGGAGTTGAAGAGAGCTTCTCCGCACTCCCGGCATGTCTCGGAGTACCAGCCGAAGCGTTTTCCGCATTTTCCGCAGGTCCAGCGCACGGTTTCCTCCTCAAGCCATTCCTCGACGCCCATTTCCGCCATCCTTGAGAGGTTCCTCAATACGGCGGAATGGTGCGGAGCCTGGTCGTTCCTGAAGCCGGTCAGTGTTCCGCACGGGTATTCATCACACTGGGAGCAGTACTCCAGGCCCTTTCTCACGGCACACGCCCTCATCTCGCAGTCGGTGCAGAAGACGGCCGTGATGCCGGACCTGCAACCGCCGCACCTGAGCTCGTCCGGACTCCTTCCCCACTCTTCGGCCATCTTCTCCAGGAGTTCGACGTCACCCGTTTCATTGGCCATGCCCACCGGGCATGCGCCGCAGAAAAGACCGCAGTACGTATCGTACCTAAGCTTCATCTCGCCTCCACTACCTCAATACCGTGAAGACGGCGGAATCCTCATCGAAGGTGTCTCCGATCCTGATCACGTAAACACCTGACGGCATCCGGTCCAGGGGGAGGGAGAGTGTACTGATGCCCCGGCCCAGGGTCACGTCAGTGCTCATTACCAGCCTGCCTCCGATGGAGTACACCCGCAGCTGTGCCATGCAGTCTTCCGGGGAAGATACGGTGGTGTACAGCTCATTCGTTACCGGATTTGAAACGGATATTATGCTGATGTCTTCCCGGTAACCCGCGACGGAGTGCTCTGCTGACATCAGCGGCTCACCTATATCAATTATGACACCTTCGATGAAGTTCATTCCGTACGGCATGCCTGAGAGGGGGAAGCTGTACCAGCCGTTACTGGCTCCGCCCCAGCCGAAATTGATATGGAAGAACTCATCGGTGTTGTAGCCGTCCAGCACTACATTGTGGCCATACTGGGGCACCGCGTCTATTATGGCCAGATGGGCGGGCATGCCGTCCATCATGTTCTGCGCGAGTTTTTCCAGCAGACTGTCTGCCGCGTCGTCCAGGAGCTGGCAGTCCTCGAAACCGAACCTAACGTACGCGTCGTATGCCTGGCCCACACCGAACGTCCCGGAGACCGAGGAGGTGTAGACCTGCCTGCATGCAGCTCCGGAAGCGTAGACTATCGCCGCCCGGTCCTCCACTGTCACGGACCCCTCTGCGTAGTGTGCCTCCAGCGTATCAAGGAGTATGTTGAGTTCCGGCCAGGACGGGAAATCATGGGCCTCGTGATCATCGTCTATCCAGTAGTACTCGTGGTAGTTGTGGTAGTAATCATCGCCGTCATCGAACCTCGTAGTGTTCGTCTCTTCATGGAAATTGAGTATGGCTCCCATGGCGACAGCCGGACACCCGGCGACGCTCCTCTGGCCGGTGACCAGGTCAAGGGGGCAGTACATGTTGTAGGGAGCGCTCTGGGTCCAGTTCTCCTCAAGCCAACCCTCGGTAGGCGTCGATCCGGCAGGTGGCCACTGCTCCGGCATGGGAGCATCAGGGGCCGCCGCGCCGGTCATCTCGGCCCATCTCCTGATGTTTTCACCTACGTACCAGGCGGGTACTTCCTCCAGGTGGTCCATGCGGTATGCGAGGTCGATCCTCACAAGATCAAGGAGAGGACCCGCTGCTTCACCTTCGGGACAGCAAGCGTTGGAATAGGAGTAGGCGATAACGGGCGCTATCCTGTTATCGCCGGATACGATCACGTAGCCCCGGGGATCCAGCTGGAATACGAAGGCAAGAGGGGTTCCGCCGTCTTCGCGTGAAAGTGAGATATTCCCTGCTATAAAGCGGATGTTCGAATATCCGTCGATGCTGATCCTGCTCCTCGCGACGGATTCCGCCTGGCCCGTGTCCATACCGGCGGCGAGGACCATCGTGACAAGTATCGTCGCAGCAAGAAAACTTAGCTTCATCGCTCCCTCTTTTCCGGTTCTGACTGCTGTCGCCGCCCCGCCGCAGTTCCTCGGAACAGCCCTGATGCAGGGTCTTCCCTCCTCTATTCCATCTCGAGTATGTCCCCGGAAACAAGGTCGAACGTGAAGACCTTTCCGCTGACTCCCTCTACCTGGTAGACGTAATCATACCCCTCGAACCAGCCGAACCCAAGCCTTCGACCGAAGACCCGGTAGTGCGATACGCTTGACTGGACTCCGCTGCCCATCTCGAAGAGCTCCAGGGTGGAGTATTCCCTTACGACCTCCCCGTCCCGATAGATTCCTATGGCAAGATGGTCTTCACTGGGTTCCCGGTCCCTGTGCCAGGGGCCGAACCGCACCAGCGCAGCATCGCCGGAACCGCCCAGGTATATCTCGTTCGCGAACCAGTCATACTCGGCGATCAGAGTGTCTTCATCCTCGCCCACGGAGTAGACCCTGGTCACACCCTCCTGGCCGTAATAGTCGAAGGGGACGCTCTTCGCGTAGATAACGCCGTACTGCGACGCCCTCACTACAGGTCGGTTCGAGGCTTCCTGATCCGCCAGGGCCGCCGTAGCCACGATCGCGACAAGCACGGTGAAAAGACTCAGCTTTCTCATTCTCAATCTCCTGCCAATCATCCTGCTCCCTGTGTTCACTCGATAGCGTCGACGAGGAAGACCCTCTGTTCAACCGGTTGGACGGTCCCCATCATTTCAAGGTATTCAATGAACACTTCAGAATCGGTGAAGCCAGTATCGGTGAAGGGTCTGCCGGCAAGCATGGAGTAACCGTCGCCCCCGCCTGCCACGAAAGCGTTTGTAACAAGCCTGTAGGTGCGGGAAGGGTCTATTGCCATGTAGGAGCCATCGGGACCCCGGACTTCCAGATCCGTGATCCTCTGCCCCGAAGGGGCGTCCCGGAGAGCCGTGAAACGCATTCCAGCAACGTAGGGAAAGGCCCCGTCCGAACACCCTCCATCGAAGATGTCGGTCAGGGCGTTCTCCAGCGTCTCGCGCATCTCCTGACCCGATATATCAAGTACTGCGAGGGTGTTGCTGAAGGGCAGCAGCCTGTAGACTGCGCCTACCGTTATCCAGCCCTTCGGTATGTCGATCCTGACGCCTCCGGCATTCTGCAGCGCGATATCGGCCCCGGCACCTATTTCGTTCGCCTTCCACAGGAGGGCATCGCAGACGATGGGGGCTATCATGCTGCCCCCGGGAAGGTTGCCTCCCGGTATCCTTATGTGTGGAAGATCATCCTCGGCTTCAGCCACCGGTTCCTCTTCCAGGCCGGAGATGGCTTCGCTGTAGCTTTCCACGATACCGGCCACAAGACCGTCTTCCGGAACCACCGACAGGAGCGGATCTTCCTCCAGAACAGCCAGGAAACTCTCCAGAAAGGGACCGGACAGCGTATCGCCCGAACCGGTGAGGAACGGCTCTCCGGTGAGTATCACGGGACTTCCTGTGAATCCTTCCACGCTGCCGTCCTCATCGAATTCCACCCTCAGCCTTCCCAGGACCTGCCCATACCTCCAGGCCTGGACCACGAGGACGGTCCGCCCGTCGGCAGCCTGGACTACCGTGGGATAATCTCCCTGGGGATCAAGACCCATCCGGGAGAAATCCCCGAGGAGCGTATGGGAATGACCTCCCACTATCACATCTGCACCGGTCAGCTGTGACGCCAGCTGAAGGTCGTTTTCGTATCCGATGTGAGAAAGGATGATTATCTTGTTCACGCCAAGACCATGAAGACTGTCTATCACGGCCTGGGCGGATCCTGCCAGGGGAAGAAGAACGGTCTCCGGCGAAGGGCTGGATACGCTCTGAAGCTCCTCGGTCAGCAGACCCACCACACCTATTCTCTCTCCCCCGACCTCCAGCACGGTGCAGGGGCGTATCCTCCCGGTCAGCAGAGAGTCGGAGGACACATCGATGTTGGCGCACACCACGGGGAAACGGAGCTGGTCGAGAAGGTGCGCCAGGCCTTCGCTCCCCCTGTCGAACTCATGATTCCCGAGGGTCATGACATCCGGTCTGATGACGTTGTACACATCGGCGTCGGCAGCACCTCCGTAAACGGTATAGAACAGCGTTCCCTGGACCAGGTCGCCTGCATGGAGGAATACCACGTTCTCTCCGGTCGCGCGTATCGCCGCTATCTCGGAGGCGGTACGGGCCACTGAGCCGGCCGGGATCGTGATCCTATCATCTCCGGGGAACGGGTATATCTTGAGCCCGGCGGGAATCAGATTGGAATGGGTATCGTTGAGGTGGAGTATTTCAATTACGAAGCCGCCTTCCGCATGGGCAGAACTCCATAGAAGCAGAACCACCAGTACCGTGTTCAGAAGAATCCGCATATCGATTTCCCTTCATTACGCAACTCAGGCTGTATCGGACAGGAGTATATATATGAACATCCACACGCTTCAATCCAGGCCTCCGGATCAGACCCTTCAGGCACCGGGGGGACTGCACATGTCACGGCCGTGCCGGTGTCCGACCTCGACCGGCCGGACCTTTACAATATATCAAGATGATATGTATAATTATCCGGATTTTTTCAGGATTAATGGGAGGCGGTCATACGATGAATATTCGCCCGTTCGCATTCGCAGGTGTCTCCATACTGCTTTTCTCCTGCGGCGGAGAACCCGCCTCGCCGTCGGACGAGGTCTTTCCGGACAGCGTAGTGGCAGTGATCGATGTGGGTACCTACCCTACGGGCATATGCTGCGACCAGCAGGGTGACAGGGTCTATGTGGCGGAAACCGGCGATAACAGCATAGCAGTGATAGACGCCGGCAGCTGGAGCTACAAGGGGAGCATTACGGTGGAAAGCCTGCCCCGTAAAGTCTGCGTTCTCCCCTCAGGTGAATTCGTCTACGCCGCGAACCACGGATCGGGGACCGTGTCCGTCATCGACACGGAGACCATGCAGGTGATAAGGAGCATTCCAACCGGCCTCCAGACCGACGCCATCTGCGCCCTGCCCTCGGGCGGCTTCGTCTACGTGACCAACGCATGGGACGACAATGTCATGGTCACAGAGACTTCGGGCGATACAGTGGTGGACACCATTGCGGTGGGAGCCTTCCCCAGCTCGATCTGCGCTTCCCCCGACTGCGAACACGTCTACGTGGCCTGTACGGATGATCATCGGATCGACGTGATCTCCACGGAGAGCAATACGGTCACCTGCTCCATCGCGGTGGGGCGGTTACCCCACGAGATGTGCATCCTCCCGGGAAACGACTATCTGTACAACGTGAATCACGGAGACCATTCCGTAACCGTCACCGACCTCGCCCGGAACCAGGTCATCGACACGATAGCTGTGGATCACGAGCCCTTCGGCATCTGCGCGCTTTCATCGGGCGAGTACACTTACGTGTACGTGGCCCTGAAATACATGCAGGACAACCTGATGGTCATCAGGGCAGCTGACAGGAGCATCGTGGCGACGCTGACGGTTGGCACCTATGCCCAGGCTATCACGTCTTCCCCCGACGGTCTGAACGTCCTCGTGCCCAGCCAGGGTGACGGCAGCGTCCTGGTCCTCGAGTAATGGCTGTCCGCAGGTCGTACTAGCGGGGATCAAAAGAAACTCGCCTGAAGCTGTTTCTCAGGTCAAGCAGAATAGGAGCACCTTCGCGACGGTCCGAAAGGGAAAAGGCCCCGCAGTCGCGGGGCCTTCATCGGCACGTCTGATACAAAGCTAGTACTCCGCCTTTATCCCTCCCCAGGTATTCCTCTCCAGAGCCACACCGGTGATGAAACACTGGAATTCGCATACTCCGAAATCCCCGCCGGTCTTGTAGATCCAGAATATAGTATTGCGCTGCTGGCACCATGCGGCGCCGTAGCTCTTGTTGCAGCTTACCGGAACAGGATGTGAGCCCAGATATGTGAGGTAAGAGCCGTCCCATTCGTAGAAGTAGAAATCGGACCATGTGAGACCGCCAACCATCACGACATTGGTCCCGCTGACAGGGAAAATAGTGCAGGCCATGGCGGATGCGCTGGCCGGCACTTCCGAAAGGGTCCACTGGTTCAGGACAGTACCGCTGGAATTGAACCGGTACAGTATATTGCTGGAGCTCTCGATCTCCCACAGGTTGCCGTCCGCATCCAAGTCAATTCCCATGGGATCCGTCGACGGATTCGAGATCGCAGGATTCCAGCCTGCGGACTGGTACTCCCATATATCAGTATCCGAACCCATCTCGTTTATCAACAGGTAATCGCTTCCCGAACAGACACCTCCCACATCATCAAGCCCGGCAGGTACATCGATGTTGCCCAGGGAATTCCCGGAATAGTCGAAGATGAATACTCTGTCTGCACTGTAGTCGGTTATAAACAGCTCACTTGCCGTATCCGAGCAGTCTATGCCCCTGGGAGTCTTCGCTCCGGTCAGGATCCAGGTGTCCACAGTAGTAAGCACGATGTCATCGGTAGGGCTGGAGGGATTATGCACAATGGAATAATCCGCTTCATCGATATTGAAGGCCAGACTGATTCCGCTGACGATGAATAGAATGGCTGCAATTCTCATATTTACCTTCTTTCTTCTGCCCGGAGTTTATCCTAGCATGTTAGTGTGTTATTATTTGTGTCATCATAATACGTCAGATAACCGGGTTCTCCCGGTAAACCCGTTCTTCCCGCAACCAATGGTCTTTACATCTAATCGATAACGCTGGTATTCGATGATTGTCAACCTGAATGACCATTGGAGAGCGGCCCGCGCAGAAGAATCCTGTTTTGAATACAGGTACGCTGCCGTATAATCCTTATCATTACCGGTTCTAAAGACACACAGCCCGGGGATCAGCTGAAGATGGCGCTCTCCCTGGAAAACACTCGGGCGCAGACGAGAAGCGCCGCGGCGGCGTAGACCACCAGTGACCCGTAGACCAGCATCAGAAGCATCGGGTCCGCCTGTCCCGCTATTATCTGCTTGGTCGCCAGTGTCACGTTGAGTATCGGTATGATGGCCGTGAATCCGTTGAACGTGATGCCGGGCATCAGACCGATGAAAGCGGGGATTATCACAACTGGCATCATGGGTCCCAGCTTGCTCTGGGCTTCCTTGTATGACCTTGCCGTGAAGGAGAGTGACAGCATGAGACCCGCGAAGAAGACTGTCAGAGGGAAGAGCAGGGTCATGAGCAGGATGATGGTCCCGGGCTTCAATATGGACAGCACCATGTCCAGAAACTCAGCCGGTATGGAACTTATGTACCTGACGCCGACGTAGAGACCTATCAGGGAAATGGCGGCGGAGCTGATCCCGGTCAGGATCACTACACATACTTTCCCCACCAGGATCTGGAGTTTACTCACCGGAGAGGTCAGCAGAGTCTCAAGGGTCCCGCGTTCCTTCTCCCCGGCGGCAAGATCTATTGCCGGGTACATCGCCCCCATGAAACAGAATATCACGAACATGTAAGGAAGCATGCCCCCTGCAACGTCGGCTATGCGCTCCTGTGGGGTAGCCAGGTTGTTCGTGGCGATCTCCACGACGTTGTATATGGAAACGTCCAGGTCGAGTAATTCGAAACGCTCCGCGCGCAGCTCATCCTCGTACTCCCCGAGGAGGTCGAACAGCCTTGACTGCTCGATCTCGGTCTCTTCCGTATCCTTAATGTAGAGAACCACTTGCCCTGTCCCCATACCCCTCAGCGCCATATCGAAGTCCGGATCGAAGACAATCATGGCATCAAGGCTGTCACTTCTGATCAGTTCAGCTGCCGATTCCTGGTCTTCGGCCTGGACAAGCCTGAAGCCTGCATGTCCCTCCATGAAACCCGGGAACCTGTCCGCGTTCCCCTGGGTGAACACGGCTACGCTGATGGTCCTCTCCTGGGCCCTGGCCTCGTGAGAAGAGATCAGGCTGGAGGTGAGGCCTATCATGACAGGGAACATCAAAAGGGGCAGTACGATCAGCATGAGGATGGTCCTCCGGTCCCTCAGGGAGTCCTTCAGTTCCTTGCGGAAGATGACGGCTATTATGCCCATCGGGCTTCCCCCTCCCTCAGGACCCGCAGGAACTCCTCCTCCACCGAATCCTCTTTCATTCCGTGCATGAAGGTTTCATACGTGTCGTTGAAGAGGAGCCTTCCCCGGTGCAGGATTGCAAGATCGTCGCTGAGCCTGCTGACCTCGCTCATTATATGGGTGGAGAAGATCACGGTCCTTCCCCGTTCGGTGCACCTGTGAATGAGGTCGATGATGCTCCTGGAGGTCATTACATCGAGCCCTGTGGTGGGCTCGTCGAAGATCATCACCTCGGGGTCGTGTATCACGGTCCTGGCTATGGAGACCTTCTGCTTCATTCCGCTGGACAGCTTGCCTATCCTCCTGCTGGCGAACTCTTTCATGCCCAGCAGGTCCATCATCTCTTCCAGCCGCTGGCTGAAGAGCTTCCCGTCCATCCTGTGCAGGTCCGCGTAGTACTTGATCAGCTCTGTTACAGTAAGCCTGTCGTAAAGTTTCGTAGTGCCGGTGAGAAAGCCTATCCTGGCCCTCACCTTGCCGGGGTCCTTCACCGTGTCGAACCCGGCGGCCCTTATGCTCCCCGAAGTGGGTCTCAGGAGGGTGGCTATCATACGCAGGATAGTGGTCTTGCCCGCGCCGTTGGGCCCCAGCAGCGTGAATATCCTGCCCGGCCTGCATTGAAACGATACGTCGTCCACCGCCAGGATCTCCCTGGTGCCGTGACCGGTACCCTCTTCCCTTCTCTGCTTTCTGGAGACCTTGAAGGTCTTGCTCAGGTCCTTTACTATTATCATTCCATTCCTGGCCTTGCGGAAAGGGTGAAATACTCGAAAACCAACAACAGGGTCAACAGGACCGTGAATTCTGAAGGGTATCCGTTCATATCCCGGCAGATACACCTATTCCTGAACGGACCCTCACTGGAGCGGCTTCCCCGGTTATCTCCGGGATGAACTGGACGGCGCCCGGCTCAAAGACCAGAAGGATCGAGGAGCCCCCGTAACCGAAGTGGCCCAGTTCCTCGCCCTTTTCGACGAATTCTCCTTCCATGCGCTCGTTGATGCAGGAACCCACTCCCCAGAAACCCACCGGTATCATCGCTACGAGACCGAAGTCCTCGGTCTCTATCAGGTAGCAGAGCCTCTTGTGCCTGGCCAGGTCCCGGTACCAGTCCACATCGGCGAAATCGTAGTTGTACGAGCCGGCGTATTCGCCTATCTCCACGATCTCCCCGGAAACCGGAGAGTGAAAATGATGATAGTCCGTGAACCACAGCAGGATGTCTACAATGTCGCCTCCTATGAAGCGCTCGGCGTAAGGGCTGTTGTTGAGGGCCTGGCGGATATTGAGCACGTCTCTCTTGACCTCGAAGTTAGTGTCTATGTCCTGCGCCAGTATTCGGAAGATCGAACCGTCCGCGGGTGAAACGAGAACGGAGGGATCGCCATCACCGGACAGAGGTCTCGCCCCCGGCCGCAGCTCCCTGAGGAAGTAATCGCTGAAACAGCTGAAGCCGCCCTCGGGAATGACGAAATCCTCGATATGGATCGCGGTGTCTGCCAGCCATACCGGTACAACGGCGGCCGAAGCGGGAGTATTGAGATACTCGCCCCTTGCGTTCAGGAACCTGATGAACCAGCTGCTGAACACATTGCTGCCGAAAAGAAGCTCCCCTCCCTCCGAGTTCGCAAGCTGGTCGAAGGGCTGGATGTAGAGGGCGGGATTCTCCGGAGCTGGATTGTACACAAGCCATTCCTCGAAGAAGCGGACAAGGTCCTCTCTGGTGTACCCATACCAGCAGGATGTATCGGGCTGCATGGAGAGAACTTCATCAAGCATCGCTCCAAGTTCGGGGGTGGTTTCGATGAGCCTTTCCAGCTCTGCCGGAACCTGATCCCAGGTCGTGTCCCCCGCATGCGCGATCCCTGTTATCATAAGGAAGATACATGCGGCGACCGCGTACGAAAAAGATTTCATCTGAACCCTCCTCTGCTGAAGCAAGACAGATAATGCCACCTGAGTCGACCAAATCGGGAGGCCGCCCGGGAAAAGGGATCGAAGGTGTCGCTTCGGTCTGCCCGTATTCGCAAAGATTCGATTGAAGACCATAGCCGCCGTTAACGCGGCAGTCAATGACAGACCAGCCGATACCTCTTCACCCGGCAGGCCCTCCTGGGAGCGATACTGACGCGGTCGCGGAGGGATCTCAGTATTCCCCACGACTGAAGAAGAAGACGGCTGCGGCTGTAGTGATCACGCTGAAGCCCACCAGGAATAGCAGATCAAGCAACGGCGGCTGGTAGGAAAAACCCAGAACCAGCTTCCGGATAAGGTCCACACCGTAGGTAAGGGGATTGACCCGAACGAGTACGGTGAGCCACCCGGGCAGCCGGTCGAATGGGAACAGCGCTCCGGAAAGGAACCACATCGGCATGATGATGAAGTTCATTATGGTCCCGAATCCCTGGAAAGACGTCATCCTGGCGGCGATGACGATACCGATCCCCGTAAGGCTGAAGGAAAGAAGGGCTATCACTCCGATCAGCGGAAGAATGTTCAGCCAGGGTATGGATACATTCACCAGAGGCGCCAGCATCAGGATGATCATACCCTGGATCAGAGAGAGCGTAGTTCCGGCCAGACCCTTCCCGACTGCGATGGAGGTCCTGGGAACCGGCGCGACCAGGATCTCCTTGAGGAATCCGAACTCCCTGTCCCAGATTATGGATACCGCTGACTGGACGGAAGTGAATATCGCCGTCATCGCCAGGATGCCCGGGAAGATGAACTGCGTATAATCCACGTCCTGCACTCGACCGTAGGAACCCCGCAGGCCCATTCCCAGCACGAACAGCCAGAGCACCGGACGGGCAAGGGAACCGTAAAGCTGGCTCCGTTCCCGGAAATAGCGCAGAATGTCGCGGAGCCATACCATCTTTATACAGGACAGGTCGATCACGCTCATCATGATTACCTGCCCGCCCTGCCCATGCGTCTGATACGACTTCGAAGCCGGTCTTTCTCTCCGGCCTCCTCATCCCTTATCTCCCTGCCGGTCAGTCTCAGGAAAACATCCTCCAGAGTGGGCTGGCGCACCGAGACGGACAGGACCGGGACCGACAGACCGCGGAGCAGTCCCGGCACGAAAGCGGCCCCGTCATCAACTTCCAGCCGCAGCCCGGAACTTTCCTCCAGCACCTCGATGTCGTATTTACCCCTTATCTCATCCGCTGCGGACACATCGTCCGCTGTGCTGAGCCGCACGAGATCTCCCTGGACACGTCCCTTGAGACGGGCGGGAGTATCCAGGGCTACGATCCTTCCATGATCGATAATGGCTATGCGGTCACAATTCTCGGCCTCGTCCATGTAGTGGGTCGTGAGGAACAGCGTGGTCCCGATGGTCTTTCTCAGATCGAGGAGCCGCTCCCATATCCGTGCCCGGGTCTGGGGATCGAGCCCCAGTGTGGGTTCGTCCAGGAAAAGCACCCCGGGGGAATGAAGAAGTCCCCTGCCTATCTCGAGACGGCGCTTCATCCCTCCGGAGAATGTCCTCACAAGGTGATCCGCCCTGTCGCTGAGCTGCATCCATTCAAGGGCCCTGTCGATACGTTGCCCGACCTCTTTTCTCGGGACCTTGTATATCATGGCGTGGAACCTGAGGTTCTCGCGGGCCGTCAACCGGTCGTCAAGTGAAGGGTCCTGAAAAATGATGCCGATCGACTTCCTGACCATGTCATGCTGATGTACAACGTCAAACCCGGCTACCCGCGCACTGCCGGAGGTCGGTCGGCTCAGGGTGCTGAGCATCCGTACGGTCGTGGTCTTTCCGGCACCGTTGGGCCCGAGGAACCCGAATAGCTCCCCCCTGTCCACCGAAAACGAGATGTGATCGACTGCTGTGAAGCCCCTGAATTCACGGTGAAGCTCATCGACTTCGATGGACAGGTTCATTCACACATCCTGATCTCAAACCGTCAATTGCTTTGGACAGACCAAGATAAGTGTTTTCCTGATATCGTCAATCGGCAGAATGGTTCTATCTGAGAATAGCCGGATGCTCCACGGCTGAGGCTTGCCGGAACAGGGTCCGGACACGGGGGTTGGCTGGCGGCCTTACCGGATGCCCGTACTGATCGTTCAGAAGATGGGCGGAAGGTGAGGATTCACCCGAGGAAAGCCGGGGATCGTACGTTGGTGAAACCAGCTCTTCGAAGCATGAGCGGGGTTCCTGGGAGCCGACGGAAGAGATCTTCATCCGCCTGGTGATGCCGGCGGCTAGAATCCCGTGATTATGGAGCCCGACATGCAGGCCCTGGACTGCAGGCGTGCTGTTGCCATGCGCTATCCTGCCCGAGCAGCTGGTCTTGAGAGATTCACCACTCTGATAGGAGCGGGAAGTCTGATTAGCCCTGGCAGCGGAGGATGAAGCTTCCACCGGTGTATCCGCAGTCTCCGTCTCCCTGGTCCTGACCATCCGTGGGGAAGAAATCGCCGGACCCGCTTCCTCATGCGATGAAGGGTTACTCCGGGCATCGGCATGAAAGGCGTCGGGCTGACCCTGTATGGCTGCCGTCGACTGAAGGATCACGTTCAGGTTGACCGTTGCGGACGCTTCCAGCGTGACCGCTCCGCATTCCTCATTGAAGGAACCGATCACGGGTCGCGATTCGGGAAATGGGACCAACAGCACAAGAAGTGCCAGCATTATCGCGAGCGACGCCAGTTGAGCTTTCATGAAGATCCCCTCAGTTCAACCCCATGCATGATATGATTATGAAGCACTGACAGAGGTAAAGCAAGTCCTCCGCTGATCTCGCTCAGGTCCCCACCAGCCAGAATACGGCCATCAGGGTCGCCACACTGATCAGAGTAGCCGTGAGCAGGAGTGTGGAAGCCAGCTCAGCATCACCGCCGTACCTCCTCAGGAAAACGGCGCCCAGCACGGCGGGAGGCATGGCCGCCAGGATGACGAGTATGTCGTGCCACACTTCGGGAAACCCCAGTGATGATGCTGCAAGACCTGCAACGAGAGGTTTGAGAAGAAGCTTGATGCAGACCACAATGGCCAGCGGCAGGAGGATGACCCTCACCCTGGGTCTTCTGAACATGAGGCCCACGCTGATAATGGCCAGTGGAGTCAGGGCTCCCGACAGAACATCTGCAAGGTGGAAGAGTGGAGCGGTCAGGGCGCTGTCCTTCCCGGGAAGCCTGAGAATCCCCCATAGAAGTCCCCCGATCAGCGCGAAGAACACGGGAGACCTGAAGAATCCCAGTGAAGCCTTCCAACCCGCTCTCTCGGATCCGAAGCAACCCGCCAGGACCGGGCCGAGGATGAAGATGGGATAACCCACACCCAACTCGGAGATCAGCACCGCTTCTCCCAGAGCGGTCCCGTTTCCGGGATACATCTGGGTGACCATGGAATACCCAAGGAATGTTGATGAGCCGAACGCGGAACAGAATACCACCGCTCCCTGTCTGGACCTGCTGAAGCCCAGCAGGGAAGTAACCGCCCATGCGAGAGAAATGCAAGCTATCTCGAGGAGAAGCATCAAGCCCGCCGGTTCCAGCTGGTCCGGCCTGATCGACTGGGACGCCAGACCCTTGAACACGATGGCGGGCAGACATACGTCGGTCACCAGCCTGGCGAATGTGAGAGAATGCTCTTCACTGAGGATCTGGTGCTTCCTGAGGATCAGGGCTATGAGGTAGATGGCCATGATCACGGATATGGCGTTCAGCATCTGATGAAGAGGGCTCAAACAGCTCCTTCCGCCGGGTTGCTGGAATAATAGCGGATGAACGCCCGACAGGATAGCCGTTGAGCCGGAAGGCATGACAGGAGTATCAGGAAAGAGAGGGTCTGATCGTCGGGTGGTTCGTCCCGGCGGGGGAGCTACCGCCGGTCCTCGGCTCTTCATAGGTTCCGGGATAGCCGTGATGCCGATCCGGCGGTCCCGGCGGGAAGCAACCTCCTAGAAAGGCGAAAAGCTGAAATGGAACCGGAGATTTCGGTCCAGATACCGGTAAGGAACGGAGGAGAGGAATTCGGACAGGCCCTCCTCAGCCTGGCCGGGCAGAGGACCGACGGTATCCCCTGGGAACTGGTGATCATAGACGACGGTAGCACGGTGCCGGTGGAAAAGGAATACGATCTATCCTTCCCTGAACATGTGGAAGTGAAGGTCCTGAGAAGGGAAGGACGGGGTAACAGGCCGATAGCCCGGAACATGGGATGGCAGGCTGCTTCCGCCGGTATTTCATTCCTGTCCGACGGGGACATCCTTTTCCCCGAGGACATCCTCCTCAAGCATATCCTTGCGCACAGGACCCGACCGGCTGACGTGGTTATGGGCGCCAGGGTCAACGCGTGGATGGAGGATGCCACCCCATGGCAGAAGTGGTTCGATACCAGGGCAATGGGCGGCAAGCCGGCGGGACCGTTCCCGCCCAGGTATTTCGTCACCGGAAACATAAGCCTCAGGACTGCGCTGCTGGAAAAGACCGGCGGTTTTGACGGCAGGATAGACCACTACGGAGGCGAGGACACGGAATTCGGATTCCGTCTGGCAAGGATCAGGGCGGAGCTCTACTGGGACCCGGAGCTGGAGGTGTACCATCTTGACAGGGTCACCGTACGGGAACACTCGAGGAAGATGGTGGAGTACGGCGGTACGGGACTTCGATACACACTGGAGAAGATCCCCGAGGCGGGGGGCATGCTCGGGACCGACTGGGTCGGACCCGTCTTCTCTAAACCCGCGAACGTCTCGCTGATAATCATGCGGATCCTGGTTCGCATCACTCTGATACCCGCCGTCTACAGAACCGTCCTCAGATGGATGGAGCGATTCGGAACGCCATCCTTCCTTTTCACGTACCTGTCAGTAGGGGGATGTCTGATGGGGTACAGGGGGCGGAACTTCGAGTAGCCGCTCTGAAACCTTGGTTTCGATGTGGCGCGCTAGTCCAGTATCAGAGCAGCTCCATCCTCATGAGGTCTCTCAGGATACCTGAAACCATGCTTCAGGTGGAACCTGGCCAGGCTGGCGAGATGATCCAGAGCCTTTCTGGAGAACAGCCTCCGTGACGACCTCTGATAGACGTGTGTCACCAGCGCATCATGCACGTAGGCTACCAGGCCTCCTTCGCGCCACACCCTGAAGGCCCAGTCAAGGTCCTCCATGCCGAAGAAATAGTTTTCGTCCAGCGTGCCGATCCTGCCCACGGCATCGCTGCGCATGCAGAAACAGGCACCGCAGACCCAGTCCACCGTCCTGCTGTCGTCATGGTCCCACCATTCCATCAGATGACGCGCAACCAGCTTCCTGCCCCCGCGGGTCCTGCCCCAGGGAGTGCGCCTGGCCAGTATCACACGTGGAGTGTAGAAGGTCCTCGCGCTGGGCTGGAGGGTGCCGTCAGGGTTAAGCAGTTTCCCTCCCGACAGCCACACCTCGGGATTGCTGTCCATGAATCCGACTATCCTGTCCAGGCATCCCCGGTGCATCACCGTATCGTCATCCAGATGGAGGATGTACCTGCCCCCGGCCATTCCGATACCCTGGTTCCTCGCTCTTGATACGCCCAGGTTCCTCGCGTTCAGAAGAATCCTCGCATCCTTGAGGGAACCGAGGTATTCCCCGGTGCCGTCGGTCGAACCGTTATCGATGACTATCAGCTCGGAGGAGCAGGACCGCGCGTTGTCCCTGACCGATTCGATGCATTCCCGCAGCAGCCCCAGCTTGTTCCATGTTATCACAACCACCGAGATGTCCATGTCAGAAGAGCTTTTTCCTGAGCACGTTAAGCACACGCAGGAAACCGGCGGGATGACGCAGCCTCCAGAGGTTTCGCGCGATCAGGGCCGGAGAAAGGAAGAACCTCCTGTTGGCTCTGCGAAGCTCCCTCTCCAGTTCGTGTCGGGAGATCATCGGCAGTGAGACTGTGGAGCTCTTCTGCACGTCCACGGGGTAGTAATCCCCGCTGTGGAAATACCCCTTTTCCATCGCAATGTGGTAGAGTTCGGTACCCGGGAACGGATTGCATATGCTGAACATTATCGAGTCGGGCCTCATGGCGATAGCCGCATCAACGGTGTTCCGGACCGATGTCCTGTTCTCCAGCGGACTGGACCCCAGCAGTATGTTGAGTTTCGTGAAGATGCCCGATTCCCTCAGGGATGAGACCGAGTTCCTGATGGTATCCGCATCGATGTCCTTCCTGATGTCGTCAAGTATCCGCTGGTCGAGGGATTCAACCCCGATGTCCACATACTCGCATCCCGCGTCCGACATGATCCCGGCAAGTTCCCCGTCGATACTGTCTGCTCTGGCAAGGCAGCCCCAGGTGATACCCAGGCCGGCTATACCCGCGCAGATCTCCACAGTCCGCTGTCTGTCTATGACGAACTCGTCATCGATGATTGATATGCAGGAGTACCCCTCCTCCTTCAGCATTCTGAACTCATCAACTACGCTCACGGCGGATCTTGCCCTGTAAGGGGGCTTCCTGCCGAACTCCTTCCTGTACTCCAGCTCCCTTGAAAAGCTCAGCGAGTTGGGCACGCAGAAGACACACCTGTAAGGACAGCCCCTGCTGGTGAGCACGGCTGTGAACAGACCGCCGCAATCCCTGAACTTGGGATTGAAGTAGTCGCCTGGTTTCAGAAGGTGTCTCGCAGGGTAGGGAAGAGAGTCCAGATCCGTTACCGGAGGTGCGGCATCGTTGCTTGCCAGTTCTCCTTCGCGGAGAAAGCTCACACCGGCCAGCTCCGAAGGATCGCTGCGTCTCTCCAGCAGACGGGGAAGGACAAGCTCCGGTTCGCCTCTGATGACGAACGTGTTGCCGTCGTCGAGAAAATCCATCACATAGTACGTGGGAGCAGGACCGATGGATACGATGGGAATGTCCCCGCCCCTGATCCTTCGGATGATGCTCCTCGCCCTGCGATCCACCTCCCTGGAGAGGTTCACGGAATAGAAGACGTAGGCATCCGACTGGTCATCCTTCAGATACCGCTGGAATTCGTTCAGACCGATGCCGGACTGGGGGCAGTTGATGTAGGCGGCTTCATGCCCCGCCTTCTCCAGTGTCGCGGCGGAATAGAGCAGGAAGATGTTCGGTATCGGGTAAAGGCCGTACGTGCACCCGAATACACGCTCCGGCACGCGTTCCCCACGCTGGATCGGCGAATCGACAAAGGTTACTCTCATGGCGTTCCTCCGGTCTGGGAAGATACACGAACCTGCGGGGCGACGCAATTTCGCATACCGAAGGCCATCATCCCCGGTGCAGTGTCCGTCTTCCGCGCCGGTGGAACTGAGGACACCTGAATCATCCCGGCCGAAACAACCCCGTTCCAGGGGGAGAACCTCGTTCCCGGATACCCGTCCAACGGACCGGCCGCATTCGCGATAATCTCCGGAAACCTGGATGTCCACCACGGGACCCTAGAAGTCGATGGACCTGAACCGGTAATGGAGAGGCGGTCCTCCGCCGACCGTCTCGTGGAAGAGCGCGGCATCGTTCCACGGGCTCCTGATGAAGCAGCTGTTGAGATCGGGATAGATGGCGTGTTCCCGGCGGGTACACGCCCTATATTACCTGAAATCCCAACCTGTGAGAGGGGTGCTTCATGTCCGAACTCAAAGGAGTCACCGTAGTCCTCAAGGCTAACCAGTATTACGATGGCAGTGTCACCAGCAGAACCGTTATCCTTCCAGACGGCACTAAGAAGACTCTGGGTATAATGCAGCCGGGCGAATACCGTTTCAGCACGTCATCCAGGGAACTGATGGAGGTCCTGGCGGGAGAGGCCAGGGTGCTGCTCCCCGGACAGGACCGCTGGAGCACCTTCGCCGAGGGCGAGACCTTCGAGGTGGCGGCGGACTCATCCTTCAGGATCATCACCGAGGGAGTTCTCGACTACTGCTGCTCGTACGGCTGATCCACCGCTGCCGCGACTTCGGCGCCGCCGCCCCGTTCTCTAATCGAACATCGCCTTTATGCTGCCGAAGGTTGACGGCTGGAGCGAGACGGATTCGTCATAAATGATGGACACATCGTCGAGGTATGAGTAGTCGGGGTCGGGGCCGGCTCCGCTGTAGCCATAGAACCTGATCGCCTGGAGATTTCCGGTGGATCGAAGGAAATAAGTCAGGTCGTACTCCGTCCAGTTCGGCCCGGTCACATACACTATCTCCTCGTCATAGTCCGAAGGACCGTACAAGAAATCAAATGCGAAGATGGCGGCCTCCGGCTGCCTATACCAGAATGTCACCGAGACTATGTTTTTGACGTCGGACGGTGTGAATTCCTGCTTTATCCAGTAGTTCCCCTCATCAAAGGCGCAATATGTCCCTGAATGCGGGTCGGTGGTCACAACCGTCCAGTTGCTGGTCGTCCAGGGAGTCAGGACCCCGTCTTCGAATCCCGGATTCGCGAGCAGCTCCACCGGCGCTGACAGAGCGGCGCTTGCGGCCAGAAACAGCAGAATCAGTATGTATCTCATAATGCCTCCTTCTTATATCCAGCTCCATAACTAAAGATAGCACGCTGTTTTAGCACCGGTCAATGGATGATCCGGGAAGTGAGATCAGAATGGAAGGTTCAGGTTCCCGCCATCCGTATATTCTTGACATCCGGTCCGGATGATGAAGTCGGTCTTGAAGGCTGCGGGTTCTATTCAGAGAGGATCATTCATCCATGAGTCCGGGCGTCAGATGTATCCCAGCCCGAGGAGCAGCCTTTCGTATTCAACCCGCAGGTTCTCCACCGGCACGAAGCTCAGATGGCTGACGGTGTTCTCCTGACGGTCAGTGAGCGGGAAGAGCATCAGAATCAGGCATTCCCCTTCGCATCTTGTCTTCAGCAGTGGTTTCCAGGTCCGCCACAGGCCGTACACCTCCTCCGGCAGCATCCCGCCGTTCCCCCAGCTTCCAATCACCGTCAGTATCTCAAGGTCGGACAGGGTCCGTCCCGATGCGTCGCACTCCCCCGGGACCGTCATTTTCACGCAGACCATTTCTCCGTCATCGGCTAAGAAGACAAGTGCTTCCCCGGAGTAGTCGTAGTACTCGCCAAGGAACATCTCAGGATCATCTATGCTGGATTCGTAATAGATGAACTCGTCATTGTATCCCGACGCCGGATGGAAGATGAGGTTCGCGGGCGGAAGTCTCCAGAAGGGCGCAGCCCAGGAGAAGCAGTCCATCCACTGACCGGCAGGGGGCATGATGGCCGCCTCGGAGGACTGCCGGGCTTCGGGGTCCTCATGTTTGACTATGATCCCCTCCCATACAGCCATCTCCATCCGTTCCGGATCGGACCGGCTGACAAGGGTGTCCGGGGGCGGGTCCATGAGAGTGAAGGAGCCTGCGCCCGTGCTTACCGTGAAGTCGCCGAAGCATTCCCCGCCGTAGAAATAAACAACCGGCGCGGTCACCTCCGCCATGGGGTACTCCTGGAAGCAGCCGTACTCATCGATGTAGCCGCCGGGACATCCGGCCGCGCGGAGATATGATCCATCAAGGAGTATTACGCCCCATTCGTGGACGTATACAATATCATCGGAGAACTCCGCACAGACAGCGTTCGCCAGCAGACAGCAGATCAGTTGTAACATAGACTTCCTTCCGGTTCGACCCCTCTGCTCTCTGTACCGATGAAGCGCCCCTGTATTCCATCGGAACCACAGCAGTCTACTTCCCCGATAATACACTCGGAACCGGAAAACTGGCACACGATCCTGACCGGCAGTTATGTTCCCTTCATGAGCAGCAGCGAATCACTCAAGTCAACTCTGTCCGTGTATATGCGTCAGGCAGGAGCCTGGGATGTGGGTTTCGCTGATCCCTCAGCGGGTTTCCAGCACGTGCTTCCGGATTACCACCCCCAGAAAGTCTGGCCTGACTGCCGATCCGTAGTAGTCTTCGCGGTTCCCATGTCGCCGGAGATGAACAACACTTATGTAGGTCCCCTGGCCCCATGGCCTGAAAGGACCCTGCCCTCCCCCGTTCCCGACAACATCATCTCGGAGCACTACGCCCTGAACAGGGTGGCAAGACTGTCGAGTAACTACGTCCAGATGGTCTGCATGGCTATCCTGGAATCCGAGGGATACAGGTCGTCATTTCGCAGGATCCAGTACAAGACCGCGGCTTACGAAGCAGGCCTGGGTGTCTACGGGAAGTCGGGACTGATCATCCACCCTGAGCTGGGCAGCAGGCTCTGCCTGGGAGTGGTCATGACGGATGCGGCAATTGAGCATGACACTCCTCTCAGGGACTTCCATCCCTGCGAAGGATGTGATGAGTGCATGAAGAACTGCCCGGCGGAAGCTTACGACCCGCAGCTGGACTACCCGGAATCATGGTCGAGGGAAACCTGTGTCGCCAGGAGGGCGGAGATAGACGAGAACGGACTCTACTGCAACAACTGCATGGCATCCTGTCCCGCGGGATCTATTCCCGACAGCGTTATCTATCAGGTTTCGACGGCAAGAAGCCTTATCTGATCCAGCCCTGTACTTCCAGGACGGGCAGGCGGCAAAGCAGATGGAATTCACGGGGTCCTCCTGAAGAGGTGAACGTCCTGTGCTGCGTCCGTTGCTCCGGACTCCACGTAATCGACCTCCTCCAGTCCACCTTCAGACAACTCGAGGAGGTAGTTCCTGGGATGATAGGCGCCGCAGATGTTGGAACCGCTGTAGCGTCCGCCCCTGATCACCAGCTCACCCTGCTCGAATCGATCTATCTGTTCCGGATCGAGAACTCCAGTTCTGGATCTGCCGTGAACAGTTATGATGATATGTCCACCGGGAGCGGTTATCCTCATTAATTCCTTCAGCCACCGCCCCTGCATCTCCTCCGAAAGATGGGTGAAGACCGAGATTGCGTAGACCAGGTCGAAGAAGCCATCCTGGTAACGGGTAGGTGGAGATGGATCGTTCACTGCGACTTCAGCGAAGTCGAGGTTTTCGGCACACCATCCGATAAGTCCTGGATTGCAGTCGGTACCGTACAGTCTCCCCCCCCCGCACTGCAGATCCTTCCAGAACCGCAGGACCCGGCCGCAGCCGCAGCCGAAATCCAGTATCCGGCCTCCAAGCGGAATGGAATTCCTTCTCAGCAGCTCCCTTATCCAGGAAGCGCCCTTTTCCCCGTTGTAATAGAGCTCGAGCACATCGAACTGGCCGGACACGAGGAATACCATTCCCGGGGTCTGAAGGGGGAGACCGTCGGGAGTCTCCTTCCTTCTGCATCTCATGTTCCTGATGATCATTCCCGGATTGCACATGTACCTTAGTCGGTTCAGCGTGTTCCGCGCTGCGGCACCGAGACCCAACCTGTCGAGAACGGAGTTGCAAAGAGTTTTCATGGCAAAGCAATAATAGCATGAGAGACACATCTTGGTCACCTCAATGTACTAGCGGCAAGATCGAGCTCAGTTGTGCAGACTGTCAAGTCCGATCTGGATCAGATTCGGACCTTTTCAGGACAGTTGTCACAAGGTAGACGGCAAG
>JAFGPK010000035.1 GCA_016936235.1 Candidatus Fermentibacteraceae bacterium | reverse complement strand
TCATCAGTGCAGCCTGTCCAATGTGGCTCCCAGCGAGATGATGGTGGTGCCGCCTTCGTAGGATTCCATCCCATCGTAGCCGTAGTGGTCGAACTCGCCTTTGACAGGGGACCATGAGAAGCCGGCGTTGATAGTGAACATACCGATGGTGTATCCGGCACCGCATCCGAAGCCCAGTCCTTCCCGGCTGATCCACTCTGTATAGGCGGTATGGAACAGGCCGGTCCTAAGTGTCAGGTTTCCTGCGGGTCTGGCGATGCAGAAGAACCTCTCCGTCAGCACTTCCGCCTCGTCCAGGACGGCTGATTCCATCTCAGCTCCCACGGTGAGGTTCTCCAGTACGTTCACCATTCCACCCGCGGCGAGGAACCTCGGCGTGTAATCGTCCGGGGAAGACCATGACGCTCCGAGAGTGACTTCTTTCAGGGGTACCGTCGCTCCGAAGCGGAAGGTCATTTCATCCCATCCGTATCCCAGCTCCCTGATGTTGTAGTCCGGCTCCTCTGTGGATATGTGGAAGTTCTGCTCGTAGACCCTGAGTCCCACGGCGCCGCCGAGCACGAGCCAGTCGGCGGCATCCCATGCCAGGCCCAGGTCCGCTTCGGCGAAGTTGCACTGGATCTCCATGGAGCCCTGCAGGCTGTCGCCGCCTTCCGGTATGTAGTATGCGGTCCTGAAGGGCATGTCGGCTGAACTGGCGGCACCGATGCCCAGAGAGAGCGATTCGATGACCTCTATCCTCATTCCCATGGACGTGCTTCCCAGTCCCGAGACCCAGGAATCCGAATGGCTGCTGGCGTTGTCGGTGTATTCCGCATCGGAAATGACGGGGCCGTAGGCGGCAGAGAGCAGTCTGCAGCCTAGCCTGCCGGATACTCCCGAGGGGTTCGTGAGTATGCAGACCGGATCCTCCAGACCCAATGACCTCATCCCGCCCAGCGCCAGGTTCTCCGGACCGTATCCGGGGTACGGTATTCCGTTCCTGAGAGGCGGATAGACGGCATGGGCGCTGCCTGTGAGGCAGAATACGGCCAGGATGGCGAGACAGGCCGGTGTTGGCCGTGTCACAGTGACGGACCTGATCCGAGACAGGTCGTGTCCTCGATGAAATGGACATAGAAGTCCAGTGCGAAAGCAATGTTCAGCAGGTGTTCGGTGTTGTCCTCGTACAGCAGCGTGTCCTCCGATATGAAGATGCCGTTCAGGTCACCGTCCACATCGGCCACGGTCACGAGTATCTCGATGGGGTTCCAGTCACGCGTGGGGACTGTGACCCTGTACTCGTAGTACCCATCCGAATTCGTATAGTTGTCGGTTCCCTTCGAATATTGAACATCCACATCTATCAGCAGAAAAGCTCCCGGAACCGGTGTCGAATCCGATTCGCTTCTCACGTATCCGGTTATTTCAACGTTGTTGAAGCTGCCCTGGTCGCTGATGCATCCCTGTGTGACCAGTACGATGATCGACGCTATTGCAAGAGCCGATATTGAAAGCACGCTCCTTGTGGTATGTCCGTTCATGCTCGAATAACCCCCTTCCTTTCCGGGACAACCATACTCCCACAGTCGGAATGCTGTCAACGAACTGCCGCGGATGAACGGCTTCGCAGCTTCCGCAGGCGCAACGCTTTCGAGGAGGCAGGGAGACGGCGCTATTCGCCGCTTATCTCCTGACGGGTCCCGTCGGAGTGCAGTGCGTACAAGCGATCATCCTCACAGAGAAGTGCCTGCTGTCCGCCAAGGTCCTCCACTGCAACATCTATGGCCAGTACTCTTCCGTCATAAAGCGCTGTCAGGCTATCCAGCTCGGTGTGGCCCACCACTATGCGGTCGACATTGTAGAAATCAAGGAGTGTTTCCACTTCTTCCCGAGTGGCTTCAGGGTAATCGTCCTCCATCTCGTAATGGAATCCGCGGTACCAGAGGGGTCCAAGGCTGCCGTAGAGTGTTCTGACGGCCGGGGAGAACTTCAGCCGGACCGTGGAGTAGTCCAGGCCGCTCCATACGATCTCGTTGATTGCCTGAACAGGGAGATACTCGGCCGGCGAACCCGGGGCGATGCCGGCATGTACGAAAAGTGTCTCATCGATGATGATCGCCGTGGGCCTCGTGCGGAGCCAGCGGCCAAGCTCCGTATCAGGGCCGAAGAGGTCTTCGTAGTGAAGGCCTGTGGATCCGGCTATGCCTTCCAGATACCTCTCGTGGACGTATCGCAGGTCGCCCCTAATTACCATCAGCTCATGGTTGCCCAGGAGGAAGTGGACCCTGCCGCCGGAAAGGGCGGCTTCCTGCTCCAGCCTGTAGATCAGCCAGAGGCATTCGGTCACCCGCGGCCCGCGGTCGAAGACATCGCCGTCGATCACAAGGTGTCCGTCCCGCCAGGCCCAGTTACATGTGCTGTCGATCACTTCAGCAGACATGAGTATTTCCCTGAAATGCTCATAGTCTCCATGGATGTCGCTCACTGCAAGAAAACGGGATACGCCTTCGAAAAGACATGGCTGGCGCGCAGGTGGGGCGGCCGGGATGCTGTACACGGAGGCGCTGTCCCACGCGAACCCCTGAAAAGCGATCGTGTCGCCGCCGATGAATGTCCTCTGCTCCAGCGCCCCGTCCCGGTAGTAGAAGACCACCGCAGTACTGTCGTCCTGCCAGAAGACATGGGGTCCGTCTTCCAGGGTGTACTTCTCGCCGCCGGTGCTGTCCATCTCCTTCTTCAGGAATGCTTTAAAGACGGAGGCGGGAGCCCTTCCCGCATCGTCCCGGGCCGCTGTCAT
>JAFGPK010000113.1 GCA_016936235.1 Candidatus Fermentibacteraceae bacterium | reverse complement strand
CAGGCTCGTAGTTGAAGGCACCGGTGAGAACGAGATCTACAGGCCCTTCCGGGGCTACACCAGGAGCTTCATTCCCCTTTACGAGAAGGTCCTGGGTTTTGAGGGCGCCGGAACCGACGTCATCGACGGCTCATACCTGGTAATAGGCGTACAGGAAGCCATCGACTGCGTCCAGGACCTTGTGGACTGGAAGCAGCAGACCGGTGTGGAGGTGTTCTACGGCGTCATCCCCACCATCGGCAGCACCGCGTCCCAGATCGACGATTACATAGAGGACGCCTACAACACCTGGGTGAACCCTCCCGAGTGGGTCCTCCTTCTCGGCAACGAGTACACCATGCCCGTCTACTACTCCAGCGGTACAGCTGCTGACAACCAGTACGGCGTCATCGGCACGGGGTACGATCCCAGCGTGCATGTAGGCAGGATATGCGGCGACACGGCCGACCTCACGTACCAGGCCTGGAAGATAGAGACCTATGAGAACGATCCCTACGAACCTTCCCCCAGCTGGTTCCAGCATGCCATCAGTATAGGATCCAACAGTTTCCAGGATCCATGGATGTCATACAGGTACGCGGTTATAATGATGTCCCATGGAATGCCCACCACCCTTTACTGCCCGGTGAGCACCTACGGCGGCATCAACCCCACCATCGCCAACATCTCCGCCGAGGTGAACAGTGGATTGTCCCTCCTCAGCTACATCGGCCACGGCAGCCTTACTTCGTGGGGGACCACGGGATTCAGCAACAGCAACGTCGCGGCCCTCACCAACGGCCGCAGACTCCCCTGGGTAAGCTCTATCGCATGCTACAACGGGCAGTTCGACGGTAGCACAGAGTGTTTCGGCGAGGCCTGGATGAACGCAGGCACCGAGGCATCCCCCAAGGGTGCCATAGGTTTCATGGGCGCAACCACGTCCAGTCCCGTTGGCCCCACCGACTCCCTGGCGCTGTACCAGTTCAGGGGGTACTTCGAGGAAGAGATGTACCACATGGGTGCGGCCTTCGACTACGGCAAGATCATGGCCTACTACTACACCGGTGACGCTGAGAACAGCGACATGCACATGATATTCGGCTGTCCGGAGTTCGACATCTACACAGACACATCGCCCCTGGTGCACCTTGCCGGCGCCCATCCGGGGTCGATTTCCTCCGGAAGCTGGTCGGTGACGGTCACCGCCGGCGGGTCCCCCGTCGAGGGTGCCCTGGTGGGCATAGTGCAGGGAGACGTCTTCCTGGAGAGCGGATATACCAACGGCTCAGGAGTAGCTTCACTCACCATCCCGTCGATACCCGGCACCGATGACGTGACCGTGACATGCACGGCCCATAATTACTACCCCTACGTGGGTTCCGCCGTTGTCTCGGGTGTCGGGGTCGCTGAAGGCGGCCTGCTGATACCTTCGCTCGGGCTGGCTTCTCCGGCTCCCAACCCCTTCTCCGAAACCACTACTGTCTCCTACTCACTGCCTGCTGCGGGCGAGATATCGCTGGATATCTACGATCTTTCCGGAAGGCTGGTCACTACCGTGATCTCCGGCGATCAGGCCTCCGGGACGCACTCAGTACAGTGGGCGGGCACGGACAGTGCCGGGAAGTCCGTACCCGGTGGTGTCTACCTTCTCCGTCTCACCGCCGGCGGCGATACCTTCACAAGGTCCTGCGTGGTAATCCGCTGAGGCCTCGGTAATGATGACGAGGGGGCACGCTTACGCGTGCCCCTTTCTGTTCCATCACAAATGCGTGCTCCTTGTTGACATATGACATCCTGAGCCGGTAGATTTGAGCCTTGTCACAAATGCGCCGAAGCATGGAGATGGCTGTCAGAGTACAGTTCACCGGAAGGTGCCGGTGTTATCGTCATGCCACGAATGTCTCGTGAGGCGCCAACCGTCGGAGGTTACTGAATGTCGAGATATCGCGGACCCAAACTCAGGAAGATCAGGTCTCTGGGTACACTTCCCGGCCTGACGAGGAAGGACCCGGCCAACCAGAACCCGCCGGGGGAGCATGGAGGCAGATGGCATCGGAGAAGATCTTCGACCTACCGCCTGCAGCTCACCGAGAAGCAGAAGATAAGGTTCAATTACGGTCTCTCCGAGAAGCAGCTCCGCAGGTACTACAGCAAAGCCACTTCGATGAAGGGCGAGACGGGCCACAACCTCCTTCAGCAGATCGAGAGAAGGCTGGACAACGTTGTTGCCAGGGGAGGGTTCACACGTTCCATTCCCGCAGCGAGACAGCTGGTCACCCATGGCCATGTCACCGTAAACGGAAGGAAGCTGGACATACCGTCCTACTCGGTCAGGGTGGGCGACGTCATCTCCCTGAAGGAGAAGAGCAGGAAACTCAAGGTCATTGAGGACAACATCACCGAGGGCTCCGGAATAGGCGTACCCGCGTTCCTGGACGTGGACCCCTCGGCCAGGAAGATAATCATGAAGGCTCTGCCCTCAAGGGAGGACGTGCCGCTGGACGTGGACGAGAGAATGGTGGTGGAGTTCTACTCCAAGTAAGTCCTTCGTTTCAATGCAGCGACCCGCGGATCGAAAGGTCCGCGGGTTTTTAGCAGTATTGATCTATATCAGGTCAGGTCAGTCAAGAAGAAACCCGTGGTCGATCAGGACCACGGGTTTCTTAAAACTGAATCGTTCATGCGATTGTGTTCAGTCAGAGAAGCATGACAGTCATGAAGAAATCCCCCGGACCTGCCGGTCCGGGGGTTTCTTCTCAACTGATTCATCGATGGACTGATCCGTCAGGGTCAGTGTCCTGCTGAATCAGTCCATATCATCGAGCGTAACGCTCCACTGGTAACCGTCCGCACCGACCTCAACGCCCCAGAGGGTGTAGGTGTCGCCGTCGACGTCCTCCACCTTCATGTCGTAGGTGCCGGGATCCACCCAGACGGTGATGCGGCTGTCGGCGGTGAGTATGTCGGATCCAAGCCTGTCCTCGCCCCAGGGAGAGTCGGAGGCATCCACGTATACGTAGTAGATGTCCCAGGCGCCAAGGTCGTTGATGATGGTGACGGGGGCGCTGCCCTCGCCTGTCTCGAGCATAACGGCACCCATGTCGGGCTCATCCGTCATCAAGTCCAGATCGTCGAGAGTGACCCACCATTCGAAACCGGCTGCGTCGACTTCCACTTCCCACACGGTGTAGGTGTCGCCGTCTTCATCAACAAGCTGAATGTCGTAGGTTCCGGGATCGACCCAGACTATGAGCTCGTCGTTCTGGTAGAGGATCTCGGAACCGAGCATGTCATCGCCCCAGTCATCGGACTCCATGGGAGATACGTAAACGTAGAAAATGTCGTATCCCTGAAGGTCGTTGACGATGGAAATCCAGGCGGTTCCCTCACCGGCCTCGATAATGCGGGGTTCCATTACCTCGCTGTCGCCCCAGTCGCTGTCTATGTCGTCGAGGGTAACGTTCCACTCGTAGCCGTCGGCGCCGATATCAACCTGCCAGAGTGTGTAGGTGTCGCCGTCGACATCGATAACCTGGATGTCCCAGGCGCCGGGCTCGACCTCGACTGTGAAGGACTCACCGGGGGCCAGTGTCTCTTCGCCCAGGCGGTCTTCGCCCCAGGGCTCGTCCGACGGGTCGATCATGATGTAGTAAATATCATAGGCCTCAAGGCCGTTGGTAATCGTAACCTCGGCAAGCGCCGCTTCAGTGGTATCCTCGACCTGGGTGGTATCACCCTCCTCGGCCTGCTCACCGCATGCAGCGAACAGGGCGATGGCCAGCATACCAAAGAGTAATGCCAGTTTCTTCATCTAGTTTCCCTCTCTTCTTTTTACCCGGTTTCCCGAACCGGTACGGCAAACACTGCTTCTAATTAAAAGGAGAATGACGTTCTCAGTGATATACATAAGAACCCCTCAGGGCTTCCTGGATATCCGCCCTGAAGACCTCGCTCAGATCAAGCTTCCATTCCCCCTGCTCGAACACCATCTGGTATTTTCTCTGATCGTCAGGGGAGATGGTGACCTCTGCCCTGTCTCCCTCAACGAAAATCATAGTCACTTCTCCATCGAAGTCAATGTACTCCTGATACATCACCCGAAGCAGGTCCACGACCTGCTCATAGCCGTACAGGCCCCTGGCGGTGAAGTCCGACGAAAGCGAGTCCAGAAGGGCTTCCGTGGAGGAGCTGATGACCTCCATCGCCGACTCCCAGTCACCTCCTTCCATGGTGGAGACCGCCCCGCGGAAGCAATCGAGAACTTCCCTCTGACCGGCGGACCATGAGCAGGAAAGCAGGAGCATTAGAGCAGCTGTGAAGGGCGCCGAGAATGAACTGCGGAACATGTATCCTCCCCGATCTGGCGTACATCCGATAGTCTGCATTCTTTCCCGGCCGGTGTCAATGTAAGCGCTGTCATTTGCCCGATTTCATGTTATTATTGACCAAACCGGGAGGTCTGGATTTGTCTTTCACTGGTTTTTTTGATCCGGAAACTGCCTTTCCCTGGAGGGGTGAGCTTGACGCGGTCACGGGAATCCCCCCCAGGAAGGCCCTGGACAGCACCCTTCCCCTGCTTCTGCGCAGGATGGGCAGCGAGGGTCTTCCGTTGTCCTCCCTGATGATAGATATCGACCACTTCAAGAAGTTCAACGACAAATGGGGGCACAGTACCGGTGACATCGTCCTGAGGCATGTGGCCGGGATCATCAGGAGATCGGTGGGCTACAGGGGCGAGGCGTACAGGTACGGAGGCGAGGAGATCATGGTCCTCCTCCCCAATACGACTCTGGATGAGGCCTTCGAGACTGCTGAGAGGATCAGGGACCTCATCTACCAGTCTCCGTTGGACAACTGCGGAACGGACGACACTGAACTTTCCTCGATACCGCTCATCATTTCGGTTTCCGTCGGTGTCAGCAGCTTCCCGGGGGTGGAGGGCAGCGAACTCCTGGTGGCTTCCGACAAGGCCCTGTATCAAGCGAAGAACGAGGGCAGGAACAGGGTCTGCATCTACAGCCCGAAGGGACGGAACGAAGACGGGATGGTGACCCTGGACGTTACTTTCCCGGCCGCTTCGTCCATCAGCGAGGGAAGCTACATCATACTCACAAGATGGTTCCGCCACAGGGATGAGATGACCGAGATAGAGGCCAGGGAGATATCCGATCCGTCCAGGGGCGTCAGGGAGATAGCCGAGGGTAGGAATCCGGACGGAGGATACGTGACCGCGGAGATAAACGGGCGTGTCACAAGCGTCGAGAGAAGAGTGGACAAGACCTTTTTCACTTTCGAGGTTAAGCCGGAGACACTGGAACTGATGTACAATCACCTGAAGGACAAGGGCACATGAAGATAATCGAATGCGGAGGAGTCTGGGTCGGGCCGGGAAGACCTTCCCTGGGCCCCACCCGTATCTATATCGCCGAGGGAATGATCGAGGATATGGAGGCCGCGCCGGAGATCCATTCGGATCTCTTCGTCATACCGGCCTTCGTGGACGCCCACTGCCACTTCCTCTGGAGCGGACTCCAGACGGTAATGCTCGATCTCGGGGAGGCCGGTTCCGCGGGAGAGATGCTTGACATGGTGAGCAGGGAATCGGGTACAGATGGTACAGGGAGCATCCTGAGGGGTTTCGGCTTCGATGAGAGCACATGGAGCGGGGGTGGACTGCCGTCCCTCGAAGAACTTGACAGGGCATCCGGAGATCGTCCCGCGATCCTCAGAAGGGTATGCGGCCACACGGCTCTGCTGAACTCGTCAATGATGAGACTCCTTCCGGAGGATTCCCCGGGCCTGGACAGGTCAACGGGTATCGTTCGGGAGGGGATAAACTCCGATCTCGGCAGGATGTTCCCGCCTGAGGGAAAGGTACTCAGGCAGGCCTGCAGGAACGCGGTCCGCATGGCGCAGGCAGTGGGTGTCACATCGGTCTACACGTTCGAGAATTACATGACGTCCAAGGTTCTGAGGGACAGCAAACCGGGTATGAGGATCTCCATCTGCCTGTACGGGAACGAGGTCCTCGACGACCCCAGAGGTTCGGCGCTGAAGGAGGCTTCCGGACTGAAGTTCTTCCTGGACGGCTCCATAGGCGCTTCCACCGCGGCGATATCGGGAAAGTATTCCGATGGCTCCGAAGCCTTTCCTCTCATGTCCGAGGCTGAAGTCATGGAAGCTCTGGAACTGTCGGACAGCCTTAACGTCGTGCCCGTATTCCACGCCATCGGCGGAAGGGCGCTGTCGCTCCTTGACAGGGTGAGCGGAGCTTTCCTGGACGAGAGGGGCGGGAGGTGCCCCCACGGGATAAGGGTGGAGCACGCGGAGGACCTTGCCAGCTGCTGGCCCGGCAGCTGGGACCCGGAGGTCCACTGCTTCGTTATGCAGCCCAATTTCGTGAACAGGTGGCAGATGCCCGGTGGTCTGTACGAACAGAAACTGGGTCCGGAAACCGCGTTGTCTCTCAATCCGTTCAGACAGGTGATGGACGCCGATTTCAGAGTGGCCTTCGGCAGCGACGGCATGCCCTTCGGTCCGCTCCTGGGCCTGGCAGGGGCCACCGGGCATCCTGACCCTGAACAGAGACTGGCAGTGGATGCCGCATTGTACGCTTACACTCTGGAAGCGGCCTCCGTATGCGGATTTCGAGAGATAGCCGGAAGCCTCCGACCTGACAGGGTGGCGGACCTTGCCGTTCTGTCCGGAAACCCGTTCACTACCCACTGGGAGGAGCTGGAAGTGGTGGGAACCCTGTACAAAGGCAGGGTCGTCTTCGAGAAGGAAAGGGTCCTTCAGGAGATATGAGGTCGGAAGTCGACTGGTCGGATCCGGTCTCGGTGGGGGAGTTCATAACCGCCATGGCGCTGGAGGAGGACCAGGCACTGAGAGACGCCGCAACGTCTTCGCTGGGCAGTTCATCCCATCGCGAAAGCAGCTGTGCCGTCACCGCCAGGGAAGAGCTCCTTGTGGCGGGATGGTTCCTGCTGGATCAGGTTTTCAGAAGCCTTGCAGGATCCTTCGGAATACGGGCGCCCGTCTGCAGGCAGTACGTCGCCGATGGGAAGCAGGCGGAGACAGGAGCTGTCATCGGGTCCGTGGAAGGTCCGGCGCATATCCTGCTCCGCGGGGAGAGGGTGGCCCTTAACCTGCTCTGCCGGCTGTCGGGGATAGCTACCCTGACCCGCGAATTCGTAAGAGCCGTTCGGGGTACTGGAGTGGACGTCATCGATACGAGGAAGACCACACCCTGCCTTCGGGCGCTGGAGAAGTACGCGGTCAGGATGGGCGGAGGAGTGAACCACAGGTTCGATCTTGCCGAGATGGCCATGATCAAGGACAACCATCTGGCATTTGCGGGAGGCGTGGAGGGTCTTGGCGGGATCATGGAGAGGCTGAGGGCGGTGAAGGTTCCCGTGGAGATCGAGGTGGACAGCCTCCGGCAGCTGGAAAAAGCGCTGGCGGAAAAACCCGGGAGGATACTCCTGGACAATATGGGGACGGAACAACTCAGGGAAGCGGTCAGGCTTTCTGCCGGAAGCGGCGTTTACCTGGAGGCTTCAGGAGGTGTCACGCTGGACAATATCCGGAGCATTGCCGAGACCGGAGTGAACGGGATCTCCTCCGGAGCCCTGACCCATTCCGCGCCCTCTGCGGACATCGGCTTCGACTGGGGGAGATGATGAGGAGACTTGTACTGGACATAGGCAACACCAAGACCGCCGTCGGCGTCTTCGTGGACGGGAGGCTCGAGGTGCAGTGGAGGATTACCACGCTTCACTGGACCGCCGATGACCTGTGGGTGGTACTCGGGACCCTTCTGGAGACCGACGGGTGCCCACTTCCGGATGCGGTGGCCTGCGCCAGTGTCGTTCCCCAGGTCAGACACTCCGTCATGGACCTCTCAAGACGCTACATAGGAGTGGAGCCTGTGGAAGTGACCCCGGCCAGCGCGGGGATAAAGATCGAATATGACTATCCCCACGAGCTGGGGGCCGACAGGCTGGCCAATGCGGTCGGAGCCATGCATCTGGGCCCTCTTCCTGCCATAGTGGTGGATTTCGGGACCGCAACCACGTTCGACGTCATAAGCGGGACGGGGGCGTATCTTGGAGGTGCCATCGCCCCTGGAGTGGGCACCGCCGCCGCCGAGCTGTTCAAAAAGGCGGAGAGGCTCAACCCCGTCGACCTCGAGTTCCCGGATGCCGCCATGGGGCGGAGCACGTCACAGGCGATCTGCTCAGGTGTTCTCATAGGAGCCGTTGGAGCCGCCGATCGCATCATTGAGCGCCTGGTGGATGAGATGGAGGGTGAGCCTGTTCTATGGGCCACCGGAGGCTGGGCGCCGGGCATAGCGGGTTGGTGCAGGAGCCCGCTGAAGGTCTGTCCGGAGCTTACGCTCGTGGGCATAAACAGAATTGGTGAGAGGTGTTCCAATGGGCAGTGAGAGAGTTCTCCTCGGTATTACAGGCAGCGCGGCGGCTTTCAAGGGCGTGATGCTTGCATCGCTTCTGCGGAAGGAAGGCGTCCATGTGGATGGAGTCATCACTCGGGCCGGTCTGGAGTTCGTGACGGAGACCCAGCTGGCCTGCGTCACAGGACGACCGGTCTATTCCTCTCTATTCCCAGGCGAGCCGGGGGATTCTGTGCCCCATATAACGCTTACCGACAGCATCGACCTCATGGCCGTGGTTCCCGCTACCGCCGATTTCCTGGCCAGGGCATCCTGCGGGCTGGCGGACGACCTGCTCTCTTCATGCTTCCTTGCATGCAGCGCTCCTGTGCTCATGGCCCCTTCCATGAACAGCAGGATGTGGGGCAACCCAGCGACGATAGAGAACGTACGCAGGCTGGAGGGGCGCGGAGTGAGATTCGCAGGACCCGTGACGGGGAAGCTGGCGTGCGGGACATCGGGGCCGGGAAGGCTGATGGAACCAGACGGAATTCTCAGCTTATGCATGGAGATCCTGAGGAGCCGGAGCTGACATGCAGCCCCTTCCCACAATGCGGTGGACGGATGGAAGCCTGAGGCTGCTGGACCAGAGGCGGCTTCCCCGCAATGAGGTTTATATAGACTGCAGGGATGTCGACACCCTTGCGGAAGCCATCAGGACCCTTGCCGTCCGCGGGGCCCCGGCCATCGGGATTGCAGCCGCATATGGATGCGCGCTGGCCGCACTTACGACACCGTCGAACCCGGGATTCAGGAAGGAATTCCTCCGCAAGCTGTCAGTGCTGGAGGGAACCAGGCCGACGGCAGTCAACCTTTTCCATTGCATTGACCGGCAGAAGGTTGTCTACGACAACCTGGGAAGCGGTGAAGATCCCGCAGAGGCTCTTCTTCGATCGGCCCACCTCATGAGGGAGGAGGACCTTGATGCCAGCAGGGCCATGGGACGGTTCGGAGCGGAGCTCCTGAAACCCGGGTGCTCCGTACTGACCCACTGCAACGCTGGGGGACTGGCCACCGCGGGTCTGGGAACGGCCCTGGCGGTGATATATGAAGCATGGGACAGGGGTATGCTGAAAAAGGTCTACGCCGATGAGACCCGTCCGCTTCTTCAGGGATCGAGGCTCACATCGTGGGAATTGACCAGGGCCGGAATACCTGTTGACGTGCTGCCGGATTCCGCGGCGGCCTCTCTGCTCCGGAGCGGAAGAGTCGACGCCGTGATAGTGGGGAGCGACAGGGTAGCGGCCAACGGAGACGCAGCCAACAAGATCGGCACATATCCCATCGCCCTTGCCGCAGCCGCACACGGAGTGCCTTTCTACGTGGTCGCTCCGCTTTCGACCTTCGACCCGGGAACGGCGAGAGGAGAGGATATAGCCATAGAACAGAGGGGGAGAGGGGAACTGGCCGTATCGGGCGGAAGTGTGCTCCTTCCCGAGGAGGCCGGGATCTGGAATCCGGCCTTCGATGTAACCCCCGCATCCCTGATAACGGCTCTGATATGTGAGAAGGGAGTGATAAGCTCTCCCGACGGAAGATCCGTGGAGACCATGATCCGCGGGAAGTCCGACGCCTGATGGTTTTTATTCGTTAATAGGAGATAAGAGTTGACAACAACGTCAGTTTCGGGTACAGTTGAACCTGCTTCGCCGGAGAGGTTGAACTTTGGATGCGGTTCGATTATCTATACTGCATGTATATGCAGGGCTGTGTTCATCAGATTCTTCCGCGGTCCGGACTGCTTGCTGGCCTTAACTTCATAAGGAGGTAACTTGGGCTGTACGATCGGCATCGACCTGGGCACTACCAACTCCTGCATGGCAATATCCGAGGGCGGCAATGCGGTGGTCATACAGACCGGTGAAGGCCCCAGGGTAATGCCCTCCGTTGTGGCCTTCACACCCGCGGGCGACAGGCTGGTGGGAATAGTGGCCAAACGACAGGCCATTACCAATCCAAAGGATACCATCACCAGTATTAAAAGGCTGATGGGAAGGAAGTACGAAGAGCTGGAGAGGGAGGCATTCGGCGTATCCTACGACATAGTGCCCAACGACAAGGGCGATGCCGTGGTAAGGATAGGTGACGGAAGGGTATTCTCTCCTCAGGAGATCTCATCCATGATCCTGCAGAAGATGAAGTACCGTGCGGAGGAGTTCCTCGGGGAGGAGGTCACCGACGTCGTTGTGACCGTCCCGGCGCACTTCAATGAGATACAGAGGAAGGCCACCAAGGCTGCCTGCACCATCGCCGGTCTCAATGTCAAGAGGGTGCTCAACGAACCCACCGCCGCGGCACTGGCTTTCACCGATGCCGTCGAGAGGCGCAAGATCGCCGTGTTCGACTTCGGCGGAGGAACCTTCGACATAAGCATCCTGCAGGTGGTCAACGGGATATTCGAGGTCAAGGCCACCACCGGAAACACCCAGCTGGGCGGCGATGATTTCGACGCGCGCCTCGTTCAATGGATAGTAAGCGAGTTCAAACGCTCCAAGGGGATCGACCTGACCGATGACCCCGTCGCCCCCCAGAGGGTAAGGGAGGCGGCCGAGAGGGCCAAGTGCGAACTGTCAACCGCTTTGGAGACATCCATCAACCTGCCCTTCATAGATTCCAGCGACCAGGGACCGGTTCATCTGGAGATGTCCCTGACACGGGGGCTTTTTGAAGGCCTGATCAGGGATCTCGTTGAGAACACGAGACCTCTTTGCGAACAGGTTCTGCAGGACGCCGGCCTTACCCACGAAGACCTTGAAACGGTGGTCCTCGTGGGCGGTTCCACAAGGATCCCTCTTGTCAGGAAGCTGGTGGAGGAGACGTTCCATCAGGAGCCGGTCCACAGCGTCAATCCTGACGAAGTAGTTGCCATGGGCGCCGCCATAGCCGGTTCGGTGGTGTCGGGTCAGAGGAAGGACCTTGTCCTTCTTGACGTCACATCACTTACTCTGGGCGTTGAGACCCTGGGAGGGGTCATGGCGCCGATAATAGAGAAGAACAGCCCTCTTCCCATAAGGAGAAGCAAGATGTTCACCACCGCAGTGGACAACCAGCAGGTCGTGGGCATCCATGTTCTCCAGGGCGAGCGGACTCTGGCCGAAGAGAACAGGAGTCTTGCCAGGTTCGAGCTGGTGGGCATCAGTCCGGCTCCCAGGGGAGTGCCGAGGATCGAGGTCTCCTTCTCCATAGACGCCAACGGCATCCTTTTCGTGAATGCGAAGGACGCGGTCACCGGCAAGCATCAGGAGATGAAGGTCAATCCAAGCGGAGGACTGACAGACGATGACATCAGAAAACTCATTCAGGACGCGAGACAGAACAGAGAATCAGACCGTGAGCGGATAAAGCTGATCGAGGTCCGCAATATAGCCGACCAGTCCATCTACGAGGCTTCCAAGCTGCTCAACACCAGCAGAGACCGTCTTGACAGCGATTCCACGGGCGAGCTGGAAGCGGCCCTGGAGGAACTGAGGGCCGCGAGGGACGGGACGAACATCGGCGCCCTGGATACTGCCATGAGAGAGCTTTCCATGGTCATGCACACCGTGAGGAACATTCTCAACATGGTCGACACCATGGATGCGGAGGATGAGACCGAAGGCATAGCCACACTTGAATCGGCCGAGGACTAGCTTCCCCTCGCACAGGGTCACTTCAGGAGTCTTTCTTTTTCATGATCGCGCTTTTCGTACTATATTCCAGACTCGGAAAAGCGTGTAACATCTAACAGCGGAAGGGTCGCGGTGTGCTGCCTGCCCTGCGGTAAGGCGGGGATCCGGTCCCTGTAACGGAGTGAATCGATGAGCCACAATCCATACGAGGTCCTCGGTGTGGACAGGGGCGACGACCAGGCGACCATAAAGGGAGCATACAGAAAACTCGCGCTGCAGTATCACCCGGATCGCAATCCCGGGGACAGGGCCGCCGAGGAGAAGTTCAAGGAGATCACCCAGGCCTACGAGATCCTCAGCGACCCCGAGAAGAGGCGCAGGTTCGACATGACAGGTTCGGCGGACGCCATGCCCGACATGGCCGATTTCTTCGGAGGATTCGGCATGGACGACGCCCTCAGAGCATTCCAGGACATATTCGGTTTCGGCAGGTCGGGGACCACGGCTTCCGCAGGGGAGGACGCCGTGGTGGATATCGAACTTGACCTGCGGGAAGTCGTCCTGGGGAGCACCAGGGAGATATCCGTCACCCGCAACGAGCACTGCAGCGGGTGCGACGGAACCGGCGCCCATCCGGACCACGGCCTTTCCAGGTGTGAACGATGCGGCGGGCAGGGCAGGATAAGGACCGTCAGAAGGACTCTTCTGGGTGCAATGCAGTCCGTGACGGCATGTCCCGACTGCGGAGGCAGGGGCAGCGTACCTGTGAAGGTCTGTCCCGAATGCGGCGGCACCAGGCTTGAGTCCAGGGACAGGAAGATTTCAGTGGACCTGCCCGCAGGCGTGTCCGAAGGGCATTTCATTAGACTGCGGGGACAGGGCCACTTCCCTCCGGACGACGGTCCTCCGGGGGACATGATACTGAGGATCAGGAATGTGGACTACGGTGATTTCCAGAGGGACGGCTACGATCTGCTCTACAGGACCAGGATCTCCTTTCCCCAGGCCGCGCTTGGTACCAGAATAACCATTCCGCCAGTGGAGGACGAGGCAACGGAAGTGGACCTCCCCTCGGGCATACAGCCCGGAGAAAGGCTGGTACTGAAGAGGAAGGGGATCAGGAAGCTCAAGGGTTTCGGCAGGGGAGACCTTGTGGTCATCGCTGATGTATACGTTCCGGAGAAGCTGTCCCGCAAGGAGAAGAGCGTTCTCCAGGAACTGGATGGATCGGACCACTTCAAGCCCTCATCATAGCTGCAGAAGGATCGGAACAATGACCGGATCCCTGAAAAGTCTCGAATACGGCAAGGTTCTCGAAAAGATTTCATCAGGAACCCTGAGCGGTTCCGGCAGGATCATGGTCGACTCCCTCAAGCCCGGCTGGGATGCAGATGCATCAAGGGAGCTGATTCGGGAGACCCTTTCCGCTTCATCGCTCCTGGAACTGGGGATCGTGTGCCCTTCAGGAATGACCGACGATCTGATCGAGGTCTGCTCAATACTCGAAGAAGGAGCCCTGGTCCTTGATCCTTCCCAGCTAAGGACCACCGGGGAGGCCCTGGAGGAACGACGGATGTTCCTGGACAGCGTGGCTTCCGCCGAAGAAGGGATAAAGGAGTTCTCCGCACTTGAAAAGTACATCGGGCTCATGGAACGGGCCCCCGATTCCGGCGGCCGCCTGCTGTCCATCACCACCCCCGACGGTGACCTTTCCCAATCAGCGTCCAGGGAGTTCGCCAGGCTCCTCAAGCAGGTCGAAAGCCTTCGGAAAAAGCTGTCCCGCAGGATCGAGAGCATTCATTCATCACTGTCCGGCGGAAGCGTCCTGCGGGATATGCCGCCCACTCTCAGGGACGGCAGGTACGTACTCCCGGTCATATCCTCCAGAAAGGGTGATGTCCGTGGAATAGTGCATGACAGGTCCGAGAGCGGCGAGACTCTCTTCATAGAGCCCGCCGCCCTCGTGGAGGACGGAAATGCACTTAG
Source organism: Candidatus Fermentibacteraceae bacterium (assembly GCA_016936235.1). Classification (GTDB taxonomy): domain Bacteria; phylum Fermentibacterota; class Fermentibacteria; order Fermentibacterales; family JCC-6; genus Aegiribacteria. Next base: position 20,416 of record JAFGPK010000113.1, on the reverse strand, counting down.
AGAGGCATCCCTGGACCTCGACTACGAGAGAAGGCGGATACTCAGGGAAGAAACACTCCAGCTCCGACGGGATCTTCCGGCCATGAGTGACTGCGCGGGCGCCATGGCATCCCTTGATGCGGTATTCGCAAGGGCAAGGTACCATCTGGAGATGAGGACCGTCTTCCCGGAGGAGGGCAGGCTGTGCCTGGAAGACCTTAAGCACCCTCTCATACCCCCCGAGGAGATGGTGGCGAACACGGTGGAGCTTCCGGAGGACTGGAGGGTCCTCATAGTGAGCGGACCCAATGCGGGCGGGAAGAGCGTACTGCTCAAGGCGGTGGGTCTGGCCGTGGCGTGCGCCCAGTCCGGCATAGGGTGCCTGGCCGGTGCCGCTTCCACCATGCCCTTCTTCAAAAGGCTTCATGTATCCATCGGAGACCAGCAGTCCATAGCCGAGCACCAGAGCACCTATTCCGCCAGACTCCTGGAGCAGCTCAGGATGCTCAGCTCTCCGGGACCGGGTTCACTTGCCCTCATCGATGAGCCTGCGGCGGGGACAGATCCCCTGACAGGCGCGGCGCTGGCGGCCTCGGTACTCGAACGGCTGGCGGAATCCGGTTGCAGGGTGATAGTCACCACTCACCAGGGACAGCTCAAGAGTCTGGCCCAGGGGAGGGAGGGATTCTACAACGGCTGCATGAACTTCAGGAACGATACGCTTGAGCCGGATTACACTTTCGTCCCGGGCATTCCCGGCTCCTCCTTCACGCTGGAGATAGCCGGCAGGATGGCTTTTCCGGAAGAGGTCCTGTCAAGGGCTCAGGAACTGTCGGGCGATTCCTTCCGGCTGGACAGGATGCTGGAGGAGGTCACAGCATCCAGGAAGGAGCTCCGATCGCGACTGGAGGAGCTGGAACTCCAGCGCAGAGATGAAGGGGAACGGCTGCGTCTGGGCATGGAGGAACTGGAGAGGGAGAGGGAGGAGCTTTCGGCCGGCAGGGAAATGATCATGCGGGAGTTCCGTGAACTGGAGCGTGACATCAACTCCAGGGCCGATTCGCTCCTGGCCAGGCTTGCCAGATCGGAGTCAGCGGAAGAGAGACGCGAACTGAGGGAGAGGCTGCGTGAAATATCCAGGGAAGCCGGTGCAGGGGTACCGGTACCTGTGATTGACAGTCCCTGCCCGGATGGAGATATAGGAACCGGCGACTGGGTCAGCGTTGACGGCTGGAGCGGGATCGGAAGAGTGGAGGAGGTCGGGGAGGACCACGTGGCCGTGACCATGGGAAACCTGCGTCTGAGGAAAGCTCCCGGCGAAGTAAGGAAAGTCCCGCCTCCCGGCGACAGACCCTCGTCAGCAGGGTGGAGCACGCCCGTGGAAGCTGACACTGAACTTGACCTGAGGGGCATGTCGGCGGAGGAGGCCCTGTCGGAACTCGACGGGGCCATCGAAGACGGAATCGCGGCAGGTATTCCATTCATCCGGGTGATCCACGGCAAGGGCAAGGGCATACTGATGAAGGCAGTGGTGGACATGGTGCGAAATGACGGAAGGATACAGGCGTTCCGGCCCGGAAAACCCGGCGAGGGGGGTATCGGAGTGACCATCGTTAATCTCGGGACGGCGGGGAAGGCCCACTGATGGCGACGGGCGGCTATTACTCAGACCGCTCCATCGAGCGCGTGAGATCATCAACCGACATCGTATCCGTCATCGGCAGGTACGTGAGCCTCAAGAGGGCGGGACGCAGCATAAAGGGACTCTGTCCTTTCCACAGGGAGAAGACCCCGTCGTTCTTCGTTTCGCCGGAGCGGCAGATGTACCACTGTTTCGGATGCGGGGCGGGAGGGGACGTATTCTCGTTCCTCATGAACTATCTGAACTTCTCTTTTTCCGAAGCTGTGGAGGAGCTGGCGGCGGAAGCGGCTGTGACCCTCGAGAAGACCGGCGGGGATTCCACCAGGACGGATATCTTCAGGGAGATACTGGCCGAGTCCCAGAGTTTCTACAGGTCGAGACTGAGAGGCAGGGAAGGCGAATCGGCCAGACGGTACCTGCTGTCCAGGTCCCTCTCTGAGGAGACGGTCGACCTGCTGGGTATCGGATGGGCGCCCGAGGGCGGCGTGCTGTCCGCGCATCTCCGGGGCAGGGGGTATTCCGAGAGCCAGCTCGTCGAAGCCGGAGTGGCACTCGTGTCCACGCGCGGGAGCGGTACTTACGACAGGTTCAGGGGCAGGGTCCTCTTTCCCATCTCGGACAGGCGCGGCAGGGTGATCAGCTTCGGCGGCAGGCTGCTGGACGGTGCCGGCAGCAATGCCCCGAAGTACCTCAACGGTCCGGATTCCCCGATCTACAGGAAAGGGGATTACCTTTACGGCTACAGGGAAGCGGCTGCCGCCGCAAGGGACCTGGACATGATCATCCTGGTGGAAGGCTATTTCGACCATGCCAGACTTGTGGCCAAGGGATTCGCGTGCACGGTAGCCACCTGCGGAACGGCGCTCACGCCGGCCCAGGCCAGGCAGATCGGCGGCCTGGCCTCATCGGTTTTCATCTGCTACGATGGTGACGGCGCCGGCAAGCGGGCTTCCGTCAAAGCCGCCGAAGTGCTTCTTCAACAGGGTTACCTTCCCAGGATAATGGCTGTTCCGGACCAGCTGGATCCTGATGATTTCCTCAGAGACAGACCGGACGAGGCTGTCCTCGAGCTTGCGGGTGCGGCCCGTGATCCCATCAGGTTCGCATTGGGACTCCTTGACGGCTGGTCTATGGTGAAGGGAACACAGAAGAAGGTCAAAGTGGTCCAGAGGCTGGCCGGCATAGCTTCCTGCGCCACGGAGCCCATCATCAGGGAGACACTTCTGAAGATAATATCGGAAGAGACCGGCTATTCCATAGAAACCCTGGAGCTGGAGCTTCGGGAAAAGGAGAAGGAGACCGGCAGGCAGCCTGAGTCCCCCGGGGATGCCTCGGGGCTCGGCAGGTGGGATACCAGCCTTCTGGCCGGTGTCCTGCTGTCACCGGAAGGTCTGTCCGACCCGCTGATAGAGTTTCTCGAGTCCGGAGACCTGCGCAGCGGCCGGGCCTCCGAAATACTCTCCGAAATAAAGAGACAGGCTGAGAGCGGTCTCTCCGAGTTCCAGCTCTCACGGCTGAATGAGCCCGAGAGGACCATCTGCGCCATGATCCTCTCGGTCCATCCCGAGAGGACCGCGCCGGAAGACCACCTCAGGCTTCGGAACGCGGTGGAGAAGTCCAGGCTCCAGAGGGAACGCAAGCGGCTGCGGGAGATTCAGAGGTCCGGGGGCGCGGAGGCCGCCGATGATCTGCGGCGGAGAATATCCGAAATAGAGGACAAGATCAAGAACATGTAGGGGGGCGCCATTTCCGGTCAGGGGTCTTTCAGGGACTGTTCATCCAGCACCATCTTCTTCAGGGAGCTGGATGTCGTGGTTCCGATGTCACCCGATGAGGAGGCTTCACTTCTGGAGAACCAGGAGAAGAACAGGCTGGCCATGCTCGAGTCGATCCTTTCCGTTCCCCTTGGCCGCGGGATGTTCATCGGACCTCTGGAGAAGCTGGCTGCCGGTCAGCGTTGCTGCGAAAGCGCCATAGACGGATCGCACTGGACCCTGTCCGATGGATACATACCCCAGGACCGCCGGGGAGAACTGAGAAGGATAATCGATGGGATGAAGGGTCCCTATCTCAAACGGGAAGCGATAAGACGGCTTCATCCCCTCTGGCACGCCGTGGAGGATCTCGGCAGGGAGGTCTTCTCGGGAATAGCTGAGTACAGGGAACTGCTCCTCCGAAGAAGCAGGATCATGGACCTCCTCGGAAACAGGATAGGGAGCCTGGAACTCCTTGCCACTGATTACGATCTGCTGGAGAAGGATCAGTCGGAGACGGGCCGGAAGGCCTGGAGACTCCATCCCGCTATCTGTTCTCTGCAGAACAGCCTCGATCTGCTGGAGGTGCGCACGGGGATCGGTCTCCTCAAATATTCGGATGCCGGAAAGCGATTCGCAGAGGCGGTGGACAGGATCCGCGAGATCATCGAGAGGTTCGTGGAGGCCAATCTGTGCCTTGTGATCTCTAGGGTAAGGAGGTTCCACCCCTGCGACGCCATGGAGGAGATGGACCTAGTACAGGAGGGCTGCCAGGGATTGATGGAGGCGGTCAGACGCTTTGACGTCTCAAGGGGATGCAAGCTGTCCACCTTTGCAGTCTGGTGGATCAGGCAGTTCATAATGAAGGCCCTGATCCGCCACGGCAGGCTGGTGAGGCTGCCGGTAAGGCTTCACTACGAGGATTCCTCCATCAGAAGGGCAATGGACGAGTTCGCTCTGGAGCACGGACACGGGCCGACACTGGAGGAACTGGCTGATTTCATGGGCAGGGACAGGCGGGAGCTGGAGGACGTGTGCCTCTCCACCGCCCAGCCTCTCTCGCTGGACCATACGGACAGCGAGAATGACGCCACGATAGCCGATTTCCTCGAGAGCCGTCTTCAGCCGCCGGATTTGAGGGCTCTCAGCTCCGACATCAGGGAGAGGATCGAGACCGCCCTCACGTCGCTTTCGGACAGGGAAAAGACCATAATCACACTTCGATTCGGCCTGATGGACGATGAACCATGCACCCTGGCGCAGCTGGGAAGGATCTTCGGTGTGAGCAGAGAGCGTGTGAGACAGATCGAGAGCACGGCCCTGGCGAAACTGAGGAACCACGGCCTCCTGTCCACGCTGGAATCAGGTGGCGAATGAGATCCCGTTCCGCCCTCCTTCTGATGATCTTCCTTGCCGGTTGTGCCCGGGGGCCCGAAACGACTGCCCCGAAGGACGACAGGTTCGTGGTCCTGGGACCATCCCTGGTGGAGCTGATGTTCACCTGCGGCCTCGGCGACAGGGTCGTCGGAATTGACAGGTACTCACAGTGGCCGCCGCAAACCGAAGATATCCCGAAAGTCGGCGGTTACATAGATCCTTCCATCGAGAGGATAGCGTCCCTGTCGCCCACCTCCATTCACATCTCCGGTGGAAGCGCCGTGATAAGGGAGTTCGCGGATGATCTGGGAATACCCTGCTACACCTACAATTTCGATTCGCTGGGAGGTGTCTTCGAAGCCCTGGATTCCCTGGACGCAAGATACGGTGCCGGCGCCGCGGAGTTCAGGGTCGGTCTGGAGAGGACCCTTGACTCTCTTGCCCTCGTGCTTGTCCCGGTGGCGCCCCTGGAGGTCATGGTTGTAGTATACCATGAGACAGGAGCTTCCAGCATGACCGTTGCCGGTGAGAGTACTTTCTTCTCCGATATCCTTGACAGGCTGGGCTGCCGCATCTGCTCCCCCGGCACCGGCAGCTGGCCCATGATCTCCGCCGAGGGAGCGGTGAGCCTCGACCCCGACCACGTCATCTGCCTTTTCCCGGGAAGGACCGATACAGCGGAGATATCAGGATCCGAGGATCTCTTCTGGGGAAGGCTCGGATTCGGCGGGAACAGGGTTCACTGTCTTTTCCATCCCTGCATGATGATACCCGGCGGCAGGCTCGGGGTCATTGCCGAGGAGATCTGTTCTTGCCTGCTCTGACAATGGAGGGTGTCAGCGCCGGTTACGGCGACCAGAAGGTTCTTGAGGATATCCGCCTGTCCGTGATGCCGGGCGAGATATGCGGGTTGATCGGTCCGAACGGCTCCGGCAAGAGCACACTTCTGCGAAGCGTGATCCGACTGGGTGTGGAGGTTCGCGGCAGCGTGAGCATCTGCGGCAGCAGCTTCTCCGGTCTTACCCGCAACCAGACCGCCCGGCTGGTATCCTATCTTCCCCAGAACTTCAACCCCAATTCACACCTGACTGTGTTCGAGACCGTCCTTCTCGGCCGGCATCCTTACAGGAGCGGCTGGTCAATGGATTCGACCGAGGACCTGGAGACGGCCAGGAAGTGCATGGAGGAGACCGATACATGGGAACTTCGCGGCAGGGTCTTCGCCAACCTCTCCGGTGGCGAGAAGAGGCTTGTCATGCTGGCGTCCGCCCTGGCCCAGGAACCAAGGCTCCTGCTCCTGGACGAACCGGGGTCCTCCCTCGACTTCAGGCATCAGCTGAACATGTGGCTTCTTCTGAAGAAGCTGTCAGGCAGCGGTATAGCAGTACTGGTAAGCACTCATGAGGTGGCGATGGCAGGAAGGTACCTCGATTCCGTAATGGTCCTCTCCGGGGGCAGGGCGGAGGCCTTCGGCTCTCCGAAGGAGGTCTTCAACACAGTGATCCTTTCAAAAGCATTCCAGGTCGATCTTCATGTATCCCATGACGGCATCACGGATTCATGGGTAGTCGTGCCGGGAGTGAGCCGGTGAGAACGGTCAAGGTGAAACGGCCTTCCCCTGTGTTCTGGGTACTCCTGGGCATCTGTATCCTGGTCGCTTCCGCGGTCTCCCTGGAAGTGGGCCCGATGACGGACCCCCCATCATGGGTTGTGACAGGACTGAGATTTCCGAGGCTGGTCCTTGCGTTGCTGACCGGGGCGGCTCTCTCGGTCTCAGGCTGTGTTCTTCAGTCGATACTCAGGAACGATCTCGCGACTCCCTATACTCTTGGTATTTCTGCAGGTGCAGGAGTGGTGGCCGGTTCGGTGATAGTATCGGGAATTATGATGCCGGTGATGGGCCTGGTGGCAGCCGGCACCGCAGGAGCCCTCCTGGCGGTGGTGCTCGTGTACGTCCTTGCCAGCAGGGGGGGTAGGAGCGAGTATGGCTCGACCCTGATCCTGGCCGGTGTTACCATGAACCTTGTAGGGGCTTCGGTGCTGCTCCTGTTCGAGTACTTCAGCGACGCCTCCAGGATACTGGAGATAGTGAGATGGATGATGGGGGACCTGGCGGTGATAGGGTGGAGCAAGCCCCTGTTCCTTCTCCCTGCCGTCGCTGCAGGACTGGTCATGGTGATGTTCAGAACTGGAGTGATGAACCAGATAGCCCAGGGTGATGACATCGCCTTCGCAAGGGGAGTAGCTGTAGGAAGGGAAAGAAACCTGCTTCTTGCATCGGCGGCGCTGCTTGCCGGATCCACGGTGGGTGTCGCGGGACCCATCGGTTTCGTGGGTCTCATGGTTCCGCACATAATGAGGAAATTCACCGGATCGGACTACAGGTACCTGGTCCCGGCCTCAGCCATGGGTGGAATGCTGCTGCTGGTGCTTGCAGATTCAGTCTCCAGGCTGCTCATCAGTCCAGCCGAGCTTCCCATCGGCATAGTCAGTTCCCTTACCGGAGGGCCATTCTTCCTGGCGCTGCTGCTGAGGTCCGGCAGAAGGACCGGCGGCTAGCCGGACCTGCTATTCCTCCAGCTGTTCCTGCTCCGCACGCAGCGAGTCCTCCACGCTCTCGAGGTACTGGGTCCACTCCTCACGAAGGTCCCTGACCTCCACCGTTTCCCTCAGGCTCTCCAGAATATGAGCCGAAGCCAGCTGCTGATGCCCGTACTCGGTGGAGATATAGGCTATGGCCTGTATGCTCTGGTTCTCCACGGGCGCCTGCCTGGACAGGATCTCGGCCAGGACGCAGACCGGGCCGGTGGCGAAGGGTCCTATTACCTGGAACTCGGGAGCCGTTATGGATGCCATGGCGAAATCCTCGGAGAAGAGTATCCCGCCGGCGGCGTCAGGGTCGGTCTGGGCGTTCGACTTTATCTCCGCCGCGGTGAAGGGCTCTGTCGTCCAGACATGGAGGGATTCCGCCTCCGCAACGGCCGCGAGGTTCATGCCGGTCTCGCCGGTGAGTTCCAGCAACTCCCCGGCCTTTTCCATTGCTGCTTCCCTTCTCAGGTGGTAGACGGCGGTTTCCATGAGCATTCCGGAGTTCAGGGCCTCGGTGTAGTCAAGGGTGTCAGGTGAGTAGTACGTGAGCCTCCTGACCGCAGTGAATGCGGGATAGCCTCCGCGGTAGGAAGGACTGTAGAACACCGGACCCATGGGATCGTTCCAGAGAGTGTCACCGGCGAAGACAACCATCTCCTCCGGCACGTTCACGCTCAGGGGAGTGTCCTCATTGACCAGCATCTCTCCGAAGTCGAGGATGATCATGGTATCAGGCATGTCGGGTATGTTCTCCGCTAGCATGGTCTCCATTTCCGACTCGAGGTCCCACATTAGGTTCCTTATGGTGTTGTAGCCGGGGAAAACCGGCACTTCCCAGCTTCGAAGGAACAGCGTATCGAGCATGAAGGAATCCCCGCCGGCATTCAGGGTGTCATCGTACCGGCGGATCGAATCAAGCATCAGTACATGGAAGCTGCTGATGGATGAGTTGCCGGAATACATTCCCAGGAAAGGCTCTGTCCTCTGACCGGGCTGCAGGTCCAGTGTATCCCCGAAAAAGGAGGCCAGCTGAGCCCTGTTCGAAGCGACGGGGACCCCGGGAGAGGCGAATGTGAGCGAATCGAGCCGTTCAAGGGCGAACTGCATGTCCTGGTCCACGGGGGGCACCTGCACTATGATGTAACGAAGGAGCGATCCGGCGGGTCTGATGAAGTAATCGCCCCGGGAATCGTAGAATTCCCTCAGGTATTCCTCGTCGGGCATCGGGGGGGTGGAGTCGACCGTCATGTATCTTGCGGTTATCTGAGCCTGGGTTTCCATTTCCATATAGCGGACCTCGTCCAGACTGGCCATGCTGACCATCCCCGCCGCCATCGGGAAGAGCATGGAATTGCCGCTGATGTAGGTCTGATACAGGTACTGCTGATATGCGCCCGGCTGCTCGGACCGGATCATTTCAAGGTATTCCCTGGCGGTCATGTCACCCAGGTCCTGCATACCGATCTGCGCCACAAGCAGTTCCTCGGCCTGCGGCACCGTGAACTGGTCCCAGTTCTGCCTTCTGAGATAGATTCCCTGAAGCTCGGCGTCTATAAGACCCCTGAACGCTTCCTCGGACAGCCTCTGACCCATCAGCATCATCATGGCTTCCGGATCCGGGTTGTTGCTGCTTTCCAGGACATTCCGGTATCTCTGGCTCATGGACTGCAGAGCCTGCTGGTACTGGTCGGGCATTATCCTCTTGCCGTCAACGGTGGCCACCGGTCTCTGGTAGGGATTGCGGGGCTGTACGTCGTCCTCTCCCATCCCCCATCTCAGGAAGATCAGGGCCACGAATATGACAATTGTCGCGATCAGGAATATCTTAGCGTTGTCTCTTAGCCAGGTTAACATAGTTTTCCCCCGAATTGGATTAAATTTGAAGAGGCAAAAATACTCACCTTCAAGGAATTATGCAAGGTCTGCAGGTTTGGCGGGGAACCGAGGATGAAGATAGGCAAATACGATGAAATGGAACGTCTTGCGGCTTCCGCCGGGAGCGGCGCGGTCCTGGCGGCCGCAGGGCCGGACCTGTACCAGGCGAAACGGCTTCAGAAATCAGTGACCGACAGGTTCAGGAGTGAGCTGGGTTACGATGTGCTGCGTCTTTATGCGGGAGAGCTGGCAGGCGGGGACCTGAAGAGGCTCCTGATGGAAAGCCCGCTCTTCGCCAGCGGTCAGCTGGTGATCATCTCGGAGGCTCACCGTCTCGGAAAGCAGTCCATGTCAGAGCTTCTGGAAGCCGTCGAAGACGGTATCCTGGACTCGGCGGTCTTTCTCACTTCAGTTTCCGTACCAAGGCAATCGGCGGTCCTGCGGAAACTCGAGAAGCTCGTTCCCATGTACATATGCTACGAGCCATTCGAAAGGGACATGTCACTGTGGACTTCCAGGCTCGCCTCTGAGGAGAACATAGTCCTGAAGAGGGACGCGGCGGGTCTCCTTTCCCAGTACGCGGGAAGGAACCTCCGGAGACTCGCCGGAGCCGTGACCAGCCTGGCCCTCTACCACGGGTCGGGAGCCGTAGTCGACGGGGAAGGTGTAAGGGAAGTCCTGTGGGGCAAGGGAAATGTGGATGTGTTCCACCTGGGGGACTTGATCTTCAGCGGAAGGAGAGGGGAAGCCCTGGACTCCGCTGCGGGTCTCATGAACATGGGGGAGGAACCTGTGGCCATCATCGCGTATCTCTACGGCCAGTGGCAGAATGTGGTGGCGGCGGCGGAGGTTGTCCGCAGGGGAGGAGGCAGCAGGGAAGTCACGGCGGCAACGGGCGCCAGATACCCGCTGCTTGACAAACTCGTGAGATACGCCGGGACTTACCCCCTGGACTGCGCGGTTACCGCTGCGGAAGCTTTTGCCGAAGCGGATCACTCGATAAAAACAGGTGGGGACAGCATGGTGGTATTTGCCGATCTGATCTTCACCTTGACAAGAGGGTCTCAATAGATGACAATTGAGCTTGCATATAGACCGATTTCAACCTACAGCTAATCAAAGCCTAGGAGGAGAGCATGGCAGAGGTACTCGAAAAGAAGATTCTTGACCTGCTTGACCGCAGGGAAGAATTGGTCGGCCGGTTGAACAATCTCGAGAACATGAAACCGGATACTAACGCCAGGGTTTACCGGAAGATCCGCGAGGACTACAGTACCAAGCTCCAGTCGGTGCTTGAGAAGATCAACGAACAGCGGGGCTCTCTTGAAACCAAGGCCAAGGAGCTGGCGTCGCAGATAGAACAGAGGGAGAAGATCTTCACCCAGCAGTCCGATCAGGTGGACGAGCTTCAGATAAGGGCGAAACTTGGTGAATTCAACCATGACAACGACGATTTCAAGAACGAGCTCAACCAGGCCGAAGGAGACCGTGACAAGACCTCCAGCGAGCTGGACAAGCTCCGCAAGGAGCTGAGTGATCTCAACGGCGTCCTGAGCGATGTAGACCACGCAACATCCGCCGGGGTTCCGGGGATGGACGATTCCGTTTCAGCCAGGCCTGATGCCGGGCCGGCCGAAGTAATCGACATTGACGAGGCTGAACTCATTGAAGAGGAGACCGCGGCCCAGGTCGAGGATCTGGATATGGATCTCGAGGATGTCTCAGAGGATTCGGAGGATAACAAATGCCCCAAGTGCGGTCATGTCAATCCTCCGCATCTCGTGGTGTGCGAAGAGTGCAACGCCGAGCTTGAGGACCTCAGTCAGGACCTTGACGATGAGTTCGATTTCGACGACATGGATGTCGACATCTGATACGGGCATGAGAACTCTGAAGGGCGGCTGCCTGCCATGGGCAGCCGCTTTTTTCATGAAGATCTTCTCAGGTATTCCTCGGCTATCTGCACTGCGTTAAGGGCCGCCCCCTTCCTGAGATTGTCCGCAAGCACCCAGAACTGCAGGACCGAAGGATCCGCCGGGTTCACTCTTACCCTGTCCACGATCACGTCGTCTATCCCTTCCACTTCCAATGGACCCGCGCCGTACTCGGAGACGATGACACCGGGCGCGCACCGAAGAAGAGCGACGGCGTCGGAGGGTTCCACGGGCCGGTCGAAGGCCACGGCCACAGCTTCGGTGTGACCGGTCCTCACCGGTACTCTTGCCGTGGAGGCGTAGATCGGCACGTCAATGCCCATTATCTTGCAGGTTTCACTCATCAGCTTCAGTTCCTCGCCGCAGAAGCCTCCCCGACCCGGATCACCTATGCTGGTTATGATGTTCTGATGTATCCTGCCCTCCGCACCGGACGGGGGACTGCCGGACTGCTGCCTCTCCAGCTCATCGAGGGCCGGGGTCCCGGCACCGGAGACAGCCTGATAGGTGGCCACGGAGATCCATCTGATACTTCCAAGCTCGAGAAGGGGGTTGAGCGCCATCACCAGCTGTATGGTGGAGCAGTTGGGATTCGCTATCAGGCTCTCGCGGCCGGTCATGGCGCCGGCGTTGACCTCCGGCACCACCAGCGGGACCGTGGGATCCATCCTGTAGGCGGAAGAGTTGTCTATCACCAGAGCACCCGCATCCCTGCACATGGGAACCCAGTCTTTCGCTATATTCGCGGACGTGGCACCGAAGAGGATCATTCCCTTGCTAATTGTCTCCGGTGTTATTATTTCAACCGGGTAGTCCCTGCCGTGACAGCGGGAGTTCTTCCCTTCCGATCTGCCTGAGGCGAACGGATGAAAAGAATCCATGGGAAAGGAGCGATCCTGAAGAACCTTGATCATTGTCTCGCCGACGAGCCCGGTGGCCCCGACCACTCCGACTGCTGCCAAACCGCCACCTCCATTCGTGTTTACCGATACATATATTCAGCAGGACTCTGGTCAACCCTGATGCTGCTTTCCTGCTCAGGTTCGCGTATCACCAGCCTCGATCACAGGAACGAGAACCCCCGGCCGCCATCTTCCGTGGACCAGATGGTCCTGCCTGTGCTGCAGGGAGGGGTCCCGGCCGGATTCGAAGCACCGTCCACCGATATCCCGGCTTCACTGGCCGCTATGAGCGATATCCAATACAGCCCTGAGCAGTTCCCGGGCAGCGGGGATATCAAAGACCTGGTGGAGCAGATACTCAGGAGCGAGGGGGTGCCGAGGGAAGTCGCCGCGCTCGTATGGATAGAGAGCAATTTTACAGTGGGCTGCTATTCGAGGGTGGGAGCCGCCGGTCCCTGGCAGCTGATGCCTACCACCGGACGTGAACTGGGTCTGGAGATAAACGATACCGTGGACGAGAGATATTCCTGGGTAGCTTCCACGAGGGCGGCGGCCAGGTATTTGCGGCATCTCTACAACATCTTTGAGGACTGGTCCCTGGCCATAGCCGCATACAACTGCGGTCCCGGGAGGGTCCAGGCGGGGCTGAGACAGGGCGGCAATACTTTCGGCGAGATAGAGCTGCCGGGGGAGACCGATGCCTTTGTTCCCCGCTTCGCCTCTGCAGCGGAAGCCTATGTGCAGGTGGACCTGGAGTCAGACGGACTCGCGGTGGTCTGGGTACCGGCTGATTTCGACCTGAGGCTCCTGGCGGCGGAGATAGGACTGGATATCGATTCCCTCATGGACCTGAACAGGTCATACCTTCTGGAGAGGACGCCCGCGGAGAAGGACGCCTGGGAGGTAGTGGTGCCAATGGAGTATGCAGGCGATGCCTTCAATGCCGCCTGGTCGATGGATCAGCGCAGATACGTGGTGAAAGAAGGCGACACCTGGGATGGGATAGCCTCTTCCCTGGGGGTATCCGCTCAAGTCCTCATGGGAATGAACCCCGCGGGTTCCCTGCAGCCCGGGGTCTGCATAGACATCCCCGAAACCCAGAGACAACCCGTGAATGCCGGTTACGTGGAGAATCCCCAGTTCATCAGATACACGGTGAGGATGGGTGATACACTGGGCGAGATAGCTTCCACCGTAGGTGTCAGCTCGAGGGAAGTGGCGCAGTGGAACGAGATGTCACCGGACGATACGATCTTCCCGGGAGATGTGCTGCTTCTCAGAAGGTCCGGTGAAACCCCTGTCCAGGCGGAAACCTGTTCTTCAGCCCTTCCCACGGAAACTGAAATAAATATAGTATCAGGTGGCGGGAGGGTTACACACACCGTGGTCGAGGGAGATACCCTGTGGGACCTTGCTATGAGATATGGCGTCTCGATAGAGCAGATAATGTACCTGAACTCTCTCGAGAACAGCATCCTCTCGCTTGGAGAAGTTCTTGTAATCATTCCTGAGTAGGTGAGTGAGGACAATGGCATTGTTTGAATCGGGCCCGAGAAAAACACTGAAGAAGATCAGGAAATTCGCCGAAGAAGGCAGTGTGAACAAGGTATCCTCATCAGTCAAGGAGGAGAAGGGTATCCTGCTCGAGGAAAGTGATGTGGCTCTGGAGCTTGTGGAACTGCTCCTGGACATCGGCCATCCCAATCTTGCCGCCAGCGTCGGCGAAGAGGTGATGCGGCGCCACCGGCAGATAGCCACTGAGGTGAGGGACCTCTTCATAGGCAGAATGAACGAGTTCTCCAGGTCCACCGACCTCCTCAGGGTCTCCTGGAGAAGCTACATGGACATGCACGACTTCAGGGGGGCACTCGAGCTTCTCCGCAAGGCGGAGGAGATAACGGTCAACAGTCTGTTTGATATCATCAGGGAAAAAATGCAGAGTTCCATGCGCTTCGATGGCACCGTTCATCCCGAAGCGGATCAGTCATCACTTGTGGAGTGGGCTCTGTACCTGCACAGGGAAAGAAGATCCGGCGAGGCCATCGATTTCCTGTGGAAGGTGTGCCGTGAAGTGGAATTCCCCCATCGCGACCTCCCTCTTCTGGCCTTCTGGATAGGCAACCAGATAAAGGACCTCGACAGCCTTTACTTCACTTCGCTGATGGGGATCGCCGCCGTGTCGGGCAAGATGGACCAGGCCCTCCAGTTCGCCAGCAAACTGGCGGACGTCGAACCCAATCCCGATGAGGCCACCGATGCCGCCGCCGTGATCGAGAAATACCTTCTGCCCAATGACAGGTCCGGAAGGTCTGCGGCTCTGCTGGCGGAGATGTACACAGCTGCCGGAAAGACCGACGCGGCTTCGAAGACCCTTGAGAGCATTTATGGCCAGAGCCTCGACCGCGAAGAGCTGGAATCGGCAATAGACGACCTGGTGGCGCACCCTGACAGCGGGGCGGCTCCGCTTCTCCTTTCAGCCCAGATGAACCTTGAGAAGGGAAGGATCGGGGAGGCGGTCGAAGTGGTGGAGAGAGCCTTCGAGGCCGGAGACGCCGAGCCCGGGAAGCTCATAGAAGTCTGCAGGTCGATAATCAAGGAGACCGGTGACAGAACCGGCAACATAGCCACGAAACTCGCTCATTTCCTTACCGAGAACGGAGAGATAGGGGATGCCGTTGTCGCACTGATCCCGATAGTGGATATGGATGCCTCCTGGGTGTTCGAACACGTTCAGAACCTTATCAACAGGGATCGGAACAATGCCTCCGTGCTATCTCTTCTCGCGGTGGTGCTGTTCGAGACAGGTAATAAGGGCAAAGCCACGGCCACACTGGAACATCTCTCCAGGAGACGGGACAAGAAATTCTGCACCGATGCGGCCGCCGTCCTCGACCAGATGGACAACCAGGTGAGCAGGTACCCCGACCTTCTTGAGGCGAGGGCTCTATTCAGACTCAGGTCCGAGAGGGACCTGGAAGCTGCCGGGGACTGGTTCAAGCTCCTCCTGGGCGGGAGGACACCCGTTCTGGAAGGACAGCAGCTGCTTTCCAGGGATGACGTTCAGGTCGGGTCCGTCTCTGATATCGTAGGCGCGGGTTTCAAGCCCTCCTCACCCTGGCAGGCCCTGATCGTAGCGCTGGTGTGCCTCAGGGAGAACAACGCCGAACAGGCGAATTCGTACCTGGGCCAGGCAATGGAGGATCCTGAACTGCAGAACGAGATCGTCAAGCGGATAGACAGGATGCCCGACGATCAGAGGAACCAGCTTGATCTCAAGACCATCCTCACCAGGGTCAATGAAGGCCCTGCTGCCGAGACCGCCGCATCTATACTGGGCAAGATTGAGGGGGACGAGGAATGGAAGGTTACCCTGGCGACATCTCTGAAATGGGAGAATCCGGCGGAAGTGGCGCAGTTCAGGTTCAAATACCTCATATCCCGGGACAGGGTGGTGCTGGCCGGATCCTCCTTCGAGAGCGGAAGCATAGGCGAACCGCTGATCGAAAGTGTTGCACAGGCCTGCACGGAGACGGTTAAGGACAATTACGGAAAGGCCATCGAGCTTCTGGAAAAACCCGTGGTAAGGCCATGGTCGAGCGAAATGGCCCGCAGGGTCCTTGAGTTCATACTCCCGCGGTCACCAGCCAACGGGACCCGAATAAGGATGCTGCTAGCCAGGTCCTTCAGGACGGAGAAGAAGTACGATGAAGTCTCAGCCGTTCTCGAACCGGTCCTGGAGGAAGAGGGTGTACTTGAGCTCCTTGAGGAGATGGTGGATGCGAACCCCGGTGAGTACTCACTGCTCCGCTCTCTTACCCGGACCGCCGGTTTGAAGGGTGATTTTGACAGATTCCATAAGTACTCGGCGGTTCTTCTCGAGGTGAACGGCGATTCGGCTCAGGATGTAGTCGAGATGGCCTCGGCCATGGGCGAGAGAGGTCCTTCAGGCCTGGCTTTGATCTACGCAGCCAGGATAGCGTCCCGGTACAGGATAAAGGTCGACCTGGATGAACTGGTGACAAGGGCCGTGGTCCTGCTTCCGGAGATAGCCGGGGAGGGGCTCCTGCAGGAATTCCACAGAATGGGACCCGTACCAAGGGCCTTATGCGCTCTTGCATCCGGGAACGGAGAGGAGTTCGGAAGGGTATTGAGGGGTAACGATGAACTTGCTCTGCCTCTGAACGAAAGCCTGTTGAAGGCTGCTCTCTCCTCCTGGTCTCCGAAAAGCGACGGTGAAGCGCTGCTGCTTCTTGCGGGAAAGGCCCTGTCCGGTGACTTTCCGGGGGAAGGCGAGGATATCCTGTGCAGTGTAGCTTCCACCGGAGAGGAACCCTGGAAGACCAGGGCCTCGAGGAAGTTGCTGGAAGAAGCGGTTTCCGGCAGGGTGAACCGCATCAGATTCTGGGAATCGGTGGATGTGGACACGGTGATCGCGGATGCGCTGGAACAACTGGTGCCGGATGATTACAGTAATATCGAAGGGGAAGAACTGAAGGTCATCGCACCCGCGGTCCTGAATTCGGGTCAGGGGATGAGAAGGCTCTTCCAGCTGGCGGACGATGAGGTCATGTTCCCCAGGGACGATACGGGATTGAGAAGAAAACTCGCCGAAAGCTGTCTGCAGAACCTCAAGCAGATGCCGGAGGGCGACAGCCTCTCCGTTACGGAGACGGAGAAGCTGGTTGATATACTGCTTTCCTCCGGAATGCTCGCCCAGGCTGCGGAAGTTGCCAGGAATGACGGGTCGGACAGTGTTCTGTCCGTACTCAGCAAAGGACTTGCTGAAGCCAGGGCTTCCGCATCCGCTCAAGTCTCCACGGAAGCCGTGGACCTTGATGGAGCCTACGATCTCATCATTTCCGGAAAGCCCGATCTGGCCCTCGAGGTTCTTGAGAGAGCCGGGGAGGACTCCCATCGCCGGATTGATCTGAAAGCTCTGGCCCTGTGGACCATGGGACAGAGGCAGCAGGCCATCCATCTGTGGCTCTGCGATTTCAGGAAGACATCCGACGTTGACTCCCTTAAGCGCCTGTTCTGGGCCCTCGAACAGTCCGGCGCTCGTATGGAGATGACGGCTCTGAGAAGAATCATTGCCGATAAATACCCCGGGGTTGCCGGAATGCTGGCCCGCAGGGCGAAGCAGTTCGACCCCGCCAGGCTGGAAACGATATCTGGACTGAGTGTTCACAAGGGAATAGAAGGTAAAAAATGACTGACACACCGGAAGCCGCCAATAACGAGATATCGATGCAGGAGCTGGTTCAGGGGATCGGTCGGCTGGTCATCAAGCTGAATGAATCTGTGGTCAAGGTCGACAAGCGCATCGAGGACCTGGAGAAGAATGTTTCCTCCCTGCTGTCCGAGAGCTTCAATGCGATCACCGCCGAGCTTTCGAAGACTAATGAGCTCCTGGCGGGCATGGGAGGGCAGATGGCTGTTCCTGTCCAGGTTCCAGAAGGCAAGCAGGCGACTCCCGCCGCAGGAGCCGCGGGTATTGGGGCCGATGGGCTGGTCGGGAAGCTGGACGAGCTCAAGGCTGAGCTTTCCGGCATGAGAAAGGACCTTGGAAACGCGGAGGAGAAACTCCTCAAAGCGCTTGCAGAGGGACCTGTGGACTCGGTAGACAGGAAGATGTTCGCGGATACGCTGAACGACCTCTCCGTCATGATCTCGGAATCGTCCAAATCCCTTGAGCAGAGCTTCTCCAAAGTGATCGGGGAGTCCGGCGAAAGCAGGGATAAGGTACTTGCGGACAACATCGGGATCCTGTCCGAAGGGATAAAGGACATCTCCGAAAGGATGGAGAAGGCCCGGGAGGGTATCAAGGAAAAGCTGGAGGAGATCAGGTCCGATACAGCCGATGGAGTGGCGGCAATCGGTGAGACTGTGAAGGAGAGCACCGAATCCCAGAAGGAGCAGCTTGAGGGAATGAAGGGTCTTCTCTCGCTGCATTCCGTGGAAGTACAGGACAACAGGGTCAGGGAGCTGAATCGCAGCGCGATCGTACATTTCAATAACGCCGAATACGAGCTGGCCATATCCGATCTGAAGGAGGCCCTGGAACTCAGCCCGGAAAGCTCGGAGCTTCTGGCCAACATGGCCCACATAGAAGCTTCACAGGGTCGGCTCAAGGAAGCGGAGGAACACTTCAGGAAAGCCCTGGAGCAGGATCCTGATCTCGAGCCGGCAATATCCGGACTCGGCACATTGATGGTGATATCGGGGAGACCCGGCGACACCATCGATTTTCTTGAGAAATACCTTGATGAAGGCTCAGACTCGTCGACGGGTGTCATGATAGCCCTCAGCAGGGCCTACGCCGCTCAGGACAACCATGCGAAGGCTCTTTCGCTCCTGGAGAGGGCCGAGCAGGCCGCTCCCGGTCATCCCGAACTGGAACAGGAACTTGCCAAGTACAGAAAATAGGCTTCTCCCGCTGACCCTCCTGTTATGCGCCCTCTGCGGCTGCGGGACGGTCCAGCCCGATGACGACCTGTCTTGTTCGGAGAGAAGCCTTATCGCAGAATCCAGAGGTGATTCCCTCGTTATCGCAGGCCGGGGCGAGGCGGCCAGGGATGAGTACATAAGGGCGGCGCTGCTCAGGGCGCAGGATGACAGCCTCAGATGGGAACTCTCATGGAAAGCCGCTCTGGCTTCTCCATCAAGGAGCCTGATCACCGCACAGCTCCTTCTTGAACGGCCCGATTCCCTGGCGCCGTACATCGCCCTGGAGCTGGGCGGTCGCGATATCGTCCCGGGTCTTATCTCCCACGTTTCGAGGTACGGCTGTGTAATGCCCGAATACCTCCACCTGGTGCTGGCCGATACCCTGATATCCTCAGGGGATGCGGAGGGAGCTCTAGCCGCACTGGAAGCTGTTCCCGCAGGTCTTCCCGAAAGGGCGTCCGAAAGGAGGACCCTTATCGAGTTCAGGGCTCTGCTGCGTACCGGTGATACCGTCCGGGCCGATTCCCTGTTCGCACGGGCGGAGGGCGCGGGTGACGATGAACTCCTTTCATTGCTGTGCCATTACAGGGGGATCTGGATGGCAGAGCGGGGACTGGAAGGGTACAGGGACGTCTTCCTGAGATCCTTCCGGCTATGGCCCGCAGCGCCGGTCCATGCCGCGGCCTACGATATGTTGAGGACGGAAATAATATCCGACGGGAGTTTTGGAGCTTCGCTGGCGGATGATTTCTATACGGGAGGATTGTGGAACGAACTGTTCGATATCGCCTCGAACTCCGATGACCCCGACCCCCATCTCTTCTACCTGGCTGCCAGGACAAGGGACCGACTGGGTTTCTATGACATCGCGGTAACCATGCTGGAGGACTGCCTCGAGAGATGGCCCGGGGCTGAGGACACTCCGGATGCCATGATCAACCTGGGCAGGAACCTCGGGAGGAGCGGGTGCCCCGAAGAAGGGCTCCAGGTGCTTCAAAGCTACGGCGATGAGTTTCCCGACCATTCAAGGGCCGGTAATCTGCCGTGGTACATGGGAGACCTCCTGGCGGAGAACGGGCAGTGGGGCAGAGCCATACCCTGGTTCAGGCTGACACTGGAGAAGTATCCCGGCAATGTCACGGCGGACGACGCCCATTTCTACCTCTGTTTCGCCCTGATGAAGACCGGTGACATCAGCGGCGCCATATCGGAGCTGGAGTCCTTCATATCGAGATGGACCGGGAGCGTATACCTTTCGTCAGCGAAGTACTGGCTCGGGAAGCTCCTTTACACCGAGGGAAATCCCCGGGGCAGGGAGGTGCTGGAGGGCCTGATAGCTTCAGCTCCATACAGCTTGCCTGCGTGCTTCGCCAGGGAACTGCTGGGACTGCCGCCATGGGAACCTCTCTTTACCGAGGAACCGCTGGCGCAGTGGATGCAGCGAAACGGGAATCCTCCGGTTCAGCCTCCTGAGGAAACCCTCAGGGGTCTTTTCCTTCAGAACGCCGGACTAAGGTATTTCGCCGACGGTGAGTTCAAGGCCGGGGAGGAGAAAGTGGGGGGTCCCCAGTACCTGGCTCCTTTCTATCTGGAGAACCGCGTATGGGAGAGAAGGCCGATCTCCGGGTACAACATCTGGGACATTTCAGGCGACGAGGCTGACAGGCCGAGGGAGCTCTGGATGCTCCGTTACCAGATGGCATGGCCCGAACTGGTGGTCCCTGCCGGCGAGAGATACGGTCTGGACTCGCTGTTCGCATGGGCCATCATCAGGAACGAGAGCATGTTCCAGCCCGGTACGTACTCGGTGGCTGGCGCCCGGGGTCTCATACAGATGATCCCCAGCACTTCCGAGTATGTGGCGATCGAGAACGGCTGGGACGACTATTCTCCCGACAGGCTATACGATCCTGCGGT
>JAFGPK010000034.1 GCA_016936235.1 Candidatus Fermentibacteraceae bacterium | reverse complement strand
CCCCCGGCCAGATTGACCTTTTCTATGTAACCGTAAAGCTCGAGGAAGTTCATCTCCCCGGGAGCCTTCTGCCTGGAGCCGAAATCCTCGGGCAACTCGGTGATCTCTGGAATGGGCAGACTGTCTGCCTCGGAGAACGCAAGGGCTCCCGATGGACCGAACACCCTGCTGACAACTCCGTAGCCTACCCATGTGGAATCCTCCCAGGACATCCTGTCGAGGTCCAGCCTCCTCGTCACCTTGCTGCTGTCGTCGAACCACTCAACGGTGACATCGGTCATGACCGCGGTCTGGCCGTTGAAGAAGCCGATGTCCAGGATGGCGCCGTCCGGTGATCTGTGGGGGAAATTGCTCCTCCTGCTGTAGTTTATGGGTTCCTGGTTGTTTATCTCCACCCTCTCCACCTGGGTCTGCTGGTAGGTGGCGTTCGAGACTATGAAATCCCCTACCCCCAGCTCGAATACCGAGGTGAGACCCCCCACGATAAGCAGTGGAAGGAATATCCTCGGTATACTGATACCGGCGGCCCTCATGGCAACCAGTTCGTTCCTCCTCGAGAGGGAGGACACCAGGAACAGGGAGCTGAGGAGAACGGCGACGGGAAGGACGAGTACGATGATGTACGGCAATCCGTAGAAGTAATACTTCGCGAAGGCGCCGGCGGAAACATCCTTGTCGACCCATCGTGTGAAATGGTCGAAGGCGTCCACGCTGACGAAAATGATCACGAAGGAAGCCACCGCGACAACGATCATCCTTATGAAACGGGAGGCCAGGTATAGATCGAGCTTCTTTATCATGAGCCGCTCCTCCCCCTTATCCTGTCGGCGAAGGACTTGAGACCCGCGGTGACCCGTCCAAGTGGCAGGGGGTTGCCCTCATGGAGGCTCCTCACCGTGAGTATCACGCCGAAGGCCCCGAGAATGATATTGGGCAGCCACATGGAGAGGAAAGGGGGCATCATTCTCCTGTCCGCCAGCTGTTCTCCCGCTATCAGGAAGATGTAGTAGACGAGTATGACCAGAAGACTCACACCCAGAGCGATCCCCGCGCTGCCCTTCCTGGTCGACAGTCCCAGGGGGATGCCCAGGAGCACGAACACGATGCAGGCGAAGGGAATGGAGTACTTTTTGTGTATCTCCACCTGGTAGCGGCTAACGCTGCGCAGGAGCGAGGCTTTCCTGTCCGCCAGCAGCCTGAGGTTCCCGGAGAGCTGCGCCATGAAGTTCCTGGACATGTTGAACCACGTTCTCGCGTCCAGGCTGTCCGGAGGAGGGAACGTGCTCCTCCCTGCGCCCGTCGTGGAATCCCCCAGCAGGGCCATCAGAGGAGCGCCGCCCATCCTGTTCAATGAGTCCTCCAGGGCCCGCGCCTGACTTTGCAGTGAATCCACCAGGGCTCTCATCTGGCCTGCTGACATCTCCCTGTCCCCCCTGCTGCTCCTGTCCTGCCTCACCAGTTCCTCGGACCTGGTTATCTCAACGGTGTAGGTATCGAAATCCAGTTTCCTGTACTCGCCGTTCTCCGCCAGCTCGTGCATCTGGCCGTAGGTGAGGACCAGCCTGAACCTGTTGGCCGACAGGGGTTCCATGCGTCCGCGCTGGGCCGTGATGGTCCTTCCCGGAGCCGCGGGTATCCGCTCGTGTATCACCACGTTGTACAACTCACCCGTGATGTCGTCCTTCTCTTCGACTATTATCCTGTAGTTCTCGATATCCTCCACGAACATGCCGGGGATTATCTTTGCGGCGGGATGCATGGAGCCAATGTCCAGCAGGAGGTTCTTGGCCATGTGGTTGGCGTCGGGAAGTACGTAGTTGTTGAACATCACCATGGTGGCTGTAAGAATGGCGGCCACCAGCAGCAGCGGCTTGAGCATCATGAATATGCTCACACCGGAGGCCTTCATCGCCGTCACCTCCAGGTCCGATTCCATCCTGCCCACGGCCATCAGCACGCCGGCCAGTACCCCCATCGGAATTACCACGGCCACCATGGAGGGGAGCAGGAGAAGGAAGACCTCGATGACGGTCCTCACCGGGACGCCCTTGCTCACTATCATGTCAAGCAGGTCGAGCAGCTTGTCCAGCAGCATCACGAATGTGAAGATGCCGGCGGACAGCAGAAAGGGGGGGACGAACTCCCTGATGGTGTAAAGCTGAAGTTTTTTCATACCGGTCCCATTATAATAGGCTTTCGAAAATCCGGGCGACCTGACAATTATACCCTGTCCGCAGGTTTCGTTCCACATGCAATGGGAACCGCAGGGAACCGTCGGACTAGAATCCAAGTATGAATACCGCCGGAATAACCGTGCCTTTGATTCTACTGCTGGTGGCCGCCTCCGCCCTTGGCGGGGCCGGGGTGGCTGCGCCAGTGCTGGTCCCGCCGTATCCCTGGGAGAGTGAATACTCCCGGGAACTCCTCCTGGCAACCCCTTCCATCTCGTGGAGGCTGGTGGAGACCTACCGAAGCGGATTGCTGAGCTGGAGGCTGTTCCGGGGGGACTATCCCCTGTCCACCCAGAGGAGCGCGCCCCTGGCACTGCTGTACAGCCGTTCGATTGAGTGGAGCCTGCAGGACACATGGCTCACAATGAACCGGAACAACTGTCTGCGGACCGCCAGGGACCGGACCTCACTCGTCCCCACGATCTACCTTCCTCTGGACATGCCCCCCATCCTGGCCGGAGCCATAGGCGAGGGCGGGCAGCTGGACATTAGCGGGCACCAGAAAATAACCCTCTCCGGCATATCCCATTACAGGCCCAATGCAGTCCAGACGGAAGGGGAGAGCCAGTCACTCTTTCCCGACCTGAAGATGGAACAGGAGCTTCGGGTCCAGCTCCAGGGAACCATAGGGGATAAGATCCACGTTGACGTGGACCATGACAGCGAGAGGAGCTTCGGACCCCAGAGCAGCCT
>JAFGPK010000033.1 GCA_016936235.1 Candidatus Fermentibacteraceae bacterium | reverse complement strand
GTATCCCAGCTCACCGCGGCCCCTGAACCGGCATTCCGGTCGTACCAGTCGCCCCCGCCGGTTTTCTCGGTCGAAGTTCCGCAACCTGCGGGTATCATGACAGTCATAAGTATCAGTATGAACAGGCGGTCTCTCATATTCCCACGGATCCAATCCGTTCTAGATCAGACTGGCTGAACGGTATTATGAAACGAGCCTTTCCTCCCCGCCAGCTTCACGTCTGTACTGTGTCCCTGGGAACAAGGACTTCCGATATCGAGTACTCGGAAGAACCCAGCCCCATGCTTTCGGCGTACGCGAATGTATCAGCTCCCCGGAACTTCGTGCCCCTGTCCCTTATCATATCGAAGCATGCCCTGTCGATGGCGACCGGGTCCGTTGATGCGAAAACCCCGACATCGGGGAGAAGAGGCTTCATCCTGCGGGGTTCACAGTCGCATCCGCGGGTTATGTTCATGGCGAAGTTCACGTATATGCGCTGGAGGTCTTTCTGTGAAGCGCAGGCGTATTCCACCAGCTTCTCGCGGAACGCTTTGAGACCGAAGGCGTTCATGGCTCCCCGAAGGGAGAAGATGGATATCGCCCTGTGAGGACAGATGGCGACACACGCTCCGCAACCGACGCATCTCTCGTGGTCGATGAAGGACTTCTCGCCGATAGTAATAGCGTTCTCGCCGCACCTGGGCTCGCAAAGATGACATCTTCTGCATTTCCTGTTCCTTATTCTCGGCTTGACGCCCATGTGCATCGCCAGTTTGCCCCCCTTTGAAGCGCAGCCCATGGAAAGCTGCTTGATCGCTCCACCGAAACCGGACAGAATATGGCCCTTGAAATGGGAAACTATCAGCATCTGCCGATGCTCCCTGACAGCTCTGCCTATCTTGCAGGATTTGAAGTGCCTGCCGTCGATCATTATCTCGACGAAGGATTCTCCACGGTCGCCATCCGCCATCACCAGGGGAAGCCTGGTGAATCCGTGCTCAATTGCCGTCTTCTCATGCAGTTCCCTCTTGTACCGCTGTCCACCGTAGAGAGCGCTGGTCTCCATGAAGCATGACCGGATGCCGTTGCACTCGAGATAGTCTATGATACCGTCGTAGTTCTCAGGCCTGATGAAAGTGACGTTTCCCACCTCTCCGAAATGAACCTTCAGCGGAACCGTCCCCTCCAGTTCTATGCCCGATTCCTGAACCAGGCGGTCCAGCATCGTTCTCGTTGCCCTTTGCACCATCTCGACATCCGCTTCCGGAGTCGCTTTCCACAGATACACCGTACTCATGGATATACCAGTCCGATCATGTACTGCAAGCGGTTAACGCACTCGGCCGTCCTCCTTCAATCAGGCTGCTTGGAACTTTCAGATCCGAAGCGGAAACAAAGTGACCGGCATTTGAGTAAACCAGCCGGACCTGCGTTGTCCGTACTGTGAAATCCTCCGCGATGCACGGTTCACACGGTTCCAGCTCTCATGCCGGAACCTGCCGATGTTCCTCCCGGTCGCCTTCCAAGCCGGAGCCCCCGGAGAAATGTGTTAACTTAGTAAACATTCTGCTATCCTGCGCTGAACGACCGTGAACACGAAACGGACGGCGGGTTCGAGCGGATAAAGGCGCTGGATGCGTTCCGAACCCTCCGCCGTCTCTGTTTACCTACCTGTTCTTAAGCAGGTCCCTTATCTCGGTGAGGAGGACCTCCTCCTTCGAAGGGGCGGGAGGGGCCGCGGGAGCGACCTCCTGCTTCCTCTTCAGGGAATTCATTCCTTTCACCACCATGAAGATGGCGAAGGCAATGATCAGGAAGTCCAACAACGCCTGCATGAACCTGCCGTAGTTCAGAGTGACCGCCGGCACGTCTCCGCCGGCCTCCTGCAGCGTCACCGCCAGGTTCTCGAAGCTCACGCCGCCGAGCAGCACACCAACCGGCGGCATGATGACGTCAGCGACCAGCGAGGAGACTATTGCTCCGAAAGCGACTCCGATGACTATACCCACGGCCATGTCGATCACATTGCCCCTCATGGCGAAGGCCTTGAACTCCTTTATCATGCCCATTGTCACATCCTCCATTGTTCACCGTGAATACTCTCTCCTGATGATAAGGTGCGCCGTTCCCTGTCTTGCCTGCTATGAAACCGGTCCCGTTCTGCTCCCGTTGCATGGGGTATCCGGTTCTGCATGATTCATTCACTCCCGCCGGGTGATTGCCATTGCTTCATCAGGCTCCCGAGATGGATCCTGAATCTGCTTCCGGACCCTGAGCCCGATCCGATGAGAGCGATGCCTATCTCCCCCAGATCGAATGATGCCGCCACATGATCATCCTCTTCTATTTCGGTCCAGGCCGATCTCATACCCGGTGACCAGGAGATGTCGTCAAAGACAATCACCGCCTCCCTGGACAGGAAGGGAAGGGACCTTCGGAAGTAGTCCAGCACAGCGTCATGATCGTGGTGTCCGTCATTGAAGAAAAAATCCACCGGGCTGGATTCCGACAGCACCCCTTCAAGGGTTTCGTTAAAGGGTCCGGTTATGACCGTCGTGTTCTCCAGACCGAGCCCCTTGATAGTCTCTTCGGCCAGCCTGGCGATCTCCGGGCATCCTTCAAGCGTCCTCAGTGTTCCCATTCCGTTGTTATTGAGCGCAGCGGCCTGATAAGCAGCGGAGATTCCCACGCATGATCCCAGCTCCACGCAGGAGCTGCACCCGAGTTCTCTCAGAAGTCTGTACAGGAAAACGCACCAGAAGGGAGGTTTGCTTGCTCCGCAGACGTCCGAGACCTTTCTTCTTGCATGAACTCCGCCGGCCATCTCTTCCTTTGAACGCATGGAATCGGGATTTCCGGCTCCGTAGTCGATGACATCTATTTCATCTGTCGATCGGAGCAGACCTGTCCGTCTCTGCTCGATCAGTCCCATCGATTCTCTGTCTTCCTCTTTGAGATTTCCGGACAGTGTATCCGAAAGGGCTCTGCCGACGGCGCTGATCCTCGAGTCACCGTGTGAACGTATGCGATCAATCAATTTCCGTGTCCGGAGCCTTCTCAAATGATCCACAGGTTTTCTCAGAATCCTCTTAATGGCTTTTCCGGGCATCTGTCCCCCTCTCGCACTTTATCAGAAGTGAATCATTACGGTCTTTTTGCTCCTGGCCTGTTTGCAGCGCTGAATCCCTGTATCGAGTTCGCGTTCAACGAAAAGAGAAATCCGTCATGGTCAAGTCCGGTGCAGACGCCTCCTTGACCGGCCGGTGAACTCGGCCCCGAAACTGGCCCCGTCCTTCGTGATTCCCTTCCCGGAGATGTGTACCCCGGAATGACCGGGCATCCTGAAGGAGCGCGTTACAATATCGTAAAGCGATCGATGAAGCGGAAGTGCCGCGATGGTCCTTGCACGGATTTCAGCGGGTTCTCCCGGTTGCCGTTCATTGACCGGCAGGGTGGTGGTCCGTAAATTATCGCTGAGAAGGATCCGTCATCCATGTCAACCTCTGGCTGCTGCAGTCAGGGAGTACGGTCAGGAGGCATCTTGGCTATGGGAGTCGACCCGGTGAAGGCAGCCGTTCTGGTTCTTCTCTCAATGGCTGCGGGTATGCCCATGTTCGTCTGGATAATCCTTGGGGGCACCGGATCCCTGGGCGAGTTCGGCGGGACGGAGACCTACGAGATCATCAAGTTCGTCCTGATCGGCCTGACCTTGGTTTTCTACTTCATACTGTCACCATTCATCATCTGGCCCCGCATCCTCAACTCCGACCCGGGGGAGAGCAAACCCGGGTCCGGTGCCGACCGGGATCCTCAATAACAAAACTGATCTTTCTGTTATCAGAGTCTTCCCCTTGTCCGTGAGACCTCAGAATTCGATGACGAATACACCGTTCCTGTAGAGCAGCTCATCATCCACCCGGATCTCGGCGCAGTTCCTCAGATCGCAGACCCCGGCGAGCTTCTCGGCTCCCGGATCTTTCATGCACCGCACGTTTCATTCACGAACAGCGGATACCGCCCTCATGGCAGATCGGCCGCCGTTACCACCCTGCCGACACCGATCCTGATGAATTGTTCCTGGAAAGCTTCGCTGATGATTTCAATCTGCCTATCTCCGGTGCAGTGGCAGGGGCCTGCATAAACGACGCCGAGGTCCCTGAACTCCCCGATGATCTGCTGCACCTGTTCATCTCTATGGCTTCTCAGGTGGAAACCCCCCATTACCAGCAGTATATCCTGACCGGTAAGTTCAATTGCTCTACGGACGATCCCGGTTATTCCAGGATGAGCGCAGCCCGTTATCACCACTGCGCCATGGTCCGTGGCGATGACGAGTGACTGTTCCTCCGGGTCGCTCCCCATGGGACCGGTGGAATAGATCCCTGTGCATATTTCCACGGGTCCGGTGACTTCAACCGAGGCAGCTCCGGAACCGGCTACGGTCCGCTGGATCTCTTCGGGGAAGGATTCGAGAAGGAATACCTCCACACCGGGATTCATCGTGAGGAATTCATCTAGACCGTCCACATGGTCCCAGTGCTCGTGGGAAAGGACCACCGTCTCCATATCCCGTGGATGGCATACCAGTTTGTCGATGTTCATCAGAAGCAGGTCGCCGTCGGCGCCGGTATCGAACAGGATCTTCTTCTCCAGTCCTTCGATCACGCAGGCGAAGCCCCAGTCGGCGCGAAGACCCTGATGATAGGCGGTGTTGTCGTACACGATCGTTATACTGAGATCATCCAGAGGGACAACCTCGATCTCCAGAGTTCCCATTTCACTCTCCTCCGCCGTTGTGTCACTGCAGCGGCCCGCAGGCGCAAGAACGGTCAGCAGGGCGAGGCAGTTCGGCACAAGGGTCGTTCTCATCAACGATTTCATGCCTGCTCAGCTTTCATGCAAAGAATCTTCTCCCGGAAGTGGAAACTGCTTCCGGACTATTCCAATATGCCGATCTGACGGAGGAATCCCAGGAAATCCTCCTCGC
>JAFGPK010000112.1 GCA_016936235.1 Candidatus Fermentibacteraceae bacterium | reverse complement strand
TACTGCGACCCCCAGGAATACGAGAACATGATCGATTTCTGGGAGGAGGAAATCGAGATAGACTGCACGGTGGTCCTGGCCGACACCGTCTATCCCGAGGCCAGGATCCGCCTTCGGGGAGACTCTTCCAGGGGTTACCCCAAGAAGTCCTTCCGCATAACGTTTCCTGATCTGCAGCCCCTTTCGGGAAGGACCGAGTGGAACTTCAACTCGGAGTACACCGACGCGACCTACATGCATTCCTGGCTCTTTGCATGGCTCATGCGGCAGCTGAGTTATCCCTGCTTCACCATCGATCATGTCAGGATGTACGTGAACGACGAGTACATAGGCCTGTATGTGAAGGCGGAGCCCATCGACGAGCAGTTCCTTTCCGACCGTGGAATGGACGCTGACGGCAACCTTTTCAAAGCCTCTGTGGACGGTTCCTGCCTGAGCAGGTACGATGACGTGCAGGAGATGTGGGAGAAGAAAGCCAACGAGAGCGAGGGCTGGAACGATCTCTACCAGCTGATAGACTATATGGACCAGGTGGATCCGGCAAGCTTCCACGAGACAGCCGGAGAGGTTTTCCAGCTGAACGATCTCATGACCATTCTGGCGGTCAACACACTGACCATGAACTTCAGCACATACTATCACAATTACTACGTCTACCGCGACATCAGGGGTACCGGCCTTTGGACCGTCCTTCCCTGGGACGTCGACAAGCTCTGGGGAGACTGGACCTGGCGGACCTATACGGCTGGAGTGAACGACTTCTGGTACGACAATCCGATGCTGGAGAAAGTGCTGCTTGATCCCGTCCTGTTCCAGCTCTACTATGACAGGATGGATCAGATAGCCGCCGAGTTCCTCTCTCCGGGTGTCATCGACCCGGTGATCGATTCGCTGGAGACAGCCATCACCGCGGCGGTGGAAGATGACGAAATGGACAATTACACCCCCGAGGAGTTCCATGAGGCGGTGGCTCAGATAAGGGACGAGAGGATACCCGGACGGATAATCGGACTTGACTTCATGTACGATCATGACGTCAGGTCCTTCAGAGCCTTCGCAGGCGACACGGTCTCGCTGGGGGACAAGTTCGTATGGTGGGATGCAGCACAGGACCCGCAGGGAGGTGACGTGGATTACAGGCTGTACCTCTATACCCGGGAGGGGTGGCCCCTGGATGTGCTTGAGAGCCACGCCCTCACAGACACCTTCTTTACTTTCGGTTCACTGCCCCAGGGCAGTTACGTATGGAGGGTGGAGGCCGGGACCGGCGGCGACAGGTACACGGAGGCCTACGACCGGTACAACCCGTTCACAGTGATAGGCTCCTGGTCGGTCCTCTCAGGGACCCTGGGCGGGACAACAGTACTCCATGCCTCCGGGTCCCCCTATCTGGTTGCCTCGGACCTCTACATCCCGCAGGGAGCGTCACTGGTGATCGAGAGCAGTGTCGATCTGAGGTTCGCGCAGGATGTCAGTCTGCTGTGCCATGGCGAGATATCGTGCCTGGGCAATTCCGCCGATTCGGTCAGGTTCATGGCGGACGATGTCTCGCGGCCCTGGGGCGGCCTGCGGGTCCAGGGGGGCAGCGCCGAGTTCACATGCACATCCATATCCGGCTCCGTGGGCTACGGCGGCGCTTCCCAGGACAACGCCGTGATATTCGCCCAGTCCTCGGACATCTGCCTGAAGGGCTGCTCTTTCACCAATAACATCAGGTGCATCAACCTCACCGGCGGGACCGTGGTCATCGACAGCTGCAGGGTTACCGGCTGGAACAGAGGCGAACTCTTCTACATGAGCAACGGTGAATCGGCCCTGATAGAGAACAGCAGCTTCGGCAACATGGTGAACCCTCCCACATCCTACCATGATGGAGTGGAGTTCCAGGACTGCAGGTCCGGCGTTTATATCGTTCGCAACTGTGATGTGTTCAACATCACAGGAGATGCCATAGATTCCAACAGCAGCAATATCGTTGCGGAAGACAACAGGATATGGGATGCGACGGACAAGGGGTTTTCCATAGGCATAGGCAATGTGGGAAGCGCCATATCGGATGTGGTGCTTTCAGGCAATACCGTGACAGGCTGCTACACCGGCATAGCTGTCAAGGACGACTCCTACGCCGATATAGTCAATTGCACGATAACGCAGTGCGACATAGGGATCAGGGCTTACAGGAAGACGGTGGGCTCAGGCGGAGCCTATGCCACGGTGACCAACACCATCCTCCACGCCAACGGAGAGGTTTTCAGCTTCGAAGACGGTTCGGAGGGGGACGTCAGCTACTGCCTGACGGGAAGCGAGCTGGTCTGGCCCGGCCAGGGCAACATCGCCGGGGATCCGCTCTTCGTCGAATGGGGTGGGATGGATTACCATCTGTCCTACCTGTCGCCCTGCATCGATTCCGGCGATCCTTCCATGGACGATCCCGACGGGACAAGGTCCGACATCGGAGCCCTTTTCTTCCCCCAGTACTTCGATGAACTGTTCATAAACGAGATACAGTCAGTGAACGACACGACCATAGCGGACAGCTACGGGGAATACGACGACTGGCTGGAACTCTACAATGGTTCGGATTACGACTGCGACCTGAGCTGGGTGTTCATCTCCGATGACCCGGCGCAGCTGGACATATACCAGTTCCCCTCCGGCACGGTCATACCCGCCGGGGGCTTCCTCGTAGTCTGGGCCGACGGCCACACCTGGCAGGAAGGGCTTCACCTTCCCTTCGCCCTATCCAGCGGGGGTGACAGTATCTACGTATCCCGGCAACCGGCGGAACAGATGTCCGCCAGATCCATTTCGGAGCCGTTTTACAGCCGGCACCGGTCCACGGACCAGAGGGCCCTGAACCTTATAGACTCGAGACGGTTCGGTGCGATACCCCCGGATGTATCCTTCGGAAGGTACGGTGACGGGGGAGAGGACTGGGGCCTGCTCGAGTTCTGCACCCCGGGATGGTCCAATTCACTGCCCTGGAGCGATATCGGGTTCCTGCAGGTCTCGGCCGTCTTCCCCAATCCCGTTGTTACGGGTTCAGTGGCCGTGGATTTCACAGTGGACGCGGGGATCACCAGGGTCAGCGTATACGACATGGCGGGACGGCTCATTGCGGTCCCCTTCGATGGATACCTGGAATCCGGCGAGTACAGGATATACTGGGATACCTCCCTGGGAAGTGGAGGGTTCGCCCCGGTAGGCGTCTACCTGATACATGTCATGCATTCGGCAGGCCTGTCCGAAAGCAGGAAGGTCGTGGTTCTTGGCCACTGAGATAAGCCGGACAGGAAGTCCCGAAATTCTAACCTGGAGGTAACAGTGCTTCTCTTTTCCATTGTATTCTCACTGGTGCTGGCGGCACCGTGTGACATAGTGATAAGCGAGATAATGTATAACCCCGATGGTCCCACCCTTGGGGATGACGACAGCTTCGAGTGGGTCGAGTTCTGCAACATCGGTGCCGGACCGGTAGAGATGTACGGAATGATGCTCAGCGACGGCGGGAACCAGCTCTTTCTCGATCCCTTCACACTGGAGCCGGGGGGAATGGTCGTGGTGGCCGCCGACATGCAGTCCTTCAAGGGAGCTTATGGAGAGGATATCGAATTGGTCTCCTGGGACGGTGTCTGGACCAAGCTGTCCAACAGCGGCGACCAGCTGACCCTCTATTCCGAGTATGGAGAGGTCCTGGACGAGCTTTCCTATTCCGATGAATGGGGCGTGGCCGAGGATGACACCTCGAGGAGCGCTGCCGACGGAACCGGTTCGTCGCTCGAGAAGGTGATCCTCTCAGGCCCGAATGACCGGAGCAACTGGATGCCCTCCATCGATCTTCAGTGTCCGCTCCTCGACCCTGACGACGGCTGCCCGGTCAGCTGGGGCACACCCGGCCAGAGGAACAGTGTCACATCACAATGACCCTAGATTAACTGTTAGATATCTCTGTAATTGGAAATCCGCTTTGCACAATTTGAAGTCACGGTCCATCCCCGCATACGCGGGGGAGCC
>JAFGPK010000032.1 GCA_016936235.1 Candidatus Fermentibacteraceae bacterium | reverse complement strand
TGTTCAGCAGGATCCTTCCGCGAAGCCAGAGGAGGGAAGCCTCCGTGTTGCAGTCATCGATGTCGAAGCTGAACCGGGACAGCACCGAGTCCAGCCCGGCCAGCGCCTCCTCATCCCGGCCGAGTCCGGCCAGCGCCTGAAGCCTCCTGAACTGGAGACCCGCCTCCATGGCCGGTCCGATCAGGGCCCATTCCTCTCCGGGCATTCCATCGGGGGCCCGGTTGCCGCCGTACAGGAGAATACCCCTGTCCGCGAGCTCCAGCGCCGCCGAAAATGAGGAGTCCCTGTCTATCAGAAGGGCGGCTCCCGTGAGATATACCTGGGGGTCACCCGGGCAGCCGGCCATCCATTCCCCGTGTAGCTCCTGCCATGAGACGGAATCGGCTGTTCCCAGCACCGCAGACAGGGCATACCGATAGGCCGTGGAGCGCCAGACATCAGATGCGTCTCCCCGCCGGTCGATGAAATCCATGAGTACTTCTATCCTGGCGGAGTCGTCGTACCACACCGGGTAGAGATTGTCGTAGAACTCCCATCCCAATACCTGGTACGCTTCCTCCGACAGGGGGTACCGGGCCAGGAGCGAGTCTGTGAGGCTGTCGGCCAGAGCGCTGTCCTCCAGCTGGGACGCCGTTTCCACGAGAGAAAGCAGATGTGCCGGCTGCCAGTGAAGGAGGTTCCCCCATTCCGCCAGCATTTCCCTTAACTCCCGGCTTTCGGATCCCCCGCTGTCTGCAGCGCAGTCAGACAGCGAGTCCCACATACGGGCGAAGAGCCCCGGGGAGGGACCGGTACGGAACGCCCTGCCGTAAAGTTCAGCAGCCGCTGAATCCTCCCCCGCAGCCCGATGGACCTCTGCCCTGAGGGAATCCGTAACAGCCAGATCCATTGCTGACCCGAAGTGCCTTATGGAGATTAGGTGCTGGAAATCCCCGCTGACGGGACCCAGCAGGAGGGAAAGCAGTACCGCAGTTGAACTCATGCGTGCTCCTCCCTGGCTGGAGACCGTGATCCGGAGAACGAGGATAACATATCATGCAGCCCGAGGAGGAGCATACGTCCAGTCTCCGACTGCATGCAGGTGAGGCCTCTCTCGGGGAGGCTGGTCAGAATCGACTGAAGTTGACAGATTATCATCTGTTCAGCAGACAATACCGGCCCGTACTCCCCGGATTGGAAGTCCCATGACAAGAGAAGCTCTCGTGAAGGAGGTCAGGGACGGGAAGGCCCTCGTCTGCCCGGTGGACACCGGTGAGTGCGACTCCTGTGAGGCCAGGAACGCATGCCACACCCTCTCAGGCGGCAAGGACAGGAAGGTCATGTCCTTCTGGACGGAGAACGCTGCGGGAGCCTCCCGGGGCGACATCGTAAGCCTGGAATTGAAGCCCTCGGCCTCCCTCACAATAATCACGGTGACTTTCCTTGTCCCGGTCCTGCTCCTGTTCGCCGGCTACCTGTTCATGTCCGGAGGAACGGACGGCGAAAGGGCGGCAGGCTCGGCCGCCGGTCTTATCCTGGGCATAGTGATGGCCGTCGTCGCGAACAGGCGCATGGGAGCACATAAGAGCTTCAACATGAGAATAGTCAGTATACTGGAGAAGGCTGAAGGGAAACCGATGCCTGAGACCATCCCCGAAAGCCGCATGGAAGGATGGACCCCATGATCGAGGATATGAAGGAACTGGCCGAAAGGGTCATCGGACAGCTTCATCACCGAGGAGTTGACTTCGGGGACGCCAGGGTGGAAAACACCGATCTCGAGAACCTGACTTTCAGGAAGCAGAGACTGGCCGAGGCGGAGCTTCAGGTGGAGAGGGGAGTCGGGGTGAGGGTCCTGGTAGGCGGTTGCTGGGGTTTTGCATCCTGCACCGGGTTCGATGCCGCAGAGGTGGAGAGCACCGTGGACAGGGCAG
The DNA here is from genome assembly GCA_016936235.1 of Candidatus Fermentibacteraceae bacterium. GTDB lineage: Bacteria > Fermentibacterota > Fermentibacteria > Fermentibacterales > JCC-6 > Aegiribacteria. Next base: position 30,924 of record JAFGPK010000032.1, on the reverse strand, counting down.
TTGAAGTGGCCGGCGCCGGCGCCGGAGTAATGGAGGGATCGGTCAGGCTGTCGGAAGAGGTTCCATCCGTCGGTCACTACGACGGTCCCTGCGCCATCGACCCTTTCAAGGTCCCGAGGACGGAGAAGCTCGACCTGATGGCCAGGGCGGCGGACATCATGCATGCTTCCGACCTGATCAGCATGAGCTGGACGAACCTGAGGTTCGAGAGGAAGAAGAGGGTATTCGGTAACACCCAGGGTACCCTGGTATCTTCGGACCTTGTTTTCACAATGCCCCTCATCAACGCTTACGCTGTCCATGACGGAGACATGCAGAGCCGCGGGTTCCAGGACGGCGCAAGGATAGCCGGATGGGAATGGGTGCAGGAGGCGGACCTGCTCCTATGGGCTGAGAAGGCAAGGGAGGAAGCAATAATGAAGGTCAAGGCCCCGGAAGGCCCCACCGGCACCATGGACCTGGTACTGGACGGCACTCACCTGAGCCTGACGATGCACGAGTCGGTGGGGCACCCCACGGAGAGCGACAGAGTGCTTGGCTGGGAGGCCAGCATGGCCGGAAGGACCTTCCTGAACATTGACGACCAGGAGAGCCTGAAGTACGGGTCGGATATCGTGAATTTCATAGCCGACAACACCATGCCCTACGGAGTGGCAAGCTGGGGATGGGACGATGACGGTGTACCCGGCCAGAAATGGTACACTGTCAGGAACGGCATATTCCAGCAGTTCGGATCTGTGAGGGAGACGGCGCTGCTGGTGGGCAGAAAGCACAGCACCGGCTGCTGCAGGGCGCAGGATTTCGCCAGTTTTCCCATCAACCGCCAGCCGAATTTCTATCTTGAGCCCGGTTCGGCCCCGGTTACTCCCGACGATCTGATCTCTGATGTGGAGAAGGGCGTTTACATCGAGGGCAGGGGATCCTTCAGCATCGACCAGAGAAGGGTCAATTTCCAGTTCGGCGGAGACATGTTCTGGGAGATCAGGAACGGGAAGAAGGTCCAGCCTCTGAAGAAAGTCATCTACAGGTCCAGGACCAGGGACTTCTGGGGATCCTGCGACGGAATCGCCGACAGCAGTTCCTTCAGGACCATGGGCCTTCTCACCTGCGGGAAGGGAGAGCCCATGCAGGCCGCCAGGATGACCCACGGAGCCAGTACGTCGAGATTCAGGGACATCGAGGTTGGAAGGGGTGCGGAATGACTGGGAAAGAACTACTCGAAGTCGTTGAAGCCGTCCTGGACCGTGCCCGGGTCCCCGATGTGGTCGCAAGTCTTTCCGAGCACAGGGAAGCCGCGGTGAGATTCGGTCAGAACCGGATAACCCAGAACATGGACAAATTCGAGCGGAAGCTGAGGATAACCCTCGGTGACGGAGAGAAGCAGAGCGTCTATTCCACGCATCGTATCGACGTGGATGCCATACCGGACATCCTGGCGAAGGCCATGGAAATGCTCAGGACCGCCTCGCCAGACCCGGAGTACATGCCCCCTGTGGAGGGGGGGCAGGTATATCCCATAGTCGACGCCTGGGACGATGAAACGGCGCGAATGGATCCTAAGGAGCGCACGGAGGCGGCCGCCCTGGCGGTCTCTACCGCACAGGCCGGAGGAATGGAAGCATCCGGACTGGTGGGCGGCAGCTACGCGAACACAGCCATAGGAACATCCACAGGGAATCTGGCCGTCCACTGCGCCACGGAAGCCTACATGCGATTGACCATGGACAGGGGGAAACCATCCAGCTTCAGGCTGCTCACATCAGATACATGGGGGGAGCTTCCGGTGGAGGAGACCATCCGCCAGGTAGCCGATGAGGTGGAGGCCGACCAGGACCAGCATGACCTGGAACCCGGCGAGTACAGTCTGCTCTTCGAGCCGCAGGCCGTTGCGGACCTTGTTCCCTTCATAGCATGGTCCCTGAACGCCAGACCCGCTGATGAAGGTCTCACCGCGTTCTCAGGTAAACTGGGCGAGAAGGTGACCGGGGAGAAATTCAGCATGCGGAGCGAAGTGAACGGTATCCTCAAGGGCAATCCCTTCAACGAGGAGGGGCTGGCGGCCAGGGACGCGTTATGGATAGAGAATGGGAAACTCCTGGCACAGCCGTGCACCAGGTTCTGGGCCAAGGAGACTGGCAGGGAACCGCTGTTCATACCCGGGACACTGGCCATTGCAGGCGGTTCCGGATCAACGGGGGATATTCTCCGCGGAGTGAAGGGAAGAGCCATTCTGTTCAGGAGGTTCTGGTACATAAGGTTCGTGGACCAGAAGGAACTGAGTCTCACCGGGATGACGAGGGACGGTGTCTTCCTCGTGGAGGACGGCAGGGTGGTGCACCCCTTGAAGGATTTCAGGTGGAACTGGAAACCCCTGGACCTGTTCTCGAGGATACAGGTGCTGGGTGAGCCGGAGAAGAAGTGGCAGCTCAGCGTTCCGCCCATGCTTCTGGGTCCGGTGGTCCTCTAGGGGAGCTACCAGACGAACCTGATGCCCCAGTAGGTCTCCCCGTCAAGTGACCTGAACGGCTGGGTGTCCCTGAAATAATGGGTCATATGGGCCTCGAAGACTCCCATGGGAGCCTGATATGCGAAGTAGACCTCGCCCCTGTGCCTGGATGATCCCGAGCCGTCGTTATGGAAGAAAAGGTCGCCCCTGTACCTCAGGCCTCCCAGCCATGACCGGTACGAGACTCCCTCGAAATCAACGAAGCCGTGCATGGACCAGTTGAAGTCATGCCCCTTCTGGAAGGTCTCGTTGCGCGGTCTGTAGAAGCCAAGGGAGAACCAGCCGTCCGGCAGGCCTGCAGGAAGGAACTCGAGTTCCTCGCTTCGGGCAGGTGCGGGTTCATCCAGCAGCACACCCAGCTTGATGTTGTTCATGTACTCCGACAGCGTGTCCGCCATGTCGATGTTATGGAAGCACTCATGATCTGTGTAGAGTCTTAGCAGCAGGGGGTCGAGGAAGTAACCTAACTGGGTCTTGATGTTCCAGTGGCCGCCGTATATGTTGAACTTCATCTCCGGGCTGTTCCAGCTCTCCCCCATGTACGTCTCCATGGACAGGCCCAGTTTCCATGAGAAATCGCCTATCTGGAGGATCCTGATGTCCGCCTCGATGTTGCTGTAGATGAAGTGCTCGATGCTCTGATTGAAGAAGCTGTACGCCTCCAGCACTCCCGTTGACTCCATGGGGAATTCCACGGGGGCGCCGAGAAGCGCGGCCGCCAGGATCAGACTTCCCATCGAATTGCCCCCCTGTTCTTCAGTCTGTCTGAATGTACTCCATCAGGTTCTTCTCGCCCGATGGAGCTTCTTTGAGCCCTTCCTTCAGGGCGCTTACGACCATGGGTTCTGGAAGAGCGCCCTCGACGAAGAACTTGCCGTTGATCACGGTCCTCGGGACTCCCTGCACCCTGAACCTGCGTGAGAGTTCCCCGAACTCGTTGGCCTCTATGACTTCCGCCGCCACTTTGCCACTGTACCTGGCCATCCTGCATGCCAGCACCGCGGCCGAGGGGCAGTGGGGGCAGGTGGGCGTGACAAAGACCTGAACCTTGAGGTCTTCCTCCAGATCGTCCAGAAACGCAACGCTCTCCGCGGAAAGAGGTTCCTCCTCGCCTCCGGTGTCGACTATCACGGTAAGCAGCGAGCTGAACTCGTATCCGGACGGCGTGCCCAGGAACCTGACCCTGGAATTGCTTCCGTCGGATACGATTATCACCGGAGCCAGGTCGACACCGTCCCTCTCCGCCTCTTCACGGTCGGTCTCGGGGTTGAGGAACGTTACTATGAGTCGTTCAGAAAGCTGGTCCAGCTCCTTCAGTATGGTCTCCGTGTCCCGGCACGTGGGACATTCCAGTATCCGGGTATAGACCTTCACATGGACGTCCCTCACAAGGGCTCCGAATATCTTCCTTACTTCGCTGGCGTCATTGTCCGATAGCATGGCCATTTCATGTCCCCAATCACTGCAAAAGGTCGAAGACCGCCGAGGCGGCCCTTGCTCCGTCGGACACTGCGGTGACCACCTGTCGCAGCCCGTTGTCCGTTACATCCCCGGCTGCGAAGACGTTCTTATTCGATGTATGTACTATGTCCCTTGTCCTCACCGTGCCGTCTTCGTTCAGTTCCACCAGACCGCGGAAAGGTTCGGTGGCGGGTCTGCGGCCGACATAAATGAAGACCCCGTCAAGGTTTATCCTTGTCTCCCCCCCGGGGGTGTCAAGGACGACGGATTCCACTCCGTCCTCTCCTTCGATTGACCTGAGGGTCGAGTTCCAGAGAACCGTGCAGTTGCCGCAGGAGAGGAGCTTTTCCGCAAGGTAGGGTTCCGCCCTGAACCTGTCGCGCCTGTGTACGAGGGTGAGTTCCGAGGCGAACTCAGCAAGGTGAAGACCCTCCTTTACGGCGCTGTCACCGCCGCCCACCACCATAACGCGGGCGCCTTTGAAGAAGGGCGCATCGCAGGTGGCGCAGTAGCTGACTCCCCTGCCGTAGAATCTGTCCTCTCCCGGGACGCCCAGTTTCGCGGGGGCGGCGCCGGTCGCTATGATGAGGAACCTGGTCATGTAAGTGGTGGAGTCCGCCTTTATCTCTATCAGGTCACCATCGACCCTGGTATCCGTTGCCGTGGCGGTCTCGAAGGTGCCGCCCCAGCTCTCCGCCTGTTCCTTCATTCGTGACACCAGCTCGCCGCCGGTGATCCTGCCTATCCCCGGGTAGTTCTCTATCCAGGCGGTCAGGGCAGCCTGGCCACCCGGCTGATAGCTTTCCAGTACGAGATGGTCTATACCGTATCGCGCCGCGTAGAGTGAAGCGGATATTGCTGCGGGACCGCCTCCGGCTATTATGAGGTCCGTATTCCGGTTCTCCGATGCGCTCCTGCCTACAAGTCCGGTCTTCAGGTCCATGACGGCTAACCTAGTTTTGAGTCGGCCAGGCTCTCCAGCTGCCTCTGAAGGGCATTCCTGTCACGGAAGCCCACCATTCTGTCTATTTCCTGACCATCGTGGAATACTATCATAGTGGGGACTCCCCTGATCCCGAACTCCGATGAGGCCTGGGGGCTCTCGTCAACATCTATGTGGTAGAAATCCACCCTGTCCTCGAGGTCATCGGCGACCTTCTTGAGAACCGGGTCCAGCATCTTGCACGGACCACACCATGTTGCGCTGAAATCCACAAGGGATATCTTGTTCTCAGGTGATGTGATGGTACTGATCTCGCTTCCTTTGATATGCTTTACGGCCATTCAGGGTCTCCTTTCAGAAAGATTGTTACCTTTTTCACAAGCATGATTTTTGCCACTATTACAGAAGGCGCCTAAGAACATGCGGCACAATCGTCAACATGGATGCTGCCTCCGCAACGTGTCCCGTCATCCGTCTGCATCCGGCATGCTGGCGCACCGGCGGCCATATCTGCGCCTTGTATTATATTGTCAAGTCCATATCATACAGAATGCATCGAAAATTAGCACACGGGTCAAGGGGGGCGGATTGCTGAAAAGGCTGGAGTCATCCGGCAGGCGAGTTCTCGCGAGCTTCATCCGCAGAGGCTTCAGGGCGGAGGCAGTGAGGGACCGGATTCCCGATGGCTCTGCTCTTCGCAGCATACTTATCATGAGGTGGGACGCCATTGGCGACATGATGGTCTGCCTTCCCTACTTCAGGAAGGTGAGGGAAGCGTTCCCCGATGCCCGTGTGGGGATAGTGGTCTCGAAAAGGAACATGCCCCTTCTCCGGTACGAGAGGGGATTCCGGACCATTCTCCATGACAGCAGTCCGGGTGTCTACCTCGCGAGCCTGAGAAAGGCCAGGGAGTTCAGGCCCGACGCAGTGGTGGATACCAGGATGCATTACGATTCCACCACATCGTTCATCTACGGTGCACTCTCCGGCGCCAGGTGGATGCTTTCCGCCCGGAACAGCCGAAACGGGCTGCCCTTCAATGTGAGGGTGCCCATGCCCGATTTCAGGATGCACAACGCCGACATGACGAGGCTTCTGCTGGAGGGTCTCGGAAGGCCCATCGACGACCTGGAACTTGACAGGCAGGTGAGGCTCTCGTCGGAGGAGCTGGAGTTCGCGGCGGATTTCTGGCGGCGGGTCGGTCTGGGGCTCAGGGGAAGATGCGTAGGCATCAACATGTCCGCCAGGGATCCCCGCCACCGCTGGCCGGAGAATTCCGTCGAGGAGCTCGGCGTCAGGCTTCTTGAGCTGGGTAAGAGACCTGTCCTGTTCTCGATTCCTTCCGGGCGGGACCCTGCCGTCGCCATAGCCTCCCGTCATCCCGGGGTCATAGTCGCGCCGGAATGTCCCACGATCCTCCATGCGGCCGCCCTCGTCCGGGACCTTGCCATGTTCGTCACCCCGGATACCGGACTCGTGCATGTATCATCCTCCTACGAGATCCCGACAGTGGGGCTCTACGTTCCCAACGAGGAGCACCTGCCCCTCTGGTTTCCATGGAGGGTGGAGAGCGAAATCCTGATGGACCCCGAGAGCGTCCACGGGATAACGGTCGGATCGGTGCTGGGGGCCGTTGTCAGACTGTCCCGCAGGACCGGGGCGCTGGAGCAGGAATGATGGCGGGTGTCCTGAAGAAGCTGGAGACGGGCAGCAGGAAACTGCTGTTCCGCGCCCTTGCTTCCGGGATTTCATCGGCCGAGATAATTCCCTCCATACCCCCGGGTGAAGATCTGGGCGGGATCCTTCTGATGCGACAGGACAGGATCGGGGACATGATCATGACGCTGCCCCTCATAAGGAAACTGAGGGACATCCATCCCGGGGCAAGGATCGGTGTCGTGGCCTCAGAGTCCAACAGCATCGTCCTGGAGCATGAGGAGGACCTGGAAGTGATCGTGTACAGGAAGGGTCCCGCGGAATTCACATCATCTCTTCTACAGGCCAGGGAGTTCGCTCCCGACGCCGCGGTGGACATGCACATGCACGATTCCACAACATCACTGGCCTATGCCCTTGCGTCGGGGGCAAGGTGGAGGCTCCATGTCCATCGTGACGACAGGCTGCCCTTCAACGTCAGGGTTCCCGCTCCCCAGGACGGTCACATCATGGATGCCTTCAGCGGCCTGCTGTGCGGCCTTGGAAGGCCTTTTGACGCCGACGGTTATGACAGAGGGGTCCGGCTCTCCGGCGAGGAGAGGAACTTCGCACGGTATTTCTGGGACAGCCGCGGTTATTCGCCCGGCGATTGCGCCGCGGTGAACATCTCCGCGGGTGGACCCAACAGGGAATGGGGCACCGACAGGTACCTCACGGTGTGCCGGAGCCTGAAGTCCATGGGCCTGGTCCCCCTCGTGGTGTCCGCGCCCCGCCACCGGGAAAGGGCTCTGTCCATGGGCCGGGAGCTGGAAGGTGTCCTGATCCCTCCACCCACACCCACCATACTCCATCTGGCGGCGATCCTCGAGGGAGCGGTCCTCCTCGTGAGCCCGGACACTTCTGTGGTCCATCTGGCGGCATCCATGGGGATACCCGTGGTGGGCATGTACCTGCCCTTCGATCCCGCCCTGCCCAAATGGTATCCGTGGATGGTTCCAAGCCGCGTGATCATGTCCTCCAGGCGGGAATCCCTGGATCCCGTGTCTCCCGAGGATGTCTCCGCCGCGGTTCGGGAAATCCTGGCAGGGCTGTTGTGAGTCCATGAGGATAGGTTTCGATGTCAGCTCCCTGCACGGGTACGGCGGAATCAACAGGTATTCCAGGCAGATCGTTGCAAGCCTCATGGAATTCCATCCGGAGCATAGCCTGGTCCTTTTCTCCAGCTTCAGCAGATCAAGGACGGAAGGGCTGAGAAGGTCCTTCGGTGGTCCTTCCTGCGTAGTCAGGCCGGTCCTTCCGAATCCCCTGGCCCTTGGCGGCAGACTCAGGAAGCTGGTTTCCGCGGTAAGGGGTGCGATACTCGAGTACTGCGCCAGGGACCTTGACGTGCTCCACCTGACCAGGCCCTTTGCCGACAGGGTCTTCACGGGCAATCTGGTACTTACCGTCCATGACCTCTTTCCCCTTGTGCTGGAGGAGTACAGGGGAGAGGAAGCGGAGAGGGAGTTCGGAAACAATGCGGCTCTCATGCTGGAGAACGCGGCTGCGATCATTACTCCCTCGAAATGTATCGCAGGGCAGGTCGAGCAGATGTTCCCCTGCGCTTCCCGAAAGCTGACAGTGGTGCCGCATGCCGCCTCCGTGGAATTCAGACCGACCGATGATCCACCTCTATGCCTTTCGGAGACGGATTTCGGGAGGAACGGCTATTTTCTCTACGTAGGAAGCGCATATCCGAGAAAGAACCTGCCGGGGGTTATCCAGGCCTTCGAGGGGCTTCCTGCAGCGGTGCGGAGAAGGCACGGACTGGTGCTGGTGCTAACGGGCGTGGAGAGACACATCAGAGGATTGACCGGCTTCCTGCCTTCGGATCGGGAAGATAGCCGCATAGTCGCCCTGCGGGGTCTCCCCACCGGGGAACTGGTCAGGCTCTATTCATCGTCGACAGCCCTGGTATTTCCCTCGCTGGGAGAGGGATTCGGGCTCCCGGTGCTGGAGGCCATGCAGTGCGGATGCCCGGTGATAACATCTGACCTCTCCTGCCTTCCCGAGGTTGCCGGCGGTGCCGCCATGCTGGTCGACCCAGGATCACCGGACAGCATAAGGGAAGCGATGGAGCGGATGGCGACCGAGGAGGGCATGAGGGAGCGACTGGCGTCCGCCGGGCTTGAGAGGGCCCGGTGTTTCTCATGGAGAAGAACTGCGGATTCCACCATAAGCGTTTATTCCGGGATCATCGGGTAAGCCGCCGCCAGGGGGTGCCGGCTTGCGGATGACCCTGCACAGGGTGAATCCCTCGATCTCCACCACCGGTTCGAGTATTCCTGAATCAAGGAACTGAATGCAGCCCTCGAGCTTCCCGGGCATGGGATCCTCCGTCTCGAAGTAGACGAAATCTATTCTCATGCTGTCGAGAAGGGCCATCTCATCCTCCAGCGAAGGTGCAAGGAACAGCCTCCTGGCAATGGGGTGATTCTCTATGACCAGGATCTCGTGGCGGCAGAAGTATCTTTCCCTCTTCCAGAGTGAAAGCAGCCTCGAACCCTCCGGCAGGTTCTCGTTGCACCACAATTGAAGAGGCTGGACTTCAACTCCGGGTATCAATCCGGATCCGTCCCGCCTGTAAGGGAACGGGTGCTCCAAGATTCTCTGGAAGACCCCGTTGAAGGAGGGGACCGCCAGCAGCGAGATCGTGAAGGCGGCAAGGAAGTACCGGTTCCGAAGCGGTCTCATGCACAGGTATGCTCCCCAGGCGGCGAGGGCCGGGGTCATCAGGAAAGCGTACTTGGCTCCCCATCTGATGGGATCGAAGGCGACCGATGCGGATACCGCGTAGACCATCATGGCCGAGAAGGGCAAGAGGACCGTGTACTTCCTTCGGAAGACCGCCGTGTAGAAGGTGCCTGCAATGAAGAGGTACACCGGAAGCCCCCAGGATTCCACAAGCCTGCCGAGATTCGTGAAGAACCTGTCCGGCTCCCTCTCCACCAGTTGCTCTCCGGGCTGGACACTGGCTCTTGCGTGGGCTGAAATGATATCCACATCGGGAGAGACATACTCTTCCGAGGGAGGGAGGATCGAGACGGTCTCGGGATAGAACGGGGTTCCGGTGTGAAGGTAGGTGTTCACTGCGAATACCGCCGGCGGCAGAAGCATGATGATCAGGCCCGGAGCCAGTCTGGATAGTTTCCTGTAGGCAGGTATGAGGAGTACCATGAAGAGGAACGCCGGCAGCAGGATGTAAACGGTTACCTTCGTCCCGAGGGCCAGTCCCATGGCCAGGAAGGGCACCGGACTGAAGTGCCGGCTTCGATTGCGATGCTGGACGAAGAGAGCCGCCATGGCCACCGAGGTGAAGAACAGGACCGTCATCTCGAACTTGGGCAGACAGGCCCATTCGACCAGGATCCAGGTGGCCATGCAGGAGCTGATGCAGGCAAGAAGACCCCTCAGGTCCCTGCAGATGAGCCACCATGCCATCAAGGAGGTAACCAGCAGCATGCTTAGCTGAAACAGCTGGAGGAGTACGAGCTGGTCCACCGGGTCAAGGGAGAGCGCTGCAGGCCAGGAGGCGATCACCTCCCCCACCCACGGGAAGCCGGAGAAGATGGATTCCTCGAGGTATACGATCTCTCCACCGTCAAGCCACCTGTCCGGCGCTACAGCGTAGGCAACAAGGGCATCCGGGTTGTCGTCCGGGATAAGTGCCGCGTACAGGTTTACTAGAAGGAGCAGCAGAGTCACGGCAGCCAGAACGGAGTTACGGGCCCAGGGGGCATTCCTGAGCTTCCTGAGCTTCTCTCTCGCCCCGTTAAGGAGAGGGAAAGCGCCTGTCAGGGCCCCGATGACGAGTATCACCGCGAGAGTGATCCGATTGAAGACGCCAAAAAGACTGAGGAGAGGAGAGAGCACCAGGAGGAATACCAGGCCCGTGAGCAGTGACGGTATCGATGAGACTGACCGCCGGGGGAGCATCCTCCCCAGCGAGACACCGTATCCCCGTACCGCCAGCCAGAATACGGCGGTCCTCAACAGCAGCAGGATCGCAGTCAGTATGCGCCCCTTCTGAGGAGGATGGCGGGGATGGTCATCACGAGTATCGAGATGTCCATCCAGATCGACCAGTTGTCGACGTAGTAAAGGTCAAGCTTCACCATCTCGCGGTAGCTGAGGTCGTTCCGTCCGGATACCTGGCAGATGCCTGTCATTCCAGGGGGGACTTCCAGTTTCTTGAAGTGCCTCATCGAGTAGAGGTTTACCTCCTCCGGGACATGAGGACGCGGACCCACCAGGCTCATGCCGCCGGACAGGACGCTGAACAGCTGGGGAAGCTCGTCCAGGCTGTACTTCCTAATGAACCTGCCGACCCTGGTGATCCTCGGGTCCCTCTTCGGCTTGGAGAGCACCTCGTACTCGTCCCTTCCAGCAGACGGCGCATCCCCCGGATGCCGCATCTCCGTCAGGCTTCACAGGCGTTCACGGCAGAATCTAACCACAGTCACGCTATGAGGCCAGAGAGTCCTCTCCCGAGAAATCGGGTATTCCATGATGCCATTGCCCGCCAGCGGCAGCATCGACCGACATTGCCGGAGATCGCCGAGACGGAACTGCAGAAGGGCATGAAATCGATTTGAACAAAGGGGAGACGGGATTACCCCGCCTCCCCTGTATGATGGGTTCCTAGACGGAGTCCTTCAGACCCTTACCAGGCTTGAAATGAGGAACTTTCTTCGCCGGATATGTCATCTTCTTCTTGGTTATAGGATTGACACCGGTCCTGCTCTTGCGATGCTTCACGGAGAAAGTACCGAAACCGACAAGGCTGACTTTGTCGCCCTTCTTGAGCGAACGCTTGATACCATCAAGAACGGCATCAACAGCAATGCCGGCCTCTTTCTTGGTGATTGCAGCGTTATTGGCTACGTGGGCGATGAGATCTTTTTTAGTCACTTGTTCACCCCCTCTCAAGGACTGTTACCGAAAGCTATGAGGATAAAAAGTCAATGTCAACCCCGGGAGCGATTTATTAATTCGCCTCTGTTTGAAGCTATACGGGAGATTGTTGAACATCAGGATTGGAAAATAGGATTTATAATACATAAATAGAATGATTTTACTGATACTAATAGAATTAAATCAGAAATTACTTACGTGCTGTTCGATCTTGATGTCGGGGACGTCGAGAATATTGATCTTGAAATAGAAGCCGCTGTCAACATCCGAGATGTGACGGACGAATACCGCCTCCCAGCAGTGGAGGTCCCTTCTGAGGGTATAGCTCTGGCTTATGAAGTCCTCGCTCAGGGCGTCATAATAAGCGCTGTATTCAAGGGACCAACCGGGAGTGAGGTCAAGGGAGGCCGTGAGCCTGAACTTGCTGATGGCAGGGCTGTCCTGAAGCCCATGCCTGTAGAAGTGCGAAAGGGTCATTCGGATCGGAAGCCCGAGGTCGGTCATTCCCGAGTCGGGAAGAAGCGTTCTGTCGTATCCTGCCAGCCTGAGACTTGAGGAGACCGACAGGTCGGTGAACTCGTTCTCGTAGAGGTCCCAGCCTCCGTTCCCCGTGATGTCCAGCGCCTGAAGCGGATTCAGGTCCAGAGTGGCGGTGAGGGGCGAGAAGGCTCTCTCTTCCGCCTCAAGATCGATTGATGTCGATATGTTCAGGGAGGCTATATCGAATCTGCTGATCTGACCTCTGATGGAGCGCTTGCCCTCCAGGGTGTTCAGCAGGTTCAGCCCGACGGTCCTCCTTGAGGAGGGAAGGTAGAAGTCCGAGAAGGAATAGTACTCCATGCCCGCCGAATCGGAGTTCACGATGCCGTCACCGTTGATGAACCGGTCGGGGGCCCACTGGATCGAAACGCTGGGGGTTATGGTATGCCTCAGGGCGTCCAGGCCGAAGATACCTCCCCCGAAGATCCCGTAAATATCGGTTGAAGCCGTCAGACCGGCCGAGCCATGCAACCACCACGGATAGCTTTCATTGTTCCTGTCCCTGTCGTAGACGGTCCCCCTGACCTGGATCGAAGGTGACAGAGCCAGCCAGCCCCAGAGCCTGCTTGAGGCGGTAAGGCCGGATGTCGCCCTGAACGCTGAGTTGGTAGCCCTGTTTTCCTCCATTCTCATGTCCCGGGACAGGTAGTGGGCGCTTGCGTTCCAGTAGATGGAGTGCCAGGGCCTGATCATGGACGGGTCGGAAGGAGGCCTGAACAGGGGTGCTGATGGAAGGGAGAGCCTTATGTCAGGAGCTTCCTGCACTGATTCTATCTCACCGGGTATGGTGTCGGGATCAGTGTTGAGATAGCTGGTCCTGTCCAGGACCCCCTGAAAGCTCAGCCTGCCGAAGTACCTGTTTACGCTCACCCAGGACCTGACCTCGCCAGTCATCCTGTCCTCGGGATTCTGCTGGGTCTCCTCGAGGTAGGATCTGTCACTCAGGAATTCCCCCTGCAGCCGCAGGGATGTGCCGTCGGGGAAGTCATGAAGATGCTGCCCGAATACGAGCCACCTGTCCCTCCGGGTCTGGAACTCCCGTCTCCATTCAGTCCTGAGTCCTCCGTTGCACAGATACCTGACCCTGTGCCGTTCGTCTGCCGCGACGACGAACCTTGTCTTCTCCATGATATCGCCGTGGACCCAGAGATCGGAGTAGTCCGAGAACACAAAATAGTAACCCATTTCCCTGAGGTACCTTCCATCGCGACTGGTCTGACCGAACTTGGGCATGGTGAAACCAGGTTGTCTGCCCCTTCTGATGGGAAATACCCAGTACGGGAAGTAGAACACGGGCGTGTTCTCGACGTACAGGTACACGGGTCTGGCGATTGCCTTGTCGTCAGGGAAGACTTTCATCACGGGGCAGTAGAAATGAAAATGGGTGCTTTCAGCATCGCATGTGGTGAACCTGGCATCGACTATGTTGAACTCGTTCCGCCCCACCCTGGTGATCGAGGCCCCGCTGTAGAATCCGAAGTCGTACTCGGAGGCGGCCTCGAGGATCCGTCCCTTGCGGGTGTTTATGTTGTATATCATGCCGCTTCCGGTTATCGATTCCCCGCGGTCGAAGAGTTCCGAGGCTCCTCTTGCCACTATCACTTCATCGTCGGACGAGTACTCCACCGTGTCGGAATGGAGCGTCATGTCCCTGTAGTCCACAGAGACGGCTCCCACAAGTGTCAGGTCACCATCCCCCGGATGGAACACAAGGGAGTCCGCCGAGTAGGCTATGGTCTCCAGAGTGCCCTGTACTGAGGAGGTATCAGCCTCAAGGCTGTCGGGTGCCGCGGGTTGAGCCATGAGAACCAGCGGGATGATAACGGGAAGGGTCATCGGAGCCGCTCTCTGCCCATGATGGCAGCTCCCCTTGCGCCGGCGTCGGAGCTGGAAGGGAGGACCCGGACATTCCAGTCACGTTCACATCTGCCGCGGTACTCCCTTTCCGCGTGGGAAAGGAAGAATCGGCTTCCTCCCATGAGGCCTCCGGCAAGGAAGATACCCATGGGGCTGAAGCACTGGCAAAGATTGAGAAGGCCTATCCCCAGCCATCTGCCGAATTCCTCGAAAGCGCCCGCAGCCTGCGGGTTCCCTTCCGAGGCCAGGGATGCGATCTCCCTCGGCGGAAGCTCCAGTCCTGATCGATGTCGGAAGTATCTGGTGAGTGCTCCAGCCGCCGCGTACCGCTCCCAGCAGCCCCGGGACCCGCAGGGACACTGTTCGCCGGAGGCCTCCACGGTCATGTGTCCGAACTCGCCGGCGAATCCGGTACCGTATACCACTTCACCATCGTACACAATGGTCCCGCCTATTCCCGTTCCCAGGGTCACCATGAGCCAGAGCCCCTCAGCCGGTATCTGTCCCGTCCTCACTGCGCCGACGGCGAACACGTTGCTGTCGTTGTCCACGACCACCGGGCAATTCAGCGATTCCGACAGCATGGAACGGACCGGGTAGTTCCTCCATTGTGGAAGGTTCGGGGACGAGACCAGGATCCCCTCGCCGGCTATGACCAGCCCTGCAATGCCCACTCCCACGGTGGCAGGATCGGGATCGGAATTCAGGATTGCCCGGGTTATGTTTCCCAGTATCTCCTCCGGGTCCCGGTGTCTTCCCGTGTCCAGCACCGCCTTCCCGGCGAACCGTTCATCTTCCAGGAAGCCCAGTATTATTGTGGTGCCGCCGATGTCCACACCCCAGTTGTACCCGCAGAGGCTCCTGTCAATCAATGCTGACTATCTCTCCGTCTGTGACCCTGACAAGAGGGTATGCTGACCTCGGGATCGATACGTTTCCCAGTGTGCACATTCCTGTGGCGCCGAAGTAGACATCGGTATCTTCCAGATGAGCCTCCAGGGAAGATCTGGATGGTGTTGAGCCCTCCCATGCGGAAAGAATTATCTCAGCAGTGTCATAGCCCTGCGCAGCCAGAATATTGGGCTGGACGTCATACCTGCGCTGATAGAAGTACGAGAACCTGGCCGTAGCCGGATTCATTGAACCTGAACCGAAGGAGACGGGGAATACGGCATCTTCCACGTACTCACCACCCTGCTCGAGGAGTATCTCATCGTCCCATCCGGAAGTTCCGAACAGCTGCGCCTCGACCCTGTAGAACCTCAGCTGGGGGGCCAGCTGTATTGCGTCCCAGGCTGTGACAGGAAGGAATACACCGTTAGGGTAGCTGTACTTTATTGCGTTTATCTGATCACGATAATCCGTTGCCCCGGTCTCGTAGCCCTCCATGCCCACTATCTCCCCCCCGAGCTCCATGACCACCGTACTGAACTGCTCGGCGCTGGAGACCGATTCCGAAGTGAATTCGTGTATGATGGCTATTTTCATGCATCCAGCCCTCCGTACGGCGTACTCAGCCACAGCCGCCGCCTCATCGCCCCTGGAGACCACGAGCCTGTAAACGTAGTTTCCGTAGGAATCAAGGTTCGAGGAGGTGGCCGTTGGAGTGATCATGGGCAGGGACCAGCTCTGGGCAATGGGAGCGGCCAGCTCCGCGTTCCTGCTGGTCAGGGGGCCTATCACACCGAGACACAGAGGGTTGGGTCCAAGTGAATTCATGATCTCGGCTATACCCGCACCGTCACCAGAGCAGTCGAAGACCATGAATCCAGGGGAGTTCCTGTAGAGGTCGGCTGATCTTTCGAAAGCAAGCTCCACACCTGTAAGCACCTTTTCCGCGTAGGCAGAGCCTTCACCGGAGAGGGGGAGCACCAGAGCGATGAAACCGCCCTCCATTGTCTGGATCTCCGGCCTTCCGTAGCGCTGGTGGGCATCGGGGAACAGCCTGTCTATCTCCATGCCGACCATGACGGCTTTCTCGGCGTCGCCCTCCGCCGCGTATCTCTGTTCAAGCTCCAGGAGAAAGAAGACTTCGGTCCAGCCCTCGGCCGGCTCGGCGGTCAGGTAATCCATATCCATTCTGGTCAGGAGCGAACGGATCAGCTGGACAGCCTTATCGGACTCCTCACTGTCAAGGTTCTCCTGGTCCATCCGGACCAGGTTCTCCACTGCACTGAGATAGGACCCGCCCTGGAATCCAATGTTCGCGGACAGGAGGAGGGCCGAAGCCTTCGTGTGGGCGTCGGGGGCGTTCCGGAAGGCTTCCATGGATGCAACGAAAGCCTCTTCCAGCCTGCCAAGTGCCAGAAGCGACTCTCCGATGCCCAGTTGCCATGAAGCGTAGCGGGCATCATCGGGGAATTTCTCCACCGCCATTGAATAGTATCTGAAAGCGTCTGAAACGTTGCCTGAATCCAGGGCATTGTCCGCAAGGGCCGTCAATCCCTCTGGGGTATCCTCGTCCTTCACCGGTCCGCAACCGGTAAATACGAGCAGCAGCAAAGAGATCATGGTCAGGATAAACAGAGTGCACCTTTTCAAAGATCACCTCCCATGCCGGGCGTATACGTATATGTATACACGGCGAATATGGGCCACAGAGCCGACCGGGGAAAGGCCCCCGGCGGAACCTGGAGTAGAAAAGGACCCGGGGGATCGCCCCGGGTCCTTTTCAGATTCGGCGGGACAGTTCCCTTATTCGCTTCCGGTATCCTGCCGGGCTCCCTCGACTTCATCGACGGTATCAATGAAAAGGCTCTCCGGTGGAATTCCCATGTTCTCTATCATCCACTGGGCATCGTCGACGAAATCGGATTCGGGGTAATTGTCGATGAGCTGCTGGAAAGCCATTTCAGCCGCTTCGTAGTCCCTCATGTATTCCGAAAGGGTGAATCCGATGAGGAACTGGGCCTGATGGGCGTTGGGGTGATCGGGGAAACGTCGGATGAAAAGATTGTAATACTCCACCGCTGTCTGCGGGTTCGTCTCCATCATGTTCTGGGCGGACTGGAAGAGGGAGTCGGCCGAGACGCTCTCATCGGGGAGGAAGGCTTCCTCGTTCACCGTGACGCCGTAGCTTTCGCGAAGCGAAGGTATGACGGTCTCCTCGAAATAGGAGTTGACCAGTGTGGGTCTGAGAGTGTTCTCGATGGATTCCCTGACCTCGTCCAGGGGACGGCTCCCCTCTTCCTTCTTTTCTGTTATCTTGAAGAAATGGTAGCCCATGGAGGTTGAGAAGGGCCCCAGGACATCGTCAACCTCGCCTTCGAAAAGGGACCTCACTATCTCCTCCTGCTGACCGAGATACGGCATTGGTGAATTCAGAGTAACCCAGCCCAGGTTCCCGCCGGCGCTCCTGGTGGGTTCATGCTGGCTCATCTCCTCAACAACGGTTTCGAAGGGTTCACCGGAATCCAGGGCCGCAAGGACCGCGGCAGTGTCCCCGGGGCTGCTCACGAGCACCTGGGATACTTTGACCTGGGGCTCCTGGTGGTAGATATCGTCCAGATGATCCTCGTAATAGGCCTGAATGTCCTCTTCAGAAACCTGAACCTGGTCCACCACCTGCTGCTGATAGTAGGTCTGGATGAGTGCCCTGTCCCTTGCTGCGTCCACCTGCTGCATTGCCAGCTCCACCTGAGCAATGACGAAGGAATCGTTCTCGAGGCCGAGATTCTCCGCTTCCTGGAGGAGGAGTTCCCTCTCGATGATATGGTTGAGAAGGAGCCGTTTTCCCTCAGGGGATTCGAAGGAGCTTCTCTGATAGGGTGGTATGAGGTTCAGCTCTTCGTTGATCATCCTCTCGGTAATATCAACATTTCCAACGGTTGCGAAGACACGGGATGTGTCCGCTTCATTCGCGCCTGCTCTTTCCTGTGTTCCGCATCCTGCGGCGGTGAGGATGACGATTGACGCAAGTAGAATAAAAATCCTCATGGATCAGGTTCCTTTCCTTTGCTTTTCGATCGGGTCTACTGCTTTTCCTCGTCCAGGTTGTAGAGGACCTTTCTCTTTGCGAATTCTTCCATCGCGGCCTGGAACGGTCTTCTTCTGGAATTTTCGATATCGTCAACAAGGGCGGGTGCACCGGCTCTCAGTTTTCTAACCCTTCTTGCTATCGCCAGAGCGAGAAGGTACTGGTTGTCCGTTCTCTCCCCCATCGTGTCTATCTCCATGAATGCATCCGACATGAGCACCTCCGGTGAATCTTTGAATGAAACCCTTTCGCAATCCCGCGGGTTGCCACAATACCTATATCCATCCTGTGAGAATGGGTTCCAGAAGTGTGGGTCAGCCCGTTGGCTATTCGGTTACTGTTGTATCGCCGGCCCCGAAATGGGAACTGATGAACTCCCATGAGGGCATATCGAGAAGGTCGACCTCCCTCTCGTCGATCTTCAGGGTGCCAAGTTCCGAGCGTTCCCAGTACATGATGACCGAGACCTTGTCGTTGCTTCCGGGAACCGCGCCCTCGGACCTGCTGGGGAAGTTCATCGGATGTGAGAAGAAGACTTCCACGCGAGATGTATCCGGGTCAGCCGTAGTGTAGCCCACGAACTTCATGGTCTCCACGGTCACCGAATCCCCCCTGGTCCTCTGAGTTCTTCCATCCGGATTCTGATAGTAGACGTAGGTGGTGTCCGGCAACAGCTCGAAGATGTACTCGCCCCCCAGCGGGTCGATCAGCTCGTCTATGTCAACCTCGAGGTTCTCGGGCTGTTTCGGGATGATGACCATGGGATATCTCTGGGCCAGGTATGCGGCCTCCTCCTCCGCGGCGCGGATGAGGTTCGCCCTGGAGGCCTGGAGCCTTCTGATCTCCGCATACTCGGGGAAGCTGTAGACGAACTGCGTTTCGGACCAGTCCGGCTCCATGAAGACCGAGTCGGGGAATTCCTTTTCGACGAAACCTCCCACGACACCTCCGTGGCGGTCGATATTGGGGCAGGAGATTGAGAACTGGGAACCAAGGGCCAGCTTGGGATCGTAGGAGTACAGGGAATCGAAATACCCTGCTTCCCACAGGGAGGGGCAGATACCTACCACGGCTGATGAGACTGAATCCCTTCTGGCGGGTGCTATGACATCGTTGAAGTTCTGCAGTATGGCGGCGATTGAATCCACGGATGCCGCCAGGGAAGTCTCTGAGTCAAGGAGCCCCCGGGCGTCTAACCCGAGGGAATCATCGAAGTGCTCCCCGGGTGTAATCGCCTCATCGTCATCCGGCTGTTCCTCGGGCTGAGGGTGTTCCAGAAGGTACATCTCCCTGAGGGAAATGAGCGAATCCAGGGAGAATCCGAGTTCGTTTTCGACCTGGTCGATTTCAATGATGACGGCGGTGTGCTGGTCCTGCAGGGCCGAGTACTCGGCCTCTATGGTCTCAATGGCTGTTTCGTTCCAGAGGTCCTTCCATGAGTCCGGTATCATGACCTGCCTGGAGTTCCCGTTACTGAAGGAGATGAAGATGCTGTCGGTGCTCATGGTGGTGGAGAAATAACCGTTGGCTTTCGCATATGTGAGGAGGCTGTCAAGGTCGGGAGCGGGAACACCTTCCTGTTCGAACATGTGCTGTATGTTCGCCTCTGCCAGGATGCTGATCTGTGAACGGCATAATTCCCTTGGGACCCTGTAGGTCTCGACTCTCTGATGAATCCTGAATATGAGAAAAGCTGCCAGAAGTACTATCAGAATTCTCACAAGAATCTTTGATCTCATAGATTATTCCTCCACATATGTGCAATTAGCTTTTGTCCTTCAGCCGTCGATTCTACAGAACACCGCACTGAATCTACCCATCTTGTTTCGTACCTGTCAATACATATGGCGTTACTGCAGCTGCGATATCACCCGCACCGGGGGCACCAGTTCCACGGTGATCGACGATGGACTTATATAAACAACGCCATCCGGTTTTACAATGCTGGTGTTTACTGTGACTGAGTCCGGTGTCACCGGACAGGTGTACAGGCTGTCCAGCATGCTGACCACGGATTCCGCTCCCTTTATCTCCACCGTCTCCACCGAGGTCGACCTCCAGTAGTATCTGTCGGGAAGGTCCGACACGGTTCTTATGGCTATCGGCAGATCCCTTGTGACCGTGCGGTCGATCGTCAGGGATACGCTTCCGGGTATGAACGTCGATGCCGAGAGCCGTGAGTACGGGCTGTCCCTGAAGATGAGGTCCCCCTCCGTCAATTCCCTGGAGACCCTTACGGGGAAGTCCGCGGTCTGGTCTTCCACGGTCATGTTCAACCTGACCGCCTCGGGCCTGCTGGTCAGCTGATCGAGAAGGACCTCTATTCCGCTGCCCTGGAAGACAACGGTGACGGAATCCCCCTCGAGGCCTTCCAGAACGATGAAGTCCGGGGAGAGTGCGGGCTGCGGGACCGGCAGCTTCATGGTGACCTCGAAGGATTTCCCTTCGATGGATATCACCCAGAGGACCACCGAGAGGAAGATGGCCAGAGCCCACTGAACCGGACCGGCGGACCTCCTCAGCATTCAGGGCCTCCGCAGCGGTGAGGCGCCATCAGTCCTCCGCCTCCTCCTCGCCGGTCCCTCTTGTCTGGAAGCCGAAGCTGGGCTGCCCATCGCCCTCCAGGGTTCCGAACTTGCTCTCGTAGGAGTCGATCTGGGTCTGAAGGGTCTTGACCAGGGCCTTCATCCTGTGCGGGGAGACTATTACCCTGGATTTCAGCTTCGCGCCGTTGACTCCCGGGACCACCCTCGCGAAATCCAGAACGAATTCAGCCCTGGAGACCGCTATGAAGAACACGTTGCTGTACACTCCATCCGTATCCGTGGCATCGGCGTTGATTTGCGTCGGCGGTTTCATCATCTTTGGCTTCACGGCTTCTCCTTTTAATGGTTGCCGGTACTGGTTATATACAGGTTTCCCGGACGGAGGGTTCTTTGATACCGAACAACATTGAAAACATACTTGATAGACTGTGTGGGAAAAGGGTGCTCGTTGTCGGGGACCTGATCCTCGACCACTATCTTGAGGGCAGTGTGGAGAGGATATCCCCCGAGGCCCCGGTCCCCATCGTCTCGCTGGAGAGCAGCGAGGGGAACTGGGTACCCGGCGGCGCGGCGAACGTGGCCAGGAACATTTCTTCGCTTGGAGGCATTCCCGTCATGGCGGGTACCGCCGGAGACGACAGGGAAGGGTCCCTCCTTATCAGGCTCCTCAGGGATGAGAGTATCGATACCGGTGCCCTGGTGCTGGATCCGGATCGTCCCACCACTTCAAAGACCAGGGTCATGTCCGGAGGGCATCAGCTTATACGCCTGGACAGGGAGATCACCAGGCCCATCTCGGGGGAGCTCCGGGAAAGGATATTCTCAAGGATAAGGGACATTGTGGATGAACTGGATGTTGTGGTGCTGGAAGATTACAATAAGGGGGTCCTGGTCCCCGGTCTGATATCCGACGTAATCGCCCTGGCCAGGGAACGCGGCATCCCGGTGGCCGTCGATCCCAAGTTCATCAATTTTTTTGAGTTCAGGGGCTGCACTCTGTTCAAGCCTAACCGTCTGGAGACCTCACGGGCCCTGGGCATGGAGATCCTGTCCGTGGATGACGCCGTCAGGGCTGCCGGCATGCTCCTGAAGAAGCTGGATGCCGAAGCGGTGCTGATAACGCTCGGGAGTGACGGCAGCATTCTGTGCCGCAGGGATGCCGAGCCGTTTCACAGACCCGCCGCCGCCGTTCATGTATTCGACGTCTCGGGCGCCGGCGACACTGTCATCGCGGTCATGGCCCTCTCTCTCGCTGCGGGGCTCTCCATGGAGGACGGCGTAAGGACATCCGTATTCGCGGCCGCGGCCACCTGCGCTGAACCCGGAGTCTACGCGGTCAGGCCCGAGGACATTATCAGAGAGGTGGAGCGCTATTCCAGAAGCAACGATCCTGACCAGGGCTGAAGCGGCCGATCTGTGCGGCGGGCTTCGCTCGGAAGGCTTTTCCGTTGTCTTCACCAACGGCTGTTTTGACGTGGTCCACGCAGGCCATGTTCATCTTCTCAGAACCGCACGGTCCATGGGCGACCGTCTGATTGTCGGTGTGAACTCGGATGATTCGGTCAGAAGACTGAAGGGGAGGGGCAGGCCGGTGAATGATCTGGGATCCAGGCTCAAGGTCCTCTCGGAATTCAGGTCGGTGGATTACCTGGTTCCCTTCCAGGAGGATACTCCCCTCCTGCTCATAAGGGAGATCAGGCCCGATGTCCTGGTGAAGGGGGGGGATTACACCGAAGATGCCGTGGTCGGTGGAAGTTCCGTGATCGCCGCCGGTGGAAGGGTTGCGATCGTTCCTCTTCTTTCAGGATTCTCTTCGACAGGTGTCATCAGGAGCCTGAACGGGCGGAAGGAATAGAGCGCCTTGACCTCGGACGTTCACGCCTTGACCTGAGACTGTCGAGGGAGTAGAAAAGGCACAATCTGACAAACCCTGAATTAGTAACAACATTGCATTACTTGTAATAAGGAGTGTAAATGACTGCCTCTCAGGTTGCTTTCCGATACACTGGAATTCTGGTGGCGCTGCTGACCGGTCTTGTGGCCATCATCAGGTATAGGAGCCTGAAAAAGGAATCCACCGGGACCGACAGGATGAGATACCTTGCGGACATGATCCATTGCGGCGCCATGACCTATCTGAAAACTCAGTACCGGATACTCCTGTTCTTCGTTGGGGCTGTTGCCCTGGCACTCTTCTTCGGAGTGGACCACGGGACCGCCGTGGCATTCGTATGTGGAGCCGGGCTGAGCATGCTGGCCGGGTACGTTGGCATGAACGCGGCCACCATCGGCAATGTCAGGACGACGGAAGCCGCCAGGCACAGCCTTTCGGGGGCCCTCTCCGTTGCCTTTTCAGGAGGAAGCGTCATGGGGCTGGCGGTTGCCGCCCTGGGGCTCCTTGGAGTTTCGGTGTTCTACATAGTGTTCCTTGATTCCCCAGCTCTGAAGGGTATGCTGGAATCCGTGATCGGTCCGGTTTCCCTTGAGAACATAGCCGGGTTCGGTATGGGCGCCAGTTCCATCGCTCTCTTCGCCAGGGTAGGGGGCGGCATCTTCACAAAGAGCGCTGACGTGGGCGCCGATCTCGTCGGGAAGATCGAGGCGGGAATACCCGAGGACGATCCCAGGAACCCTGCCGTGATAGCCGATAACGTTGGCGACAACGTGGGCGATGTCGCCGGCATGGGAGCGGACCTGTTCGAGTCCTATGTGGGAAGCATAATAGCAGCCGTGGTGCTGGCATTCGGATTCAGTCTGTCCGGAGTCCCCCTGGGTCTGATACCATCAGGTTCGCCTGCCGGTCCGGGAACCCTTATAGCCCTGCCTCTTGTACTGGCGGCCGCGGGCACCCTGGCCAGCATAGCCGGTGTACTCTCGGTGAAACTCCTCAG
Source organism: Candidatus Fermentibacteraceae bacterium (assembly GCA_016936235.1). GTDB lineage: Bacteria > Fermentibacterota > Fermentibacteria > Fermentibacterales > JCC-6 > Aegiribacteria. Next base: position 7,595 of record JAFGPK010000032.1, on the reverse strand, counting down.
CAGGAAGGGAAGTCCGGCAACGGTCCTCAGGAACTCCACTTTCATCAGCACGGTGCTCTCCCTGGCATTTGCGCTGCTGACCGTACTCGCATTCGAGGTCGGCCTCGGAGTATTCTGGGCTCTTGTGAGCGGTATCGTATCAGGTACCGCCATCGGTCTCATCACCGAGTACTACACCAGCGGAGGGCCTGTCAGGAGGATATCCAGGAGTACCCAGACCGGACCCGCGACCTGCATCATCGAGGGAATAGCCGTGGGAATGGAATCCACCATCTTCCCGATACTCTTCATCGCCGCGGCGATTCTAGTGAGCTACAACTTCGCCGGCCTTTACGGAATAGCGCTGGCGGCTCTGGGCATGCTGATGAACGTCGGGATGACAATGTCGGTGGACGCGTATGGCCCCGTGGCGGACAATGCCGGCGGAATAGCCGAGATGTCGGACCTTCCCGGAGAGGTCAGGGAGAAGACCGACAAACTGGATTCCCTCGGCAACACCACGGCGGCCATGGGCAAGGGTTTCGCAATAGGTTCCGCCGCTCTGACGGCGCTGGCGCTCTTCAGCGCCTATGCGGCCTCCACCGGCCTGCAGGCCATAGACCTGCTCAAGTCGAATGTCGTGGCCGGGCTCCTTTTCGGTGCCCTTCTTCCATACGTTTTCGCGTCCCTCACCCTGAGGGCTGTGGGCAGGACGGCAATGGACATGGTCAAGGAAGTCCGAAGGCAGTTCCTCCAGATCAAGGGGCTGATGGAGAGGGAAGCGGAACCGGATACCGCCAGATGCGTTGAGATAGCAACCGAGGGTGCTCTCAGGGAGATGATACTGCCGGGTATACTCGCGGTGATAATACCTGTGGCAGTCTACTTCGCCTTCGGGGACGCGGGAGCCGAGACCCTGGGCGGAGTGCTGGCCGGAGCCATAGCATCGGGTGTCCTGCTCGCGGTCTTCATGTCCAACGCCGGAGGAGCATGGGACAACGCCAAGAAGTACATAGAGCGCGGTGAGTACGGCGGGAAGGGAACCCCGGAGCACTCGGCCGCGGTGATAGGTGATACGGTGGGAGACCCGTTCAAGGATACCAGCGGACCCGCCCTGAACATACTGATCAAACTGATGACCATGGTCTCGCTGGTCATCTCACAGATATGAAGACCGGAGGTTGCGAATGAGCAAAGAGGAGATCCTGGAGTTCAACGAAGCGAACGTGAAGTCGGAGATCGAGAAAATAAGGCCTGTTCTGCAGCGCGACGGCGGGGATATCGAGTTCGTAGGCATTGAAGACAAGGTGGTGAGGGTCAGGCTTCAGGGAGCATGTTCCGGCTGCGCCATGGCTACGGTCACGCTTCAATGGACGGTGGAGAGGAATCTGAAGTCCGTGTTCCCCGAGATGGAGAAGGTGGAAAACGTCCGGTAGGGAATCGAAGGGGGCAAAGTCAAGAAGGGCTGCGATCAGGTCCCTGGCCGGTGATGACGTGATCTTCGGCCTCTCGGGAAGGGACCGGGCATTCGCCCTGAGACTGCTTCGGGAAACGGTGGTATGGCGGGCCAGGCTGGACAGAGCCCTGGCCCGTTACTGCAGCAGGCCCCTCGAAACACTGGAGGAGCCGGTTCTGGCAGCCCTCAGGGCAGGTGCCGCCCAGCTTCTCATACTGGGTACTCCACCCCACGCCGCCGTCTCCGAGACCGTCAGTGCGCTGAAGGGGCACAGGGCTGGAGGTCTCGTGAACGCAGTGCTCAGGAAACTCGCCGCCGAAGGCGAACCGGACACCGGATCCGCCTCGCTGGCGGAGAGATGGTCGCATCCCGCTGATCTCGTCGACAGATGGATCTCGCGGTTCGGAACCGAAAGGACCATCCGTCTGATGGAATGGAACAACGGAGTTCCCGCCATAGGCGCATGCATCGGGAAGGCCGGGGACGATCCCGAATGCGGCGGCAGGTACCTGGGGGATTACAGGGTGCTGCAGAGGAGCGGGAGCAGTCCCCTTGGATCCCTGGACTGCCCCGCATACATTCAGGACGAAGCCGCCGCCCTCGTCGGCAGGTCCATGGCTGCCATGGCTGCCGGGGGAGAGGTGCTGGAGATAGGTGCGGCGCCCGGCGGCAAGACCCATCATCTGCAGGCATCCGCCTCCCTTGTCATATCAATGGACAGCAGCCCGGCGAGAATGGAAAGGTGGGCGCAGAACAGGCGGCGACTCGGCTGGACGGGAGCTTTCCCCCTGGTGGGCAGCGGCACCGCACCCCCTCTGGCGAGGCAGTTCGACATGGTCCTGGTGGATTCTCCCTGCACCAACACCGGTGTATACAGAAGAAGACCCGATGCCCGCTGGAATTGGTCATCCGCGTATCTCATCCAGATGGCCGGTCTGCAGCGCAACCTTCTGGATTCGGCCGCGGAGCTCGTTGCCCCTTCGGGGGTGCTTGCATACTCGACATGCAGCCTGGAGGACGAGGAGAACGTTCAGCAGGTGGAACGGTTCGAGAGCATCCACGGCGATTACCGCAGGGTGGACCTCCAGGTTCCGGCAGAGCTTGCCAGCGAGGGTATGATTAGCATATTCCCAACTGAGCACGGAATAGACGGACTGTTCGCAGCCGCGTGGAGGAGGGAAACGTGAGATCCGCCCTTAGGTTTGGAATCCTGGCCCTTTCAGGGGCGGTCCTGGCTTTCCTGGCAGGCACGCTCCTGGCTCCCTCCATATTCGAGACACCCAGGTTCATCTCTTCCATCGGTGCGGCTTCAGCCCCGGTGACCGTCCCCGACGTGATAGGTCTTTCCCGGCAGGATGCCCAGAGGGAGGTGGAGTCCGCCAGCCTCGTCCTCGCCGGCCAGTGGTCGGAGTACGGTCCCATGGAGAGCATGGGCAGCGTGATAAGGCAGGACCCTCCTCCGGGAGCCATGACCCCCCGCGGGGCTCCGGTGAGCATTTTCTGGAACATCGGTCCTCTCTACAGGCAGTACTATCCTGACTCTCTCATCGGGATGTCTGCGGTGGATGCCGAAGAGAAGATCGCCGACTGGCAGCTGTACTCCATCGGAAGAAGCTGGGTCCCTCACCCCGCGGTCCCGGAAGGGATGGTTGTGGGTGTCTGCCCCAGGCAGTACGACAGCCTTTCGGTGACAACTCCCGTCAGGCTTCTGGTCTCTACAGGATGGGAGGGGATGCCCCGCTTCCAGGGGCTTTCGGAGTCCGGAGCCCGGGAGCTGGCGGAGAGAAACCGCCTTGTGATGGTGGTCCAGGAAAGGACCACGGGTGACATTCTCCAGGACGGTATCGTGATAGAACAGCTGACGCCCGCCGGTACACGCTTCGCACCGGGGGATTCAGTCGTCGTCGTGGTGGGCAGGACCGATGGCGAATGGGGCACATGGTGACGGGCCGGGTTCTGGTGGCCCCATCCATACTGGGCTGTGACCAGGGGAGCCTGGCTTCGGAATCCAGGCGGCTGCAGGATGCCGGCGCCGACATGATTCACCTTGATGTGATGGACGGGGTGTTCGTACCTGTTCTGACTGTGGGTTCCGGTGTAGCGGGGGCGGTGGCCAGGGCAGTGGAGATACCGGTTGACGCACATCTCATGGTGCAGAACCCAGACGGACTGGTGGACGCTTTCGCCGAGGCTGGATGCAGCTGCATCACCGTGCACGCAGAAGTTGCGGTCCATCTTGACCGGCTCCTCCGAAGGATCAGGGAAGCCGGCTGCATGGCGGGAGTGGCGGTGAATCCGGCCACCCCCGTGGATTTCCTGAGATGGGTGGCTCCCGCGGTGGACCTTATGCTGATAATGACGGTGAACCCCGGCTACGGAGGCCAGGAACACCTTGCCCATCTTCACGGCAAGGTTTCCATGGCGCGGGAACTTCTGGATTCCTTCGGCGGAGGCGAAGCTCTGGTTGCCGTTGACGGTGGAGTGAACGACGAAAATGCTGAGCAGCTGGTTCGCGCCGGAGCGGATGTCCTGGTCTCGGGCTCCTTCGTGACCGGCGCCGCAGACCCGGCAGAGGCGATAGGAAGGCTGAGATGAGGTCCGTTCTCTCCATCCTGCTGGCCGTGGTCCTGACAGCCTGCTGTGCCAGAGAAGCCGGAAGGGATCTCATGACCGAGGAGGAGATCGACCGCATCAGGGCGGACCTCGCCGCTGAAACCTGCAGGGCGAGGATGGATTCCCTCTGCTTCGAGATTGACGGGATCATTTATGAAGCCAGCCTGGAGAACGGTTTGGAGAACATCTCCGGGTTGCTCCCCGATACCCTTCCCGTATGTCCCCTCTCAGGTCTTGAATACGTTGTGACGGAAACGGCGGACGACCTGACCGTCACCTGTCCCTCGGGACACGGTTCGCAGACGGTCCCGAAATAGGGTTCTCCCGGAACTTGTACTATTCCTCCTGATAGAGTATAGTTGCATGCTCTGCGGGCTGATGTTCCCGCCGTTTCGGTTCGGTATGTACCCGGGCCGGTCATTGTATGGCTATAGCTGGAGGTTTTTGTGTTCGAAACCCTGTCTGAGAGGCTCTCTGAGGCCTTCAGAAAAATCACCGGAAGAGGCGTGCTCACCGAATCCGATGTCAAGCAGGCCATGAGACACGTGCGCCGTGCGCTTCTGGAAGCGGACGTGAACTTCAGGGTGGCCAGGGATTTCATCGGGCGCGTCACGGACAGGGCCGTGGGGGAGAGGGTCCTCAGGAGCATCGATCCCGGCAAGCAGGTCATCAAGATCGTCAACGACGAGATAGTGGACCTGCTGGGGACCGAGCCCTCTGTCCTCGAACTCTCAGGGCAGCCACCGATCGTCTACCTGCTCATAGGTCTTCAGGGCTCGGGAAAGACCACGACTGCAGCCAGACTGGCCTGGTGGCTTTCCAGGAACAGGGGCAAGAGGGTCATGCTGGTGGCCTGCGACCTGCAGAGACCGGCGGCGATAGACCAGCTGGAGAAGCTGGCCGAAGGAGCAGAAGCGGGTTTCTTCTGCCGCAGGGACACGAAGGACCCGGCGGCGGTGCTGAAGGACGCCATGGCCGAGGCCAGGCTCAGGAACTACGACATCGTGGTGGCAGACACTGCCGGACGGCTTCACGTGGACGATGCTCTCATGAGTGAGCTCAGTGAGGTCAGCAGGATCGCGGAACCCTCGGAGACGCTTCTGGTTCTTGACGGTCTGTCGGGTCAGGACGCGGTCACCGTAGCGGAGGAGTTCCAGAAACGGATAGGGTTCACGGGTTCTGTGATCACGAAGATGGACGGTGATTCCAGAGGCGGCGCGGCGCTCTCCTTCAGAGCCGTGACCGGCAGGCCGATCAAATTCATAGGCACCGGTGAGAAGGTGGACGGCCTGGAATTGATGGACCCCCGCAGGCTCGCTGGCAGGATACTGGGTATGGGTGACGTGGTGGGCCTTGTGGAGAAGGCGCAGGAGGCCTTCGACATCGATGAGGCCATGAAGCTGGAGAAGAAGCTGATATCCAATTCCTTCACACTCGAGGATTTCTCAAGGGAACTCGGGAGGATCAGGAAGCTGGGCTCCCTGAGCGATCTCCTCGGAATGCTTCCCAGGGGTCTGAAGCCCCAGGGTGTGGAGATCGACGAGTCGCAGTTCACCAGGATGTCAGCTATAATAGGCTCGATGACCAGGAAAGAGAGGCTGCATCCGGAAATCATAAACGGCAGCAGGAGAAAGAGAATTGCAATGGGCAGCGGCACCAGGGTCAACGATGTCAACCGTCTGCTGCGTGAGTTTGGTTCGATGAAGAAGATGATGAAGCGGATGAGGTCCGGGAAGGGAATGACCCTGCCCGGAGCGCTCCGCTGATACGGAGGTGTAATTTGGTAGTTATCCGTCTCAGGAGAATGGGAAGCAAGGGTGAGCCTTCCTTCAGGATAGTGGCGGCCGACAGGAGAAAAGCTCCCACCGGCAGGTTCCTCGAAAGCTTCGGTTATTATGATCCCCTTCGCAAGCCCATGGAGATCAAGATCGACGAGGAGAGGGTTTTTCACTGGCTTGACAAAGGGGCTCAGGTTTCAGATACAGTGAAGAACCTGCTCAAGAAGACCGGTACCTGGAAGAAGTGGCACCAGCTTTCTTCCGGCGATGGAGAGGTCAAACCGGAGGTCGTGTTCCTCAAGGGAGAGAACAGGACCTCCTGAAGGCTCATTGGTGCGTAAGCAGGCTGTACTAGCATCTAAACTGGAGGGTCCTCATGAAAGAGCTTGTTGAACTGATGGCCAAGGTCCTGGTAGCAGACCCGGAATCGGTCTCCGTATCGGAGACAACCGAGGAGGATGTTACCGTATACGAACTCAGGGTGGCTGAAAGTGATCTCGGGAGGGTCATCGGCCGCGAAGGCAAGATTGCCAAAGCCATGCGGCTGATCGTGAGATCGGCTGCCGCCCGCATGGAGCAGAAGGCCACAGTAAGAATTATTGACTGATCAAGCCGGAATGGAGCCCGGGAACATGGTTTTCCTCGGGCGTGCAGAGAAGCCCCATGGGTTGAAGGGTGCGTTGAGCGTCAGGTTCTTCTCGGGCCATGGCATTCCCGGGATATCGAGTGGCACGGTACTCTACCTTGACGGTATCGGAGCCGTCACGGTGAGCAGATGCACTGTCAGGGGAGATTCGAGGTTCAGCCTGACATTCCGGGAGATACGCAGCCGGGAAGAGGCTGAGGTATGCAGGAACGCGGCTCTTTACATAAGCAGGGAGGAAGCTTCGGAAAAGCTGGAGTTCATCCCCCTGTACAGTTTCCCCGGGTTCACCATAAGGTCCCGCGGTGAAGACCTGAGGGTGGTGGATGCGGAACCTTCCGGTTCCAATCCCATGCTGACGGTGGAGAAGGACGGGAAGCTCTTCAATGTACCGATCATCATGGTCATGAACCAGGGGACCGTGGACTGGGAGAACATGGTGATAGTAATCGACCTTCCGGAAGGACTCGAGGACCTGCCCATCTGACTCGATGAGCAGTTCGGATATTGAGGAGTTCAGCTTGCGGACTGCGGTAGCGACTCTGTTCCCCGATCTCTTCACTCCGTTCATGCTGCACGGGGTGACGGGAAGGGCTGTTGAGAAGGGTCTCGTCAGAATGACCCTTCTGGACATGAGGGACAGGGCCGTAGACGACAGGGGCTCGGTGGACGATTACCAGTTCGGCGGGGGAGCGGGGATGCTTCTGAGGCCCGAACCCCTCTTCGAGACCCTGGAGAGGGTGCCCTGGCGTGATGAAGCCAGAATAGTGTACCTGACACCTCAGGGCAGGAGGCTGGACCAGGCCCTTGCCCTTGATCTGGCGGAACACGGCAGCATGATAGTGTTCTGCGGAAGGTACGGCGGGGTGGACAGCCGTTTTCGAGAGCATGCTGTAACGGATGAGGTGAGCATCGGCGACGCGGTGGTCTCGGGGGGGGAGATACCGGCGATGTTCCTTATGGAAGCGGTCTTCAGGTGGATACCTGGAGTACTGGGCAGGATGGAATCCGCCCGCTCCGACAGTTACGCGACGGGTCTGCTTGATTACCCTCGCTATACCAGGCCCGCGGAGTACCGGGGTATGACGGTGCCCGAAGTGCTGCTTTCCGGGAACCACGCGGAGAT
>JAFGPK010000111.1 GCA_016936235.1 Candidatus Fermentibacteraceae bacterium | reverse complement strand
TTCTCCGCTCCGATACTGGCGGCAATGGCTGTGCCCGGGAGCCTGATACTCAACCTGGCCGGTCATTCCTCCGAGGTGCTCGGACTGGAAAAGGTATACTTCCGCATCATGATGTTCTCGGCGGCCGGACCCATATTCACCGCCGCGGCCTCATCCTTCTGGAACGGCAGAGGCAAGACCGTTCATACGATGCTGGCGGTGGTTGCAGGCGCCTGTGTCAACGTAATCCTGGACTACCTGATGATATTCGGCAGACTGGGGTTCCCGGAGATGGGCATAGAGGGTGCCGCCGTGGCCACGGCGATATCGTCCTTCATTCCCGGCACCATACTTACCGCAGCCGCCTACAGCGGAAGGACGGCAAGGGAATACAGGACCAGGGAGAATTTCAGGTTCTCGGGGAGCCTCACAGCCAGGATACTCCGCTTCGGCTTCCCCGCAGGTCTTCAGATCTTCATGGACGTCGCCAGCTTCACTGTCTTCATCTTCATCGCGGGCAGGCTCGGGACCGTTGATTTCACCGCCAACAACCTTGCCTTCAGCGTCAACAACCTTGCTTTCAACCCCCTCCTCGGCTTTGGCTTCGCGACCACGGTGATAGTCGGGAGGTGCATCGGGATGAAGAGGACGGACCTTGCGGTACGGGCGACCCGCAGGACCCTTCTTCTGGCCCTTTGCTACTTCGTTCCCCTGGCCGTTACCTTTGTCCTGTTCCCCGGATTCTACACCAGGCTGTTCTTCAGCCCCGACTCCGCCTGCACTCTGGATGAGCTGGCCTCCACCGTGGGGAAGCTCCTGGCCATAGTCGCGGCCTGGGGCGTGTTCGATGCCGTTAACCTCATGTACGGAGGAGCGCTCAGGGGCGCCGGGGATACCAGATTCGTGGTGTACGTGTCAGGGTTCCTCGCCTGGCTGTTCTGGATCCCGGGAGTGATATACCTGTATGCTGTCCGGAACGCCGGAATAGTGACCCTTTGGCTGTTCACAAGCCTTTACGTGGCGATTTTCTGCGTCGTATTCTTCCTGCGATTCCGCACCGGTGTCTGGAAACACATCGACCTCCTGGGGAGAGAAGAGACGGATGCAGGATACTGAAGGAACGGCTGCCTTCAGTCCCACCTGAACATGCGCGCCGCGAAGAAGGCGCCTGCGAATAGCGTGCCTGCCAGCACCGCTATCTCCACAGGATGCTCCGCAAGGTGGCCTCCCAGCCAGATCCCCCTCAGCAATCTGATGGCGTGGGTCAGAGGGAAAGCCTGGGAAGCGGTCCGGAGGGCGCCGGGCAGCATGTCCTGGGGAAGGGCCGCGCCGGACAGGAAGAGCATCGGGAAGTACAGGATGTTGGCGATCACGTTCCCGCTCCTGGCGCTCGGGGCAAGACTGGCGGGGATGAACCCGAGACCCGCCATGGCTCCGCATCCGAGCAGGAAGGCGATGAAAGCCTCAAGTGGATTGCCCAGGAAGTGCATGTCGAACATGATCATCCCGGTCAGGATAAGAAGCACCACACCCATGGTGGTGATGACCAGTATGGCGCCCATCTCCGCCATCAGAAAGGATACCGGGGAAAGGGGAGTGGCCATGAAACGACGGAGTATGCCCTTTTCCCTGTACGAAGCGATGCTTATGGGAAGGCTCATGATACCCGCCGTTAGCATCACGATCCCTATGAAGGCCGCTGTCGAGTAGTCTATGTACCCGAAGGACTGCTCGGGAAAGGGCTGGTTGCCCCAGATGCTCCCGAACAGGAGCATGAGAAGTAGTGGAAAGATCAGTGTGAAGAAAAAGGCCGAGGGCTCCCTCAGGTAGAGACGGAACTCCATGATTCCCAGCCTCAGTATCCTGTGGAGACTACTCGTCCGCATCGCCGTACTCCCTGCCTGTTATCACCATGAACACATCCTCAAGGGTGGGTCTTTCGGTGTGAAGGTCCCCGAGGCTGACCCCGGCGTCTGACAGGGCCTTGATGACCGGGACCACCGTTCCGGCGTCCACCAGGTCCATGATGCAGGTCTCATCGAGCATTTCCGCCCCGAGCACGCCTTCGAGCCTCAGCGCGTCAACCGGATCGAAGTCCCTCCCGCAACCCAGCCGCAGCCTCATGCCCGGGCAGTGCTCCCTTATCAGGGCTTCAGGGGTGTCGACGGCCACGACCTTCCCGCGGTGTATTATGGCCACCCTGTCGCACAGTCTCTGAGCCTCGTCCATGTAATGGGTAGAGAGGAGTACCGTCCTGCCGCTTCCATGGACTTCCTCCACAAGGTTCCAGAGATCACGCCGACCTCTGGGGTCGAGGCCGCTCGTAAGCTCGTCCAGCATTATCAGCTCCGGGTCCTGGACCATGGACAGGGCTACGAAAAGCCTTCTCTTCTGGCCGCCGGAAAGCCCTGCGAAGAAGCTGTTCACCTTGTCTCCGAGACCGACCCGGTCCAGCAGCTCCATTCGGGGAGGATCGATCCCGAAGAGACTGCTGAATAGCTGAATGGACTCGCCCACCCTCATCCTCTCCGGCAGTTCGGACTCCTGCTGCTGAAGGCCCACCCTTCGATGAAGCTCGCGGGAGTCCCGGGAAGGGTCCAGCCCAAGCGTTCTCAGTTCACCGGAATCCCGCCGGCGCATCCCGGCTATGCAGTCTATGGTCGTGGTCTTGCCGGCCCCGTTGGGACCTACGATGCCGAAGACCTCGCCCCTTCTAACATCCAGGTCAAGGCCGTCCAGCGCAACGATGTCGCCGTACCTTTTCCTGAGGTTCCCGGCAAGGATCACGGTTTCGGACATGATACCCCTTTTCTCTGGAAGCTAAAATACCAAATCCGCAATCAAGGCACAAATTGCTCCGGTGGAAGTGCAGTGTGAGTTGGAATTATCACCTCACCGGACGATATACGCCAGGTACGCCGGACCGGTACCATTCCAGAGCCGCTCCAAGGCTGATCTCCGCGGAGAGTATTCTGCCGAACCTGTACTCACCCACCCCTCCGTAGAAGAGCCCGGGACCCGGATGGACAGGGGAGGAGTGAAAGGTTGATTCCGGAAGGGAACGGCTGTATCTTGACATCTCAACCGGGAGGAGCTGTTGATGACCAGCGCTGACTCGACATCGATCGCGCGAAGAATCCTCCATCTGGTGTTCCCGTTCATCCTGACGGTAGTATCATCCTGCGGTGGCGGGTCCACGACTCCCGATGAGGGCTATGTGGTGATCCCGGCGGATTCGCCGCAGCCCGCCGGAGACCGGCTGCTGGGCCTGGGCATAACAGAGAGCGAGGAGGGTTTCCAGAGTTCCTTCAATGTGGCCCTGGAGACCGGCCTGCAGGCAACGGAGATACTCATCCACTGGGATTCTGTGGAGGTGGCACAGGGAGTCTATCAGGACCCCATGGGCGGAGTCCTGCAGGCAATCACCTTTTTCGGTTACTACGATGTGGACGTAATGCTCAACCTGGCGGTTGTGAACACCGTCCGCACCACTGTACCGGAGTACCTCTCGGGAAGCGGCTGGGATTCGCAGGAGATGATAGACGCTTTCAACGACATGATGGACTGGGTGATGGCCCGGGTGCCGTCCAATGTAGACATCATCAGTATCAGCATAGGCAACGAGGTGGACCTTTACCTCCAGGACGACGAATGGGACCCGTACTGCGGTTTTGTGGAAGCGACATCGGATCACATCAGGTCCACGTATCCGGGAGTGACCATCGGAGTGAAGAGCACGGTGACCAACGGCGTATTCGGCAGCGACCTGTTCCGCGTCCAGCAGTTGAACCAGCATACGGATGCAGTGATGCTGACCTACTATCCCCAGGACGGTTCTTTTCAGGTCCTGGACCCGCAGGAAGTCCATTCCCACCTCCAGCTAATCGAGGACGCATTCCCGGGAAGGGAGATATGGATGAACGAGGTGGGCTACCAGTCCGGCTCCCAGTACTGCGCCAGCTCCCAGACCATGCAGGCCCGGTTCTACCACGAGTTCTTCTCCGCCTGGGACGATCACAGGGACACTTTCAGGCTCGCGCTGATAATCTGGCTCCACGACATCTCCGACCAGCAGCTGGAGGAACTGGAGGAGTACTACGGCATATCGGCTCCCGGTTTCCTGGAATACCTGGCGACCCTGGGTCTGCGCAACATCGATGACACCGACAAGTATGCCTGGCCCCAGCTCCTTGAGGAAACCGGCGCCCGTGGCTGGTGACCCTTTCGGGATGCGCCTTCGTCGACCTATCAAGTACGGTTCCCTGACAGGGAAATAGAAAAAGGGGAGGGCGCTCGACCCTCCCCGTTACGATCCGCCTCCGTTATCTGGTGACCGCCACCGATCTGGTGACCACCGTGCCTTCCGAGGTCGTAAGCCTTACGAAGTAGAGACCGGACTGCTCTATGACGAAGCCGGCCAGGGAGGATTCCGATGAGAGGACCATTCTTCCTGACAGATCGAAGACATCCAGCCTGCCGGTAACACCATCGGGAATGTTGCACGATACCGAGAATGCGCCGCCGCACGGGTTAGGTCCGACTGTCATCTCCAGCTCCGGTTCCGCACTCTCGATCCCCATTATGGAACCCAGGTCTTCGGCGTAGAAGGCGTTGTAGACCTCCTTGTCCGAGTAGTCGATGACGAAGGTCACTATTCCAATGTTGTCGAAATTCCAGGCGGGATTGATGGTGTACTGCCCCTGAACCGAGAGGGTCTCGGGATAGGGACCCTGGAAATCAAGCGTGATACCTGAGTTTCCAAGAGGCGCCAGGCGGGGGATCCAGTTCACCGTCTGGCCGTTGTAACCTCCCCAGCTGCTGTTGGCCACTATGCCGGATTCCACGAAAGCGGAGAGCAGCCTGACAAAGGTTCCGGGCTGAAGATCCCTCTCGGCTATTATGTTGTAGTAGACCACACCCGAGGAATCATCCCCGCCGATCGTCACGTCGATATCCACATACGACGGAACGGCGAGCTGTGAGTTTATGGCGCTCTGGCAGGCGGATTGACTCCAACCGATGCGTTCCCAGACACCGTCACAGAAGAACGAAGGCGTGTAACCGGTACCGTAATAGCCGATCAGCAAGATTCCAAATCCCGATGCTCCGGGGCCGTTGTAGAATACAATGACGGGAGCCATGTCCCCCGCGGTCACGTACGTGTTCATCATGCTGTTTACCGCACCTGCGATAACGGGGCAGGTGGGTCAACCTGTGGACGTGAACTCTCCGAAGAGCACCACCCTCTCCGCACCCATGGAGACGGTGGCTAGAAGAAGGATTACCACTGATGCGATTCTTTTCATTTTTGACGACTCCTTATGAAGTTGCATGATTCCAATAGCAATATACCAGTCATCCTGACGGGGACAAGGACCGGGCCAGGACTGGCCATCATGGTCGACCCGGTCTATATCCACAAGGCGAATCCCCAACCCTATCTCCTTATGATCAAGTCTGTTCAGTACACTGAAGACTGGAAATGATAAGGGAACCGAAGAATTGACCCGGAGTTGTTTCTTGAGTTGATCGCACTCGCCGGACCCGTTTCCCGGTTATAATGACCGGTCTTGCATGTCATCCCAAGAACCAGAGGATTATCACTATACCGGAAGGTGGAACATGGAGCGTATCCTGGATCGACACAGGAATCGAACTCCGCAAGGGACAGACAGTTCTGATAGACGCGACGGGATCAGTTCGTCCGAGTTCCGCCTCCGACATATCAGCCGGCCCTGATGTAACAACGGAAGTACAGGTCTGGCAGGATTCATACTCATTCAGGTCGGATTTCCCGCACGAGGCCATCATCGCCCGGATAGGCGGCGGGGAGATACTATTGATAGGAAGCGGGCAGCAGTTCGATGCCCTGACAGCAGGAACCCTGGAACTGGGTGTAAACGATACAGACCCAGGCAACAATGCGGGCAGTTTCGAAGTTGAGATCAGCTGGTGAAGCAGTAACGATCTTTTTCTGACTGGTGGTCATGAGAACCGGGTTCGGACAAGCTGAACCATCCGCTGCAATCGGAAGATTCCGGTACTGCTGGACATTGAATTCGGCTCTGATGCCGGCCTGACCCTGGAGAACAGGTCAGCGCCATGCTTCCGGGAAAGGGACCCGTTCGTCCGACGGACGCAGGAGGCGGAAGAGACTATCAGACCATATTAGCATTCTACCCGCCGTAATAAGATATTCGGAGCAGGATTTTGGCATCAGGGATGCAATATCGTATCTCATCCATACCTCTAGGTTGGAAGTGATGATTGCCGGTACCGATCCCCGTCTAATCGTACTGGTCGCCTGTGCAGCGTGTACTCTGGTAACGTACGTCGTTGTCAAGCTTCACAATCGCAACAGGATAAGTCATCGAGTAGCTGAGCTGGAGATACGATTCGATTCGGAATGGACTCTGGCTCTGATCGCCGAGCCGGGGAGGAAGTACAATCTCGGTTTTGAGTTCCATATCGAGCACCCTGGAGCCGAGGATGATTTCGGTCTTGTTGCGGACTACGCCTGCCTTGCAGGTGACGGACCCCAGACAGTCGAGAAGGCAGGTATCGGTAACTTGAGTCAGTCTGACCAGTGCAGGAGGATCATGTCCTCGTACAATGTAAGTCTCACTTCGATAGCAGGCTGGAGCAAATACAGAGCAACCGTAGTTATCTGCACTGCCGGCCCATTCAGTGACAGAACGGAGATCAAGGCAATCGGGAAAGTGATCGCCTCCCCGGGAGTGGAGCTGAAGAGAGGGTTGATCTTTTTTTCCAGGCAGGGATGGTAACAGCCGGATTCTCACAGATTCTAGGACTGACTCTTCCAGACTGGCCGGCTGGCCCCAGTTTCAGGAGAAGTGACCAACCGTCTTTGATGAACCTGACTCCTGCGCCTGTATGGTACTGTCAGCCCCGACACCGCCACTGCGGATTCCCGTTATGAGCCTCAGTCTATTCCACACCACCCATTCGACCGTATTCCTCGCCCATGAGGATATGCCCGTACTCTGTTTCATTTTCCATGGGCGCGGTGATTTCAAAACCGGCTTCATCCTGGAAGAGCATTATGAAATCGGAACCGCCGAAAAGGAAATAACCGAGCATATCACCCTTTTCACAGGTATTGCCTTCGGCGACGCAGTCTTCGAAATTGACCGATGATACCATGGCCATACCCATAGGTATCAGCGCTACCAGCCCGAAATCATCCGTATCCACGATCACGTAACCCAGGGTTTGAGAGAACTGCCATCCTGTGGAATCGAGGGGAATGTACTTGCCCTGCTCTTCATCCCATGACACCTCCAGAGCTACATTCCTTGTAAGGCTCGCTTTCTCTACGATCTCGCCTCCTGCGGCGAAGTGGTAGCGATGGTAGTCGGAGACATTCAGGAATGCATGAGTGAGAACTCCGCCTGCAAAGGCATCCCTGTATTCGCTGTCGGACTTCAACAGGTCGTGGATGCTGTAGAAAGTCTGCAGTTTGACCGTCAGACCGCCTTCGACCTCGATCTCGGAATCGTCGTTTATTCTCCAGGCACCCTGGGGAACGCAGTCCGCGGGCGAAACGACCACAGCTGCGTCGTCAGGGGAAGCGACGGGCCGCACGTCAGGCGACGATAAATATCTGGAGAAGAACCTGTTGAAAGTATTCCAGTTGGACGGATCCTCATACCAGTCATCCTGCATACCGTATTCCGCGTCGTTGTATATCTCCAGGTAAACCTCTTCTCCCCAGGACTCTTCGGTATCCATGTATTGACCCTGAACGACGGCGAAATCGCGCAGCCACGAAGCGAAGGGCTCGTAGTACTCAATCGAATTCGAGAACAGCCCCTTATCTTCCAGTTCAGGTAAAGGCTGGCTGACAAGGAAATAGAAGTAACAGATACCTTGCAGCATCTGATCGCGCATCGACAGGCCTGGCGGGCAGTCGATCATGTCCTGGGGCAGGCTTCGTGATGCCCTGTCTATGAACGAGTAGTAATCATCCAGGCTCTGGACCGGGTTCGTTTCCGGATCGGGATTGGCTTCTCTGGCCAGTGCGATGGATTCTTCCAGCAACTCCCCGACTTCCGCATTGCTCTCTATTAACTCTATTAACTGGAGAGTGACAGGCTGGTGAGAAATCTCCTCTTCCTGAGACCCGCAAGCTGAATAGACTCCTGCAACGGCTGCTATAGCAATAGCCATCAGGATGGAGGGAATTGACTCTGCTCTCTTCATGTTCATCTCCTTCGATCAAATTGTGACCATTTACTGGAATGATTTGTAGCGGTCAATCCCGGAACTGAACCTATCTTAATGTGCTGCAGCGCTGTATTCTTGTCAATGGCACAGGCCCTTCAGGTGGCTTTCCAGGGTTAGGAGTTGCGATCACACTCCAGGAATCCCCGCCCATGCTTGTGAGACCATTCCCCAGTCAGGATCTCGAAGACGCCTTCACGACGGACTCCATCGTATGCGAGTTGGCAAGGTTCATAAGTGATAATCCCTTTTCCAAATATCCAGGGTGTATGATTATTGGGTCGCCGGGCCTGCAAGGTAAGCATTGGGGTTCATGACAGGCATGATCCGGATTCATGTCAGTGATAGAATAGCGCAGATTCGGCAAAGACTGCAGACGGGCAGGTTTGGCAAGTATCGGGAAAGGATCACAGGTTATTGGTGTGAGACGATTGCTTCGAGAGTGAGTTGAAGGATTGCAGAAAAACAACTATCCTATTACTGCACAGTAATTTCTTATAGTCTATCACTGATTAGGGGAAATCTCTGAATGCTCTTTAACTCGTTTTCATTCGCCGTATTCCTACCGCTGGCACTGGCTCTGTACTGGTCCATGCAGAAGGCTCCCCTGAAGATGCAGAACGTGTTCCTGACAGCGGCCAGCTACTTGTTCTACGCGTGGTGGGACTGGCGCTTCCTGGGATTGATCGTCATCAGCTCTTCCACGGATTACTTCTGCGGGATATTCATCCATGGTTCGGTCACGGATCGGCGAAGGAAGGGTTTCCTTCTGCTCAGTCTTGTTATCAACCTGGGCCTGCTGAGTTTCTTCAAGTACTTCAATTTCTTTGTGGACTCTTTTGCACATCTCCTGAGCGAACTCGGGATCAACCAGAGCATTCACACCCTGAGGATCATCCTTCCGATTGGAATCAGTTTCTATACCTTCCAGACTCTAAGCTATACAATCGATGTCTTTCGAAGAAAGATCGAGCCCACCAGGGATCCGGCAGCGTTCTTCGCGTTCGTCTCTTTCTTCCCTCAGCTGGTGGCCGGACCCATTGAAAGGGCATCGAATCTGCTGCCCCAGTTCTTCCGGAGGAGATCAGTCGATTACAACCTGGCTCGTGAGGGATGCAGGCAGATACTGTGGGGTATGTGGAAGAAGGTGGCCGTTGCGGATTTTGTAGCTTCCGCGGTGAACCTGATCTACACCAATCCGGGAAACAAGGACGGCCTCTCTCTCTGGATCGGATCGTTCCTCTTCGGCATCCAGATCTACTGTGACTTCTCCGGTTATTCCGACATAGCCATCGGAACAGCAAAGCTCTTTGGATTCAAGCTTATGCGCAACTTTGCCGTACCCTATTTTTCCAGGGATATCCCGGAGTTCTGGAGAAGATGGCACATATCGCTGACCACGTGGTTCAGGGATTACGTCTTCATCCCCCTGTGCGGCGGGGCTGACCATAAACCCGGCAGGATCAGAAGAATCCTTGCGGTGCTGGGGACTTTCACCCTGAGCGGGTTCTGGCATGGTGCAGCCTGGCACTTCGTAGCCTGGGGGTTTCTGCACGCTCTCTTCTACCTGCCCGGAATGGTCTTCCGAAGGAGAAAGCTGGAAAGGGCTTTTCATCCGGGCAGCGGGGGAATCAGGGAATGGATATCCATCATGGCGACATTCATCGCTGTCACCTTCGCATGGATATTCTTCAGGAGTCCCACGATGTCTAGTGCTGTCTCGACCGCCGGCAGAGTCCTTAATCCGGCGATGTTCATCATGACTGAGAATGCCTGGCTTCACAGTCATGCACTGGGTTTCCTTCCTCTCTGCCTGATGGTCCTTGCGGCTGACTGGTTCACCAGAAAGAGGGAGTGCCCCCTCTTCGCCCTGGAAAACTGGAAACGGCCTTTCAGATGGGCCGTATACACGCTGGTTCTCTGGTCCGTATTCTATCATCTACCGCAACCGGATGTGAATCCGCAGGAATTCATTTACTTCCAGTTCTGACAGGATTGCAGAGGATACTATGGAGCAAAGGACAAGAGGATTGCTGACCAGGAGGATAGAGCTGCTGCCTGATGGTGACCAGAGGCAGATGAAGCGGTTCCTGCGTGCGCTGATGGCTTTCCTCATCCTTCAGGTGCTGGTTTTCTCGGCACTTACAGTTATTCAGACTCTCCGTGATTCGGGGAACTACTGGGGCGCGTCCATCGACAAGCACAGGAGGCTGGAAGAAGCTCCATCACCCCGAATGATTCTTATCGGGGGTTCCGGTGTGGCTCTGGGTATAGACTCAGAAGTACTGAAACAGATAACAGGTTACAATCCGATAAACATGAGCCTCGCAGCTGGATTGGGACCGGAGTTCATGCTCGGGGAAGTCGTGGAAGACCTGAGGGAAGGAGATCTCGTCGTGGTGGTCCTGAGCTACGAAGCCCTTCTCGGAAACACGGCGAACAGATGTATTCTCGGGCTTCTGCACAGCAATCCCGGAGCCATCAGGTATGTGTCCGATCCATTGAAGCTATCCGCTATGTACTTCTCTCATTTTGGCAACCAGCTTAGAAACGCGCCTAGAGCGGCCTGGGAACTGTTGATCGGATCGTTGGGTCTTCGCACACCGACACCTGGAGAACTTCGCTGGCGGAGAAGCTCGTTCAACATATACGGAGACGTCATCTACGAACGTGTGCACTCACCTGATCTGGTAGAGCAGTATTACAGGTTTCCGGAGATGTCCGACGAGTATCCGGGAAACGTGATCGACCTGCTGAACGATTTCCAGTCAATCTGCAGGTCCCGGGGCGCGACCGCGGTATTGAGTTATGCCGCTATCCCTGATTCAACGTACAGTCTGAACCATATTCTAATCGAACGACTGCATATGAAGCTTGAGAACGAACTCAGGATGGACATTATCGATCTCCCCGCCAGAATGGCTCTACCCTACGAGTTCTTTTCGGATACCCATTACCATCTTACCAGGGAGGGCGCAGCTGAGCGAAGCAGAATCCTTGCGAAGAGCATCCTGGTCTGGCATGGAGGCCGGTCGGTCTCCCGTGGCTCCTAGCGCATCACCACGAAGGCCCTGGTCCCGGAAGCATCCCCCGCCACCAGCCTGCACAGGTACACGCCGCCGCACATGCCGGAGACGTCCAGTTCAAGGTCCCCGGTATCGCTCAGCAGACAGTCGGTCATGTCCGCGAGCAGCCTCCCGTCGAGACCGTAGATGGAGAGGTTGGGGACCGACTGCGCGGGAACCTCGAAGTGAATGTTCAGGATCTGCCGGCATGGATTGGGATGGCAGCTCAGAAGGCACTGTCCCGGAGGCATCGGGATCGCGGTGCTTCCGCCTGTTCCGGTCTGGTTGAAGTAGTACCTCCCCATGTCGGTTATCGTGCCGTCGGGGTCGTAGGGGAAGGTCGGATCCCCTGCGTCTATGCAGGGAGACCCGGCCAGCAGATGGAAATCGCCGCCGGCGGTGTCCGCGAACATCGGTTCCATGAAGATATCGTAGTAGCAGTCGCAGGAATCGCCGTTGAGATTCACCCGGTCGAGCACGCCGAAACCGGATGGCACGTTGCCGAGTATGTCACCTCCCTCATTGCCGTAGAAGTCGCTGTACTCGACCATGAGTGAGCCCTGGTTGTAAATG
>JAFGPK010000110.1 GCA_016936235.1 Candidatus Fermentibacteraceae bacterium | reverse complement strand
GATCTCGTTCTCACCGGTGCCTTCAACTACGAGCCTGACGGTCACCGAAGTGTTCAGTACCGTCTCGCCGGTCACGGGGTTGTACTGAACGGGCGAGAAGTACACCCACGCGACCCTGATGTCACGGAGGATGCTTATCCTGTCAAGGACAACGGGCTGGGAAGGGTACAGCTCTGAAGCCGAATAGACCTCGTCGTCGATCCTGTAGGGAAAAGTCTCCCCGTTCCTGGTGGGGTAGGGCTGGAAGGGAGGAATGTCGTAGATGCCCAGAGGGGTGGACTCGGACGAGACCACTTCGATGGAGACATCGCCGGTATTGGGAATCAGGACCATCCTGCGGATGACTGGAAGGTCGGGAACGCCCACGGGCATGCCCATACCCTCACCCGGGATCCTCATCACCGTCCCCCGGCCGAACTCGCCCACGACCTGGCTCTCTGCCGTAAGGGCCTGCAGGTCGAACCGGACCAGTATGCCTTCGGCGTCTGTGCCCAGATACTGCGCGGGAGCAACCTCCTCGTCGGCTCGGTAAAGCGTCTCTGCGCCTGCCGCTGAAATCAGCAGCATCGATAATAGAACAACTCTCAGCATTTCGACCTCCGGAGATTGATGAATCCCACAAGATAGGCCCTATGGAACTCTATTTATAAAACCTCTTATAACTACAACACGGAAACCGGGGATTAGTTCTCCAAACATGACAGGCTTCTGCGACAGACGCAATAACCCGCATACCGGGAATAGTATATAGGATTGCTAGGAATATCGCCACCCGCTGAATCCCGCCCCTCGGAGAACATTCATGAACGTCCTGATCCTGCGGGATCGGCAGAGAAAGCGCTGAGTTCGGACCTCGGCTAAGTCGGACCCCATCATTCCTCCCTGGAAATCCGGAGACAGTGCTGTCCCTGAGAAACAGACTTCATGCTGCCGTTATCTTGATGAGCCTTGGTGGGATGTCTGGATGAACTTGCGGATGAACTTGAAAAAGAACGATCGCTGCTTCAAGGGAGAGAATGCGGAATAATTATCCGCTGCTGTCTTCCTGAATCTCTTCTCAATCAGTATGAAAATGGTTATTGTCAATACGAGGAGGGATATCATGAAATTGTTCAGGTATTTACTACTGACTGCTGCAGTCTTCTGCAGTTCGGTGGAAGCATTTCCAACGTGGTCAAAGACCTATTCCCACGGACAGGTCATGTTCGTCGTTCCGGAGAACTCGGGGGAAATAACCTTCGCAACACAAAGCACTGAAGCCCACCTGGTACACCTTGATCAGGATGGCAACGAGATATGGAGCCTGGAATTCCCGGGAATTCCAAGAGGTCTCGCACTGCACCCCTCAGGAGGATACGCTGTTCTCTATGACAATCTTGGGGCAACCAGGTTAAGAAGAGTTGGAGCGGACGGCCAGCTGCTTAACGACGTCGAAGCTCCGGTGGGCTACTACGGGAGGAATCTCGCGGCAACGGACGATGGTTGCCTTGTTTACGCTGGTGAGGATACTCTCGTGAAGGTCGATGAGGATTTCAACATGTTATGGGCTGTCTCAACCGCTGATTCACTCGTAAGCCTTCTGATGGTGAATCGTGCGCCCTCAGAGTCCGGGGGAGTATGCGTAGGTGGATACGGGATGAACTCATGGGGTGACATCGGAATCATTTCAGGGATTGCGGACAGCTGCGGGACTATTCTCTGGACCGGTTTGGGGATTGACCTTGACCCGTGGGGATGTTCGTTCATCGATGCCTGTGCCGGGGCAGATGGTAGCTGTTACGGCGCGGGGCACTTCGCTTCGAGTTTTCCCCCGCCCATTTCGCGCGAGAGCGTATTCCGCTTCAATGAACCAGGAAGTGTTGACTGGAAGATAACGGTATACGATGTGAAAAGGCTCTGCGAATCTCTGGATGGATTCCTGATCGCAGCGGGAGTGGCAGACCCTCTTGGCGACCTGGACGTTTTTATCAAGAAGATTAACCCCGATACCTCCAATCCTTTATGGACGAGAACACACGGCTATCCCGGGGTGACTGACCAGTGCAACTGCATCGCGGCCTGTCAGGATGGTGGATTCGTGATTGGCGGCACTTCAGGTTCTCAGTCGCTGATCCTGAGAGTGGATTCTTCCGGGTTTATCAATGGAACCGGCATAACTGGCCCGGATATTCAGGAGTCAGCGATTTCTGTCAGCCCTTCCCCCGCTTCCGCTTCGGCCGCAGTAACGGTTTCCATACCCGACGGTGGTCACGTTATCGTAAGCATACTGGACCTGGCGGGACGCCAAGTGATCACTTTGGCTGACGGCTACTTTGCTCCGGGAAGTCATACAGTAATCTGGAACCTTACCGATCAGAACGGTGAAATGGTCCCTGATGGTGTCTTCTTCCTGAAGGTGGATTCGGGAAGCCATTCGGAAACTCGCAAGATCACCGTTGTCAGGTAGGCAACAGGAAAGTTGATTTGATTTAGAGAGCCCCCATTGACCGCAGAGTACCGGACAGACTATACAACAGCCGCGTTTTGAAAAAGGGGTAGAGTGCTCAGTACATCATATCAACAGGTGGAGGGATTCCATGAGAAGGAATACCATAGTCCTTGTTCTGTTCCTTTGCGCCGCGGCCATCGGTCAGACTCCCCTGATGCTGCTCAGGTCCGAGCCGGTATACGCGGGCAGCGGATTCCAGCTCTACGGCGGCCAGATGGCGGTAGCTACCGTCAACTGGGATCCTCCGGGGGAGCAGTTTGATTCCGGCACGTACAACTTGATAGCATTGATCAGAGGAACAGGAACCGTGAAGATCATGGCTTTCGATCCGAATTCGTCTCCTTTGATCTATCCGGTTGACTCGGTTGACGTGAACCACGGAATACCGATACAGCGTGTGCCATGGGACCCATCATTCATCTGGATGCAGATAGAGGATGACGATCACAGACATCCATGCCTGGTGATACCCACCATATCCATTGCTCCTTCAGTGAGCAATGATGTTGTCATCTACGACCTGGAAACACGTCATCAATATGAAAACCTGTACCCGACTGATGATGATATTGTGGATGTGTTCAAGATCAGAGAATCAGGTGATCCGTACGAGGATTTGTACGGTATCTCGATAAACGGCGAAGAAGGAGCATCCTCCATCAGGATAACGGAACTCGAACACCAGGGAACCACTCCTAATTTTCATGATTGTTTTGCTCCCTTCGTACCGGACAGAATACACTATGCATGCATCTCATGGGAAGATGTTCCGGCTCGCCTGGCTGAATCGATAATTCTCCAGCCTCAGGATGGCGGGACTGAATTCTCACAGTACATCGTGACTACCTGCCACAATATCAGCGCGAACATATGGGATGCGACCACCTTCGAACCGCTGAGCCAGATCGGAGTAGCGCAACCGGGAGGTTCACAGCCTCCGCTCGAAGGCTACGGGTATCCCCGTGTTCAGGTGGATCATGAACTTGGAGACACCCACAGAGCTACCGCTGTCCGGAGAGAAGACGGCGTCCCTGCGCTCCTGTTCCTCCCTGATCATACCATGGGCATGCTGGTATACGACATACTTGATCCTGAAGATCCCAAGTTCGTCTGGCAGTGGGACAGCGATACTCAGTTGTTCGATGAAACCATCGTGCCAGGGGAAACAACACCCTTTGCATGGACAGGATCAGGCGAGTACGAGGATACGCCGGACGGGTACTCGCGGTTCCATCCCCCCGGAAACTTGTTCGGCATGGACTCTTACAGCAGTCCCGGCTCCGAGGAGATCCACGTTTTCGCCGGCGACGGAGTAGACGGCCTGCTGGCCTTCGACTTCTCGCATTTCTTCTGTCCTTTCGGATCCTGCCGTTCGGATAGAATGCTTGATTATTTCAATATCTACTACAGGTATGAGCATCAAGTTACTGAATACGTAAACAGGATCGCATACGATGTCAGGACCTTCGACCTTCCCGAAGGAGTCTTCGTGATAACTTCCTGGAAGGAGAACATCGAGAATGCGATGGGAGAGTACCACATCTCCGTCCATGAGGACGTAGTTGCTCAGGGACGTAACAGGTGCATCGCATCCAGTGAACCCGAGTTATCCAACGAGGATGTCTCCCGTCTACCTCTGGCCCGGCTCTCCTCCGCCAATCCCACCTCGGAGAGCATTTCCGTAATGCTCAGCAGCGGTGGCGGAGACATGACCGTGAATGTCTTCGATATCTGCGGCCGCAGGGTGTTCGAGGAGGATATCCCCGGAGAGACCGCGGTGTTCGAATGGAACAGCTGTTCGGAGACTGGGGACGAGGTCCCTCCCGGCAGGTATTTCATAATGATCTCCGATGGCGCGGGTCAGACGGTCACCCTGCCTGTTCTCGTAGTGGCGGACTAGCTCAAGTACCTTTGCAGCAGGTGAAGATGGCACTCCCCGGTGAGTGCCATCTTCTTCATGGACTCCCGGGAAAAGCGATTCTGCCGGCCTTTTCGGTCATTGATCGTCCTGTTTCAATATCCTGAGCAGGTCGATGGCGTCTCCACCCTCGCGGAAACGGTATCCCCTTATCCTGCCAAGGGGATCGGTCTCTATCTCGAGCACGCCGCCCCAGGAGAATCTTTTCCTGAGCAGTTCTCCACCGTCCGAAGCGGGCCCTGCCGGCAGCTCTTCCAGCCCCAGCCCCGAAGGCCAGGCCGCTTCCAGGGCTTCAGCCGCCATCCTGCCCCTCTGCAGGAACCTGCCGGCTTTTCGTCGATCCTCCGGCGAGACCCGAAGCCCCTCCCTGCTCAGCAGCTCCTCCGCTTCCGATCCCTGGAGCAGACTGATATCAGTTATTCTGTCATCGGTGATGGAAAGCACCGCGAAGGCTCCGGTACCGTGGTGCATCCTGACCTCCGAAGCGGTCTCGCCGAGAACGTGCCAGAACCTCATGGCCTCGGCGTCCTCCCGAAGCCGCGACCAGATGCTGCCTGCGCTGAAGCAATCCCGGAACTCCCTCAGGTCCCCGTCAGACAGGCGGAAACACACTGCCCGCAGGCCTTATCGTTCGTACCAGGAAACCATGACAGGCAGATAACACCCTGAATCGTCGAGCACCATCTCCACCGTGAAGACGTCCCTCAAAGACATGATGGCTACGATGGGACGATTCCCGTCCAGGTGGAAGTAGAGATCCGGCGCTATCCTCTCCGCCAGGGTCCTTCCACCGTACTCCGACGTGGGAATCGACCTGGCCAGGAAGAGGGATTTGGTATATCCCGCCGCAATGGCCGGGTCCCAGAAGCGCAGCAGGTAGAGATACCCGTCCAGGTCTCCCCCTCCCTGGGCGGCCAGGATCTCCATTATCCCCTCCGCCTCCATATCCTCCGAATCCCTGAGTGTCAGACCGTCCAGCAGTGACGTCCCGGCGGATGGAAGCCCGGACAGCATCTCTGCCGCCAGGATGCGAAGATCGCCCGCATGGGAGGAGTAGACTACCCCGGCGATACCCGCCGCCTCCTCCATCAGAACGCCGGTACCCACAGAACCGAATTCCTCCGGCATTATCTGCAGGACTTCAGTCCTGAACTGCCCGTCCGCCTCCTCCAGGAACCCGCCGGTCAGTGAAACGCAAAGTACTGCTGACAAAATGTGGATCATCTGCAGCAACCTCCTGAATACTCCATGATCAATAGATCCGGGTCGGAACGGTGAATGTCCATGGCAGTCTCAGATGACGGCCTTTATATCAGTAACCCTGATACAGACCGATGTATTCCATGATGATGTCGATGGCCCCGTCGCGCATGTTCCTTACGAGAGCCTCCTTCATCACGAAATCACAGATCTCGAAGACGTACCCCCAGTCGTAGTCCATGGCCTCCTGCGCCAGGATGAGGGCGCTCATCATTCGGACGGTGAAGTCATCCGGCACCCTGTCAGCCGCCTCATGGGCCAGTTCCACGCCGGTCATCCCAAGCACTCCCTCTGCGCCCTCCTCTATGGGACTCATGCTGAAGTAGTCGTCCATGCTCACCAGGTAGGCCAGCATGATGAGCTCCTCCCCGCTCATGTAATCGGAATCGACAACTGCCTTGTCATGATCGGCCATATAGAAGTCCATGTAGCTCGCAGCATTGCTCTGCCCCCCGAAGGTCCACCCCATGGCGTTTATGATCGCCATCTTCACATCGAGAGGATACTCGTCGGACTGGAGGATGTTGTAGATGCCCTCGTTCATCTCAACGCCCTCCGACCGGGCCACCTGCGGCACATCCATGTATGCCCTGTAGAAATCCGTGGATGTAAGCGGGGAATCGGCGTAAGCGGATGCGGTCAATACAGATAGTCCCGCCAGTACCCATACTGCCTGCTTCAGCGTGTTCATCTTTGAAACCCCTCTCAGTGGATATTCGATCATCTCCAGTTATCGATCCTTTATCATAAAGCCCCGGATATCGCCTCGTCTATGAACGCGTCCCACTCCGCCTGCCACCGGGCCATGAGTTCCGCCTTCTCCGCGTCGGTCATGGCGGCGTCCTCGATGGAGTTGATTATCAGCCTCTTGATGTCCCCCAGCGTAAGGTCCCAGGCCAGGGTGGCCACCACCCAGTCATGGGTCACACCAGTGTAGCCGAACATGGCAGGGTCGTCGGGATTGATGGATATGCGCACCCCGGACCGCATCAGGGGAACTGCCGGATGGTCCCGAAGGTCAGCAACGTACCCCAGCACCTGGTTGCTCACCGGACATATCTCCAGGGGTATCCCCGCCTCTGCGTACATGGCGGCAAGTTCCGGCAGCTTCGCCAGCTCTATGCCGTGCCCCACCCTCTCAACTCCAAGAAGGTAGGCGTCGATTACGTTGTTGTTCACCCGGCCGG
>JAFGPK010000109.1 GCA_016936235.1 Candidatus Fermentibacteraceae bacterium | reverse complement strand
GATAGCTTACCCAGGCGACTCTGAGGTCCCTGAGAATGGATACGGTCTCCAGCCTGACAGGCTCCTCCGGCCAGAAGGCATCCCCCTCGAAGAAGTCCCTGAAGATCCTTATGGGGGGTGTCTCCTCGCCCCTTACACGGAGCGGCTGGAAGGGGGGAAGATTGAAATGTCCCAGGGAGACCGTCTCCATATTCAGGACCCGGACCTCGACGGAACCGCGGTCGGGCACCAGGACCATCCTCCTGACCGCAGGCATGTCCGGCAGCCCTGCATCGGCCGAAATGCCTTCACCGGGAACGCGCAACACCGTACCTTGCCCGAAGCCTTCGAGATATTCGGGTCTGCTCTGCAACAGGTCCAGGTTGAACTCGACGGTGACGGAACCGTACCCGGATTCCGTTACCTCCGCCCTGGGACCGGCTTCCGGATCATAGTAGCAGGTCCCAGCCGGACCCTGTTGAGCCGCAGGGAAAAGGATCAGCGACAGTACGACCGACAAAATAGACATGGACCACCCCTAAGCATGAGTTCGTATTTCAATGTCAGTTATATTCCCCGTCCCGCGGGAAGTCAAAGGATAGGAATACGGGTCCATGCGTACGATCCCTCTTCACTCGGCCAGCAGCACCAGCCTTGACGAAGCGGCCCTGTTCCCCTGATTCACCGTCACCAGATAGACACCCGAAGGCAGAGGAGCGCCATCGTTCGCGAGCTGGTACGGGTTCTGTTCTTCAGGATTCAGTTCACGGTCCATGAGCAGCCTTCCGGATATGTCGAAGACGAGGAGTAGAGCAGGCTCCCGGTCCAGCCCCGTCACGCGGATGTCCGGGATGCCCGAAGAGGGATTCGGGAAGATCCTGAGGACAAGGGGCGGGAACGGGGCTTGCTGCTGTTCTTCCATGCCCAGCTGGTACATGATGGTGAAATCGTCGGCCGATACGGCCTCCGCGCTTTCCGTCGCCGTATGCGCCGTTATTCTGAGCCTGCAGTCGGAGGATTCCCCCGGCGGCACCGTCCACTGATAAGTGCCGTTGTCAGGGATATCCTGGGCGATTCCGATCCAGGGGCCCGAAGGGCCGGCGGTGGACAGGTCTATGTCGATGAGGGCCTGACCCTGGATGGAAGGGACCGCCGTGAGCCAGCGCACCTCTCTGATCGATCCGGAGTACATGAACTCACCGCCGTCGGGGGTGATGAGTCTCGTTGAGAGGACGGCGGGTTCCTGCCAGGGAGAGTAGAGTCGGAGCTGGTTCCTTTCCCACATGCCTTCAACCATCTCGCCTTGAATGGCTATGTCTTCCCTGCCGTCATGGTCCACGTCCCCGTCCACGCGCATTGCCGAGGCGTCGCCGGAGCCGGGCATGGTCCAGGTGGCGTCCGGCGTCCATGCCCCTGCGCCGTCACCCAGGTAGACCGTCCCCGAAGGATCGTCGTACAGGACGAGGTCAAGGTTGTCGTCATCGTCAATGAAGCCGAACTGCACGCAGTCGACGTACACACCCCCTGCCGGCAGACCGGTGGAGTTGTCCTCCCACTGGTCCGTTCCGGTGTTGTAGCTGTACACCCTTACCCCCGAATCGGAGCCCAGGGAGCATACTATGTCGTCCATGCCGTCGTTGTTGAAGTCGCCGCAGTCCACCGAGATATAGTTCAGGCCCGGTATCCCCGCCTGGTTCAGATTGAAGTTGAAACCACCCTGGTTGAAGTAGACCTGGGTTCCCCACCTTGTGCACACGAAATCCATCAGGCCGTCGGCGTTGAAATCGCCGGTCTCCACGGTATAGTTGGAGTTCCAGCCGTCGATGAGCCATTCCTGAGACCATGTTCCAGTGCCGTGGTTCGCGTACACCCTGACCCCGTTGTCAGCCCCGAAGGACTCGCATACTATGTCCAGGTACCCGTCCAGGTCGAAGTCCGCCAGGTCCGTGGCGAACATACCCCAGTCCTCTCCGCCGGATGCCAGGCCGTCGTCCCACTGGGTCCATCCGGAGCCCGTGCCGTCTCCGAGTGCGGCGCCCATTAACTTGTCCCCGATGCCGCTGGATGCGTAGTCGTGGTGTATCCCCCAGGCGAGATCCATGAATCCGTCGTTGTTCAGGTCTCCGATGGCGCAGCCTCCGTAGCCGAATTCACCGGTCTGGACCACGGGCCAGGTGTCGCCCCCGTCGCCCAGCCAGACCATTATCCCGTGTTCGTCGGAGTTGATGAAGGGCGAGCCGTGGTCGCCCACGGACACTATGTCAAGGTGTCCGTCACCGTTGATGTCGCCTATCTCCAGTTCCGTGTGGCCCGCTTCCTTCAGGGGGATCTCGAGGCCCGCCGATCTGGATACAAGATTCACCGCCTGAGTGGGAAGGGCGGCGAGCAGGATGAATACGGCGACTGTTCTCATGGCAAACCTCCTTGTTTACGGCAGCATCCGGATGTAAGCGATCTTAATATGATTGCAACCGAATGGGTCAGGGAGGTCTTGATGGACCTTCAGAAGACTTCGATCTCCTCCCTTGTGAATATGTAGTCAGCCGGTTTTTCCTCGCTCTCGTGGCTTATTCCGAGGTTGCCTATGCAGTCACCGTCGATGGTGACCGTGGCCGTCCGGACCCCGGCATCCGCGAACACCGTCAGGAGCACCTGCATTCTTGCGGCGACCAGGACTATGTCCCCGGGTCCGTAGATGCTTCCCTCAAGCCGGACATCGGCGTGCCCGTCCACGAAGGACACCCCGGCTATGGAGAGGTCTTCGCCGGTCCATGCGTTGCATGTGTCGTCCATCATGTATTGAAGGGCCATGGTGATCCGCGATGCGGTATCAGGCAGGCTGTCTGAATTCATCTCTGCCGGAACGAGTATGAGCTCGTCCTCCAGTATGGTGAGGCTTCCGTCGGGACAGGGTACATCTCCCGCCCCGGCGAAGCGATAGTAGGCGATGGACGACGTCGACGGGGTCATGGGCTCCTCGTTGACCGTCTGCGGATCAGCATTACTCTCATCGCCTGCGGGCGGGCTTGCCCCCTCATCCGTTCCGCCGCCGCAGCCCGTCGAAAGAATGACGAGAGCAACGCCGAAGAATGCAAAACATTTCATCGATCCCCTCCGATCTGTATTGATCCCGTTCGTTGCCTGCCAGGGTGAAAACCGCGGGCGCGGACGAACCGGTGCGCAGTTAAGCCGCTATCTGACTATTAAGTGCGGCAATACTACGGTATCAATGATACAATCGGCGTTCAGCAGTCGTCAACGAGACGACGGGACCCTGAGCGTGTTCTCCGACGGGCTCTAGCGTGGCATCATATCGTCGAGCCGCTGCCTGGCGTCGGGGCAGCTGTCGAGAATGAAGCCAAGCTTCTCGCACGGGTAGTCGCCGCAGACGCCGCAGGAATCAACCTGCATGACCAGCGCGCACTGCCTTATGGGGCAGCCGTCGCTGCACCAGGGGAACTGGATGCCGGTGCTGATGCATCCCGTGCAGTTGATGTCGCCGGGTTTGATGTCAGCCTCGTGTTCTTTCGACCATTCTTCGGCGGTCTTCACCCTCAACGCCTGGTCGTCGGTCCGGTAGGCGATGAAGGCGGGACATCCCTCGCAGTCCAACCCGCAGTATCCCAGCTTGCTCATGGAGACCCCTTCCGTATAAGTTAGAATGATGTATACAAATGTTCACAATATATGTCAATCTCATCACGCTGGGAACGGATCGTGTGGATTTCCCGCTTCCCGTCTATAATAGACCCTGAGGGAGCTTCCACGGCAAGCTCCGGAACCCGTTAACCGGCCGGGGAGGGAAGGCGTGTCATGAGGGTGGTGAACCTGCTGCTGGATTTCGTGCGGGAGCACAAGTTCATCATCGGAGGAATTTCCCTTGCCATGTTCCTGCTGTCCGTAATCCTGGTTCCCTTTTTCGTGCAGAACCTTCCGGCGGACTACTTCACGAAGAGGAAGATAAGGTCGAAGCCCGACTGGGTCCCCTTCCCCCTCCACGTGCTCTATCTGGTGGTCAAGAACGTCATCGGGATAGTCCTGATCGCGCTGGGCCTGGCCATGCTGGTGCTGCCGGGCCAGGGTCTCATAACACTTATCGTGGGGATAATACTCACCGACATCCCGGGAGAGAGGCAGGCCTTCCTGTTCGTCCTGCGAAGGACCCCGGTCCTCAAGGGCATGAACTGGCTCAGGGAGAAGAAGGGAATTCAGCCCTTCCAGCTCCCCGAGCTCTAGCATCGGTCCTTTTCCGAATGGCTAGATTATGAAGTCCTCGTCGGACCTGATGCTCATTATCGTCTTCGCCAGGAGGATGGAACAGTTCTCCACGTCGTCCAGCGACACCACTTCCACCGGGGTGTGCATGTACCTGTTGGGGATGCTCACCAGGCCCGTGGCGATGCCGCCCCTTGAGAGCTGAATGGCGTTGGCGTCGGTGCCGGTGCCGCGGCTCTCGGCGATGACCTTGTGGGGTATCTTGTTGTCCCTGGCCGTCTTGACGAGAAGCTCGAAGAGTCTGGGATTGATGTTGGGACCCCTGGCAATCACCGGGCCGTCCCCCAGCTTTATGTCGCCGAAGAGGTCCTTGTCGATGCCGGGCATGTCCGATGTGTGGGTGACGTCAACGGCGAAGCCTATCTGGGGGTGCACATTATAGGTGCTGGTGATCGCACCGCGCACGCCTATTTCCTCCTGGACGGTGGCCACCGCGGTAACCTTGTGCTTAAGGCCCTTTTCCCCCGACAGGAGCTTCAGGGCTTCGAGAACTGCGAAGGCGCCTATCCTGTCATCGAATCCCCTGGCCACGTAGATGTTCTTCCTGATCTTCTGGAAGTCCACCGCAATGGTGGCCACATCGCCTATCTCGATGATCTTGTCGGCTTCCTTCTTGTCCTTCACGCCTATGTCTATCCACATGTCACTGATCTCTGAGACCTTCTTGGTGTCTTCCTTCTTCTGGAGATGTATGGCCTTGCGCCCCAGGACTCCGAAGACCGGCCCCTTCTTCGTATGGACATAGACTCGCTGGCCGGCCAGGACGTGAGGGTCAATCCCGCCCACCGGGGCAATCTTCAGGAAGCCCTGCTCGGTGATGGCCTTGACCATCAGGCCGATCTCGTCTATGTGCCCGGACATCAGGATGGACGTACTGGCCCGGGGGTTGAGCACAGCATAGGAGTTCCCGTGGTAGTCCCCTCTAACCTCTTTTGCGAACCCAGTCGCGTAATTACGCCATATGGTGGCCGCCGAGTTCTCGTACCCCGAGGGGCTCGACTCCCTCAGAAGACTCTTGAGGAAATCCTTTGAAGTCTTTTCCATGATCATCTCCGAAATCCTGTTCTAGGGTTGACTGAACTAATCAAATGCCGAGGCTGGAAAACAGTTGCCAATATAATAACAGACCGGGTCAAGGGTTGTCGGTCCCAGCGTTCCTGAAGCCTGCCCGTCGGACCAACATATGTCTTCTGAATCGTGAAGCCGAACGGTTTCCTCAGTTTCCGCCGGCGGAGGGATTCGCGCCCGGCTTGCCCTCGCCCGCGTTGTCGTAGAATCGTGTGGTGGGGTAGGCGAAGTCTATGTCGTCGTGCTCCGAGAAAGCGTCGAGGATGGTCTCCCAGACGTTCTGTACGGAGCCCCTTCGCTGGCGGGGCTGCACCGGGAAGCGGGCCGTCAGAAGAACGCCGCTGCTCTGGACGCTGGTGTAGACTATGGGAGTGGATACTCCCTGGTAAATGAGGTACCTGCCGGCCTCGTCGCTGCGGACGCTGGTCAGTTCCGATGCGTCTTCCACTATCTCGGCCATTATGCCCTCCATCAGTCCCTTGGCCTTGCGCCAGTCGCTCTCGAAGGTGATGAGTACCGGAACTTCCTCCCAGATGTGGTTGGTGCCCGATGTGTAGTTGGCGATGTGCTCGGAGAAGACCTTGCCGTTGGGCACGTGCACTATTCTACCCGTACTCTGGTCCGCCGCCACCCACTTGCCCACTTCCATGAGGGAGAAGCCGAGGACCCTTATGTCCACTACGTCGCCACGGACCCCCGCCAGCTCTATCCTGTCCCCCAGGACGAAGGGACGGCGCAGGATGATGTAGAACCAGCCGGCTATGTTGGCGATTATCTCCCTCAGCGCTATGGCGATACCGGCGGAGGCCAAGCCGAGGAACGTGGCCAGCCCGGAGAAGCTCCTGAACCATACCCTGGCGAGGAAGACCAATCCCGCCAGGACAGCCAGATAGGTGGCCATCCTCTGCCAGAGGAACAGGCTCCTGGGTTCCTCCACCCTCCTCGCAAGGGCGCGGCCGGTGATCCTCCTGGCGACCCAGAGGCCGGCGATCACCACCAGGGTGAGGAGGATCTTCGTCTGAAAGTCTGCCCCTACCCCCGTGATGCGCTGAATGAAGGCCGATACTCCGCTGGTCAGGAAGTCACTCCTCTGCTCGTTGCTGAATTGACAGGACCGTCCTGATGATGATACTTCCCCCTTCTCCGGGAGGTCAATGCCTCTTGTCCGGGCACGGTCGGCGACACCCTCTTTGACTCGGGGTTCGCCGGAGGAGTATCGTTGGCTTCAGGCTGGGCGAGGCTTTTTTTCGGTGGAGTCAGGACGGGAGACGTGCATGAGCTACTGCAGGAGCTTCCATGAAGTGATAAGCGAGATGGAGAAAGGCACGTGCGCCTTCCCCGCGGTGGATGCCCACATCCACAGTGTGGATTTCCTGCAGGAGAGCCAGGGTCTGCAGGCGCTTGCAGGGAGGATGGACGAGGCGGGTATTACAGCCGCGGTGGTCTTCGGTCTGCCTGTGGTGAAGAAATGGGCCTCCTGTGAACCTGACAGGCCCCTGTACTATCTGGACGACAACGCCAGGTGCTACGCGTTCGTATCTACGGACGATAAGCTGGCAGAGGACTACCTTTCCCTTGACGGATCCCTCAGGGGCAGGTTCGCGCCGCTCCTCTGCGGCTTCGACCCCACTGACAGGAACGCCGTTTTCCATGTGGAGAGGAAGCTGGCCGTCCATGACTTCTGGAAGGGGATAGGGGAAATACTGTGCCGCCACGATGACCTGACCAACCTCACCATGGAGGAGACGGCCAGGATGGACCATCAGGCATTGCTCCCCGTGTACGACCTCGCCGGTTGCAGGGGACTGCCGGTGCTGGTGCACCAGAACAGCTCATCCGTCGGGCACCATGACAGGTTCGAGTACCTGCACGAGGTTAAGAGCGCCCTGGCCGCGTTTCCAGGGACCACGTTCGTCTGGGCCCACTGCGGCATCTCGAGGCGCGTGGGACACAAGCTGTACCACAAAATGGTGGAGGAGATGCTTTCTGAATACGGCAACCTCTTCGTGGACCTCTCCTGGGTGGTCTTCGACCAGACCGTGTGCCGCGACCATGTGCCGAAGAAGAGCTGGCTGGACCTGATAGGGAGGTACCCGGACAGGTTCATGGTGGGATCCGACCTCTGCGGCCACTTCCAGCTTCTGGGCACGACCATGGCCAGGTACAATGTCCTTCTTGGATCCCTGGGGGAACTGGAAAGGGATATGGTCGCATCCGGCAACGCCGTCAGGATCTGGGGGCTATGAACCCTCCCTCAGCCTTACGGTGACTGAGGAACCCGCCCTGTATCCCTTCAGTGACGACAGGAGTCCTTTCAGCGTTCCCTCCACGGCTCTGGAGGGGAAGTCCCCAAGCTCCATCCTCCTGCCGTCCTGCAGTATCTCCACGTTTCCCGGCGCGTAGTAGCAGTCGCCGGGTTTGCGCGAACCGTCAAGGATGGCCGCGGCAAGACCGCGGCAGTCGGTCCCGCACCTGCCGCAATCCTCCTTCGTCTTCTGGGGAAGAAGACCGAAGACGCGGCTGAGGATGTCCTGGAAGTCAGTGGATGCGTCGTCACCGGAGTAGACGGCAAGAAGCAGGGGTTCCCGCTCCTCCCTGGGTTCCCGGTCGCAGCGCACCACCGGCGCCGCAAGCTCCTGCGTACCGGTTACGAGTACAAGGTCCGGGGGCATGGAGTCAAGGACGTCGTGAACACTCATCCTTCCGGGACTGGTGATGATGATGCGTCCCGCGGGATCCGTTCCGACGACAAGTACCGACCTGCCTTCCAGGTGTTCCGTCATGCCGGTGATGAACCTCCGGACGAGGTCGACGTCACCTGAAAGCTGAAGACACTTCATGATTCCTCCCCCCGGAACGTATTGATCGGGTCGGTCCCGCACCCGCCGGCAGGTCCCGCCATGATACCCAAGACTGACTCAGTCCCGGTGCATGAGGTACTCGATGGCCTCGTTGGCCATCATGCCGGCGACGATGGTAATCCGTGAGGAAAGGGTACCCTGCGAGAGCTCGCTTGCCTGGTCGCCCACTATGGTCAGCCCACGCCTCCGGTCCACCTTCAGGAGATCGGTTCCGCCGTGACCGGCTATGCCCGAGCATGAGAATATCCGCCTTCCGGGAAGACCCCTCATCCAGCTCTCGAGGAGCATCACCTTGGTCTCCTCGGCGTCCACCGCCTCGATCAGCGCGTCGCATTCCTGGAAGAACTCGCACGCGGTCCCTGCGTCCAGCATCTTGCATTGCGCCTCTATGATCACACCGGGGTTGATCAGTCCGAGGTTGTAGCTCAGGGCCTCCACCTTGGGGTACCCTATCTGGTCATGGAAGTAGAACTGGCGGTTGAGGTTCGGGAATTCCACCGAATCGTAGTCCACGATGACCAGCCTTCCGATCCCCGCCCTCACCAGGCATGCCGCCGCATTGGAGCCTATTCCGCCCGCCCCTGCTATCCCAACCGATGCGGACGATAGAATAGAAGTCACGCCCGGAGGATTATCCTTGAACTGAGATGTGTTTCCTGCTTCCATGGCATCATTCTAAGCAAACTCGCGCCTTATCGCCAGATTCCAGAGTCCAGGGTTGATTCGCGACGCATATGTTTGTAGCTTTCATCGGTATATTCGTTAACATCGCCTCGAGCCCCCGCGGGCAGGAAACAGTCAGTCATCGTCTCATGAAACAAGGAGATACCTATGGCAGGCAGGAGCAGCGCCGAAGAGATCCTGAAGAGTCAGAAGGTCCTCGGTTCCTTCGAGTACAGCCCGAAGCCATCGATACGGGGATACACGGGAGAGATACTGCGGGTGGACATCTCGGAGCCATCCTTCAGGATAGTGCCGGTTACGGAGAAGATGAAGGAGATATTCACCGGGGGTAAGGGTTTCGACCTCTGGATGATGTGGCAGGAAGTGACTTCCGAGACAAGGTGGGACAGTCCCGAGAACCCGATCTGCATCGCGGCGGGGCCCCTGGGGGGGACCACGTCCTTCGCCGGAGCGGGCAAGTCCATAGTGACCACAATCTCGCCAACGACCGGTTCCGTCGTCGATTCCAATGTCGGGGGGCACTTCGGCCCCCTGCTGAAATTCTCGGGATTCGACTGCCTGGTGGTGACCGGCAAGCGCAGGGACGATACCGTTGTGATGATCGACGGCATCAAAGGAATGGTCCTGGTGCTTGAATCCCCTCTTCTGTCGGTGGATTCACATCTGGTCGCCGAGGAGATAGCCGAGATGTACTCCGAGGATGACGACGACAAGAGGCATATTTCGACGGTTTCGGCAGGTACCGGATCGGATCATGCGTGGATCGGCTGCCTGAACTTCTCATGGTGGGACTGGAGGAGGCGGACGATGCGTCTGAAGCAGGCCGGCAGGGGCGGGACCGGTACGGTGTTCCGCGGCAAGGGACTCAAGGTCCTTGTCGTGAAAGCCCCGCGTACCAGGCCGGTCTGGACGATCGGCCAGGTAAGGGAAGCGACCGGGGAGGTCTCCAATGGTTGATATCAAGCGGGTCGACGCCATAATCGACAAGTGGGATACCGATCCCGAGTTCGTGATCGAGATGATGCAGGATGTCCAGGACGAGTTCAGGCACATTCCCCGGAAGGCTCTGGAGAGGATATCCGACAGGACCGGCAAGCCCAGGGGAAAGCTGTTCCATATCGCTACCTTCTACAAGGCGTTCAGTCTTGAACCCAGGGGCGAGAAGGAGATCCAGGTCTGCATGGGAACCGCGTGCTACGTGAAGGGCGCTCCGGACGTTCTTGCCGCTCTGGAAAGGGAACTGGGAATACGGAGCGGGGAGACCACGCCGGACGGTAAGTTCACCCTGACCGAAGTAAGGTGCGTGGGCGCATGCGGGCTGGCACCCGTGGTCACCATCGGCGACGAGGTGATCGGAGGCGTAAAATCGAACGAAGTGCCGCGGATCATGAAGAGGTTCAGAGAGGAGGGCCGGGAATGACCATACAGAAGTTGAGACAGATGCAGCAGATGGCTCTCGACGAGTATGGAAGCTACAGCGCGGCCCTGATGATATGCACCGGGACCGCGTGCGTGGCCAACAGGTCCTTCGACCTGGTGGAGGAAATGAGAAGGGAACTGGCGGAAAGGGGACTTTCAGGGGAGTTCCTAGTGGTCCCTACGGGATGCAACGGTTTCTGCGCCCAGGGGCCGATCATGGTGGTCCAGCCCGGAGGAGTGTTCTACGAGAAGCTGACGGCAAAGGACATACCCGAGATAATCGAGACCCACCTTCAAGGCGGAGAGCCCGTTGAAAGGCTCCTGCACCATCATGAGGGTGTCGCCGTTCCCAGGATGGAAGACATACCGTTTTTCGGAAAGCAGAAGCTCCTCGCCCTCCGTCACAAGGGTATGATAAACCCGGAGAAGATCGAGGATTATTTCAGACTGGGTGGTTACCAGGCGCTTCACGCCGTACTGACGGGTATGGAACCTGAAGATGTAATCCGGGAAGTCATCAGGTCGGGAATAAGGGGAAGAGGTGGAGGAGGCTTCCCTGCGGGAGTCAAATGGAGTTCCTGCGTTGAAGCCGTCGAGAAGACCGGTCAGCCTCCCTATGTCATCTGCAACGCCGACGAAGGTGATCCCGGGGCCTTCATGGACCGGAGCATAATCGAAGCGGACCCGCACTGCGTGATAGAGGGCATGCTCATCGGCGCCTTCGCCGTTGGAGCCGCTGAAGGCTTCGTCTACATCCGGAAGGAGTACCCCCTTGCATTGAAGCGTCTGATGACGGCCCTTGACCAGGCCCGGGAACAGGGGCTCCTGGGCGGGAACATACTGGAGACCGGCTTCGATTTCGACATTACCGTGCACAGAGGCGCCGGAGCCTTCGTCTGCGGAGAGTCGTCCGCGCTGATGGCCTCCATGTCAGGCAATCCGGGGGAGCCAAGGGCCAAATACGTTCGTTCGGTGGAGCGCGGATACAGGGACAGGCCCACGGTACTTAACAACGTCGAGACATGGGCCAACATCCCCCTGATAATGGAGAAGGGGGCCGGGTGGTTCGCGTCCATCGGCACCGGGGATGTGTCCGGGAATCCCTGGAACGGCTCCTCGGGCACCAAGGTCTTCTCCCTGGTGGGCGACATAAGCAACATCGGTCTTGTTGAAGTGCCCATGGGGATCACATTGAGGGAGATCATCCATGATATCGGCGGCGGCATTCCCGATGGAAGGGAATTCAAGGCCGTTCAGACCGGCGGGCCTTCTGGCGGCGTACTGCCGGCTGACAGACTGGACCTTCCAGTGGACTTCGACACGCTTGCCGAGGCCGGCTCAATGATGGGCTCCGGCGGAATGGTGGTAATGGACGACGAGACCTGCATGGTCCAGGTGGCCAAATACTTCGTGGATTTCCTCAAGGATGAGTCATGCGGCAAGTGCACTCCCTGCCGGGAGGGACTCGTGGCCCTGGGGACCGTACTTGAGAGGATAATCGGCGGTGAGGGCCGTCAGGGGGATATCGAGCTCATGCAGGAGTACGGCAGGAGCATGTCCGAAAGCAGTCTTTGCGCCCTGGGCCAGACCGCCGCCAATCCGGTGCTCAGCACCATAGAGTATTTCCGTGAGGAGTACGAGGAACACATCGGCAAGGGAAAGTGCAGGGCCCTGAAGTGCAAGGCCCTCATCGAGTACCTCATCATCCCCGACAACTGCACGGGGTGCACGCTGTGCGCGAGGAACTGCCCGGTGGACGCCATCACGGGGAGCCCTAAGGAGCCGCATGTGATCGACCGGGAGAAGTGCATACGGTGCGGTGTCTGCAGGGAAGTATGTAACTATAGCGCTGTGGAGGTGAGGTAATGGACGACAGGAACATGATTACCGTCGAGATCGACGGGAAACCGGTAACCGTCGAGCAGGACACCACCATCCTGGAGGCGGCCAGGAGGATTGGCGTTTTCATCCCGGCCCTCTGCAGCAGCGACCTGGTGGACCCTTACGCGGCGTGCAGGCTCTGCGTGGTGGAAGTGGACGACGGGAGACGAAAGAAACTCGTCACCTCGTGCAACTATCCCCTGAGGAGACCGGTGAGCGTGGAGACCTCCTCGGAGAAAGTGATGAGGAACAGGAAGACCATCCTCGAGATGATGCTGGCCCGGTGGCCGAACGTAAAACTCATATCGGACCTGGCGGCTCACGCCGGTGTTTCCGAACCCCGCTTCATCCATCCCGGGGCGGATCTCAACCCCAACGCATGCGTGCTGTGCGGACTCTGCATGAGGATCTGCGAACAGGGAATATGGGAGAACATCATCAACTTCACCGGGAGGGGCGCGGACCGGTCCGTCCGTATGCCCTACGATTCGAGGCAACCCCATTGCATCGGATGCGGGGCCTGCGCCGAGATATGTCCAACCGGGGCCATTACCATGGCGGACGACCCGAACCAGCCCTACGACGCGGAGATGGTGAGAAGGGCCGGGATGAGGGTCACCGAGGAGATGATAAAGTACGATGACGAGCAGTGCGACATGCGCGGAGTAGGAACGGCCCACCTTGTGGAGATAATGGACGCTTACGACCTTCTTCCCGTGATGAACTACAGGTTCGGGGCCCATGAGGATACACCGAAGATCAGCTCCGACGTGTTCAGACAGAACTACTTCTCGAAGGGGAAGCCCGACGGATGCTGGCTGGGCTGTACCATGGCCTGCGCCAAGGCCATAGAGGGTTTCCGGCTCAAGACAGGTCCATACAGGGGGGAGAAGGTTCTGGTGGACGGTCCCGAGTACGAGACCCTGGGAGGCTCGTCCAACATGGGAGTCTTCGATCCGGACTTCGTGGTGGAGTACAATTTCTACTGCGACACCTACGGCCTGGACACGATATCATTCTCCACCATGACCGCCTTCATAATGGAATGCTACGAGGCGGGAGTGCTGGACAACGTGAAGACCGGGGGGCTGGAGATCCCCTTCGGGGCCGGGGACGCCGCTCTGGAGCTGCTGCACCTCATCGGCAGGGGAGAGGGCTTCGGTCTGATAGCCGGCAGGGGCATCAGGTACATGAAGAAGTACTTCGCCGAGAACTTCGGCGCCGACCCCGCCTTCCTGCAGGACATCGGCATGGAGGCCAAGGGTATGGAGTACTCGGAGTACGTTACCAAGGAATCTCTGGCCCAGCAGGGCGGCTACGGGATAGCCCTGAAGGGCGCCCAGCACGACGAGGCCTGGCTTATCTTCATGGACATGGTGAACAAACAGATACCCACCTTCGAGGACAAGGCGGAGGCTCTTCACTACTTCCCGATGTGGAGGACATGGTTCGGACTCTGCGGCCTGTGCAAGCTGCCGTGGAACGATGTCGAACCCCCCGACAACGCCGAGACCGACGAGCCTGCGAAGGTGCCCGGCCATGTGCAGGGCTACTGCGAGTTCTTCGAAGGGGTCACCGGCAAGCCCCAGACCATGGACAGCCTGGTCAGGATGTCGGAAAAGGTCTACAACTTCCAGAGGGTGTTCAACCTGAGGATGGGCTTCGGCAGGAGGGAGCACGACGTCATACCGTACAGGTCCGCCGGTCCGGTCACTGTGGAGGAGTACGAGTCCAGGCAGGAAAGGTACGACGCTCAGCTGAAGGAAGACGCCGGGATAGACCCGAAGGGCATGTCCAGCGTGGAGAAGGTGGCAGCCCTCAGGAAGCACCGCGAGAAGCAGTACGAGCATCTCCTCGACGCTGTGTACAAGCGCAGGGGATGGACCAGCGACGGTGTCCCCACCGTGGAGAAGCTGCTTGACCTCGGGATCGATTTCCCGGACGTACTGGAGCTGGTGAGGAAGCACGGCGGTTGATAAGCGTGAACGGAGAATCCCTCGACTGGTCCCCTGGCAAGACAGTGAGGGACGTCATAAGGGAGATGAACTACAGGTTCCCCCTGCTCATCGTGAGGATAGACGGCAGGCTGGTCCCGAGGGGCAGCTACGACTCCACGGCAGTACCCGACGGGGCGGAGGTGGACATCATACACCTTATGTCAGGTGGTTAGCTCACCATGACCGCAGTGCGTCACATCCCCCCTCAGTATCTCCAGCGCGTGGCCGAGAACAGGCAGCGCGAATCCGGCGCATTCTACTGAGGCCCTGAGGCTCCCGGGCAGGTTGATCACAAGGGTCCTGCTCCTTATGCCGCAGTAAGCCCGCGAAAGCCATGCCGTCGGGGTGATCTCCGAAGACCTGAGCCTGATGAGTTCGGCGATGCCGGGGACCTCCCTCGGGCATATTCGCCTCGTGGCCTCGGGGGTGACGTCCCTGGGAGAGAGCCCGGTCCCTCCCGCCGTGAAGAGGACGTCGATGAACCCGTCGTCGCACCAGGCGGACATCCGTGATACGAGGGCCTCGATATCGTCGGGTTCCACATGGTATCTGGCGGGCTGGAAGCCGTTTCTTTTCAGCAGCTCCATCACGGCGGGGCCGCTGTCGTCGGCGTAGATTCCGCCGGAGGCCGAATCACTGACCGTGAGCACTCCCGCAAGGCAGCCGCCGTCCCTCATGGCCGTCATCATATCGCCGGGTCGCACCGACCCTTCTTCGAGGACCTCTGCGAAGACGCCCTCCTCCGGGAAGATGTTCCCCTGTATCACATTGTCCGCGTGGCCGTCGGAGTTATCCTTGCCGATCTCGGTTATACGCACCACGGCCGAGTCCCCTATCCTGAAGCTGACGCCCGGGAGCATGGTGTGGAGCTCGAAGCAATCCCCAACGTCGATGTTCTCCCCGCAGCAGCCGGGAGATGCGGCGATACCTCCGGCCCGCATCCTCCCCATCGATCCGTCGGACAGAATCGACACCTGCCTCCGGCCTTCGCCCGCGTGGGCATCACCCTCTATCCCGTGATCCCTCAGGAGCACGACCGATTCCCTCGGGACTTTCCGGGCCCTTCTCTCTGAGCTGGTATTCACCGAGATCACTGTTGCCATCTGTAATCTCCCGATTTTCCCCCGGACTTGCTCAGCAGTCTCACACCCCTGATCTCCATGCCTCGGTCGAGGGCTTTGGTCATATCGTACACAACCAGCAGCGCGGTCACCGCTCCGTTGAGCGCCTCCATCTCGAACCCCGTGGCTTCCGTCCCGGTGACCCTGCATTTGGCGGTGACCTCATTCCCTTCCTTTTCGATCTCGACCTCCACTCCTCCGATCCTCAGGGGATGGCACAGGGGAATGGTCTCCCATGTCCTCTTCACCGCCGAGATGGCCCCGATCCTCGCGGCGGCGAACACGTCTCCCTTGGGTACGGAGGAATCGTCAAGAGCCCTGGAGGCGTTCTCTCCCAGGACGATCGTGCCGCAGGCCACAGCCTCCCTCCTGGAAACCTCCTTGCCTGACACATCCACCATCCTGGCGCTGCCGTTCATGTCCAGGTGGCTGAAATCCTTCATATCATCCCCCTACTTTCCACATCTCCGTCTGGAAGCAGCCTCCATGGCCTTCAGGTTTGCGAAGGACCGTCTCCCTTACCGTCTCTGAAATTCTCTCATCATACGAACCGCTCCTGAGGAGGTCCCTGAGAGGGGTTCCCGCGCTGCGCGAGAGGCAGGGGTAGAGGACCCCCTCCGCCGAAAGACGGATCCTTCTGCAAGTTCTGCAGATATCGTCCGAATGGGGGGCCACGATACCGAAGACCATGTCGCTGTCACCGATCCTGTATCGGCCTGCGGTCTCTCCTTCGGTTTCCATCCTGTGAACGATCCCGAGGGCGGAGGCCCGTTCCAGTATTTCATCCCTCGGGACGAAGCTCTCAGCGGGGAGCATGGAGGGCATGTGCTCTATGAACCTCACGGTGAGCCCCATGTCCCTTCCCCACCTGAGAAAATCCACTGTTTCATCATCGTTCCAACCGCGGATGACCACGCAGTTGACCTTCACGGGGGTCATTCCCGCATCTGCTGCCCGGCGGATTCCTGACTCGATGTCCGATAGGGTAGCGCCGCTTCTGGTGATCCTGCCTATTCTTTCGTCCCGAAGGCTGTCCAGGCTAACGTTGACACGCCGGATACCAGCGCCGGAAAGTTCCTCGGCCATTCCTCCCAGAAGGATCCCGTTGGTGGTCAGCACAAGTTCTTCCACTCCCGACCGGGATATGCCGCGTACTATCTCCGTTACGCCTTTCCTAACCAGGGGTTCACCGCCGGTTATCCGCACCTTCCTTATGCCAAGGGCCCGGGTGATGATCCCCGCCAGGCGGATCGTCTCTTCCACACTGAGAATGTCATGATGGGAGACCAGTCTCACTCCCGAAGGGGGCATGCAGTAGACGCACCTCATGTTGCACCTGTCGGTGAC
Organism: Candidatus Fermentibacteraceae bacterium; assembly: GCA_016936235.1. Classification (GTDB taxonomy): domain Bacteria; phylum Fermentibacterota; class Fermentibacteria; order Fermentibacterales; family JCC-6; genus Aegiribacteria. The sequence goes on along the minus strand of JAFGPK010000109.1, from coordinate 77 downwards.
CGAGAGCCTCAGATAGTCGATCTCCCTGTTCCTGGAGTCCATCATTCGAAGGAGAGCTCCCCCGCGGAAGTGCTCAG
>JAFGPK010000108.1 GCA_016936235.1 Candidatus Fermentibacteraceae bacterium | reverse complement strand
GGCCTCGGGGCCTTGGGGCCTTGGGGCCTTCGGGCCTTGCGGCCTTCGAAGCACTAGTCCTGCAGTTCTCGGACTAGTGCGGCCTCGTCACTCTGAGGGTACCTGTTCAGGAGCAGGTCGAAGAGCCTGTTCTTCTCCGCTTCGGCCCCGTGGGTCGCGTATATGTCGGCAGCCCTGAAAAGCGCGCCGGAAGCCCACTCCGAACCGGGGTACATGTAGTACAGCGCCACGAGGTCTTCAATGGCGCGATGTGAATAGCCGGCTTCCTCCCAGCAGATGGCCATATAGTAGAGGGCATCGTCCGCCAGCGACGAGGACGGGTGCCTGTCATGGAGTTCCAGGAAGCCCTGTGCGGCGATATCGAAGCTGCCCTGCTGGAACTGCCTGTATGCCTCGTCGAAGAGTAGCTGGGCACCTGGACCGGCCACGGTATCCTGCACCGCTGCGGCTCCAGTGCTGTTTAGCCTCATCAGGGTCATGTCAAGCTCGTCCGCAAGGGCCGTGAGTCTCTCTATCAGGTCCGACGTCCTGCTGCCGGACTGGGCCTGCAGACTTCGAAGAAGAGTCTCGTTGGCTTCCACGGCCGCGGTCAGGGTCTGAATGTCGGTCTTCATCTCCTGCTGGTCCGTCTGGATGTCCTCGATCTCCTTGGGAGTATGGACCCAGAATCCAAGGCAGCCCGTGAGGAGGAGGAATGCGGTGACCGCCGCAACTGATAACCTGAGCATGATCAGTTGCCCGGAAGGACTCTGAAGTGCGCCCTTCTGTTGCCGGCCCAGGCCTGCTCGTTGTGACCGGGATCGAAGGGTCTCTCCTTGCCGTAGCTGATGTACTCCAGGCGGCTCCTTGCTATCCCGTAGTTTACCAGGTAGTCGTAGACGGCCAGGGCCCTCTTCTCGCCCAGTGAGAGGTTGTAGTCTATGGTGCCTCTCTCGTCGCAGTGGCCCTCGACGAGGACCCGGTAGCCCTCGGTGTCCATGATGTACGAAGCGTTCTCCATGAGTATGTCCAGTGCGGAGGTGGAGAGATCGTAGCTGTCGTATTCGAAGTAGATGTCGTCCAGATTGTCCTGGTGGAACATCATCATGTCGTTGTAAGCGGAAAGGGTGTCGGATTCCCAGACACCTGTCAGGGTGTCCGGGACTTCGTCCACCACCACTGTCGTGGTGTCGTGGCCGTTGGTTGTGGTGTCGTCCGGCCGGCATCCCGACAACGAGGCAATGGCGGCGGCCAGGACCACCGCTGCAAGGACCAAAGGATATCTTGATTTCACAATGCTCATCCTCCCTCTGAAGGTTTTGCGCACGCTCATTTGAATCCCAGGGGCGACCATGTCGGGCAGTAGCACTCTCCGTCCCCGGAAAGCTTTCTTACGGTCAGTCCGTTCAGTTCGATCATGTATATGCCCCGCCCGCCGTCCATGTCGCTGCTGAAGGCAATGTGCCTGCCGGTGGGGCCCCAGACGGGATCCTCGTTGAGGGTGCCGTCGAACGTGAGCTGACGGATGTTTGAACCGTCAGCGTCCATCACGAAGATGTGGAAGTCCCCCCCTGCCATGGCGGTGTAGGCTATTCTGTCGCCGTCCGGCGACCAGGAAGGGCTGTCGCAGTACCCATGGGAACTTGTGACCCTCATGGAGGTCCCCCCGGAGCTGTCCATGACGTAGAGCTGGGGGTACCCGATCCTGTCGCTGGTGAAGACGATCTGCCTGCCTGTGGGGGAGAAGCTGGGAGAGGTCTCTATGGACTCCCGGAGGGTGAGTCGCGTGGTCCGCGAGGTTTCGGTGTCCAGCAGGTATATGTCGGAATTGCCGTCCCTGGAGAGAGTAAGGGCTACTGTGGTCCCGTCGGGGCTCCAGGCGGGGGACGAGTTCAACCCCGGGATGCTGAGAATCTTCCCGGCTGAGGAAGTCGAGAAGCTGTAACTCCAGAGGTCGGCGTTGCCGGACCTGTAGGAGGTGAACACTATCTTGTCGCCGTCCGGCGACCATGCGGGAGTGGTTATCACATCTCCGTCGAACATCACGGTCCTGGCTGTTCTCGGGTCCAGGGACTTGACGGCCAGCGCATAGCCGTCGCCGGTCCGTCTGATGTAGGCGACCCAGGTGGACGCGATACCCTCTTCCCCCGTGAGGTCGAAAACCAGGTCATCGGCGAAGGCATGGCAGAGGGAGTACAGACTCTCTCCCGAGTAGTTCCTCGTCATGAGCGGTTCACCGCCCGAAGACACCCTGGCCCTCAGCTGGTACCCGTCGGGCGAACTGCCGACTTCTATCTCGGCGCTTGCGTAACCCTCGTCGGAGGTGATGAGCAGTCCCGAGAAATCTATGTCATCCCTTATCTGCTCGAAAGCGGTATCCGACAGGTCACGGTCTCCCTCCACCGTAAGGGAAACAGGAATGCACTCGGCCCCGATGGGTGTCATGGGAATGAAGTCCGAACCGGTCAATGCCGCTGCAAGAACAAGAATGAATGATATGTATCTCATGCCGTCACTCCGGTCCAAGGAATTCTATGTTGATGACCGCCGGGCTGGTCCGTCCAGGCGGCATGGGTGGTATCTGGGCCATGCTGAGCGCGTTCTCCACAGCCCTGTCGAAGGCTGAGGTCCCGCTTCTCCTTACGATTTCGACATCGGTGGATCCGTCGGGGTAGACGGTCAGCACTATCCTGTAGGACTGTTGAGGGCTCACCGAGGTCCTGTAGCCTCTTCTTACCGCGTTGAAGACCCTGGACTCGTAGGTGCCGGGGCCCGGAGCCCCCGCTCCGGCATCTCCCTGGGAACTGACGGCGGCAAAGCCCTCCGCTTCAATCTGTACTTCCTCGGGAACCTCCTCTGGATTCTCCTCGATAACCTCCTGGGGAGTTTCCTCCGTTACTTCCTCGGGGACCTCCTCGGGATTCTCCTCGGGAGTCTCCTCGGGGTTTTCCTGGACCTCCTCCGGAATCGAGATCTCCTCCTGCACTTCCTCGGGGTTCTCCTGCACCTCTTCCTGTATGACCGCCTCCTGGACCTCCTCGGGGACGGTCAATTCCTCCGGAACAGCCTCCGAGGACGATGACATGGTCACCATATGGACCATCACTGCGTCATCTCCCCCGGTGAGGGTGCTGGCGCTGCTCGAGAAGGTGATGGCACCGACCAGAAGCAGTATCAGATGCCCGGCGCCAGCCAGGATGTAATCCAGCCTTCGGGGCGAGTAATCCTTCCCGAGGAGGGGTTCACGGTCATTGAAGCTCAATATCCTCGCTCCTGCTCTCCTGTATCAGCCCGACACTGAGGTAGCCTCCGCTTCCCAGCCGGGTCAGGGCGTTCGCCACCACCTCGTACCTTACATCCTTGTCGGCTCTCACGAAGGCCTCGTTCCTGCCGGAAGCGTAGGCGGCTTCGGCCAGCGAGGCCAGGCTCTCCATGAGGACTGGCTCTCCGGAGACAGATATGTTGCCGTAGGCGTCTATCTCAACGACGAGCGATTCCGTGGGATCCAGGCTGTTGACTATCCTTCCCTCGCTGGAGGACGGGGGAGTTACATCCGCGCTTCTCTGCATCACCGGCGAGGTGAGCATGAAGATCACCAGAAGGACCAGGGTGACATCCACCAGGTTGGTGACGTTGATCCCGGAGAAGCGGGTGTACCTGGTCCTTATCATTCCAGGCTGCCCCTCCTGCATACGTCGACCAGCTCGGAAAGGAACCTGTCCATGTCGCCTGCCAGGGAATTTATCCTGCCCACAACGAAGTTATGGAAGATGTTGGCCGGTATGGCGGCCAGCAGACCGGCCACAGTGGTTGTGAGCGCGGCTGCTATACCGGCTCCCACTGCACTCAGGTCGGCCACTCCAAGCTCCTTCATCCCTATGAAGCTGGTCAGCACGCCCCATACGGTTCCTAGAAGCCCTAGAAGAGGGGATACGCTGGTAACGGTGGCCAGAAGGCCGATGTTCCTCTCCCTCTGGGCGAGGTCCTCCCCTGCTTCCCTCTCCAGGGCGCTGGTCAGACTGCTGACCTCCTGCGGGGTCAGTGGATCGTGTATCCCCCTGTCCATCCTGCGCTGAAGGAATCTTCCGGCTTCCGCGTACATCCTGGCAAGCGGTCCGACTTCGTTGCTCCTGCTCCAGAAATCGCCTCCAGGAGGTCTTCCGGTAGTGCGGAGAGCGTCCATGAATATCTTTGAAGAACTGAGAATGGTCCTGAACTCCCGTATCTTGGCGATGGCCACGGCCCAGGAGCCGATGGAGAGCACTGCTATGGCGATCAGTATTAGCTTGGTCACCAGATCGGCGCTGGCGACAACATTCAGAACCTCACCTATCACTTTTCATTCCCCCCTCATGGATTACGGCGACCGCCTCGATCTCGATCAGTGCCCCCAGCGGAAGAGCGGCGGCCTGGACTATGGACCGGGCGGGGTACGGCTCCTCAAAAGAGCTGGAGTAGATCCTGTTTACAAGATCAAAATCTGACATGTCAGTAATATACAGATTCAGCTTCAGAACCCCATCCATATCCGTCCCGGCCTCCCTGAGTATCTCCCGGACGTTGCTCAGAGCCCTTGCCGTCTGGGCCGAAAGCCCATCCTCAAGCATCCCCGTCGACGGGTCTATACCTATCTGTCCCGCCGTAAAGACAAGGTCGCCGGAGATCACTGCCTGGCTGTAAGCCCCCACCGGCAGAGGCGCCCCGACGGTCCTCACTGTTCTCCTCATGTCTGTCCTTACTGCGAAAGTCCCGGTCGTTCCCGGTTTCAGGAATATATACACATGAGAACAGGATTCTGTTCCATTCCACCGCTTCGGGATAGAATATACGAAACGCAGAGCAAATGCTATCACTATCCGGGAATGGCGGGACGAGGCTCAAGGAGTCCGGCTGTTGGCGTTCATGTACCTTACGGTGGCCCAGACCACCCAGAGGGTTCCGAAGATCACTGCCGCGGCAGTGGCAAGGGCGGCCCCGAAACCTCCCAGCCTGGGGATGAGGATAATATTCAGGCCTATGTTAAAAATCGATGAGATGATAACGCTGTATAGCGAATACTGCGGTTTGCCCACCGCGGCGGACGCCGTAGAGAAGAAGCTGCCGAGAGGTCTGACCAAGGAAAGGGCTCCCAGGACCAGCATTATCTGCCATCCATCGTTGTACTTCCCGCTGTATATGAAATCCATCAGCCACCTGGGGAACAGCACATAGAGAAGTATCACCGGAGCCATCAGGACCTCGGCCAGAAGGACCGTGCTCCATACCCTGGACATGATGCTGCCCCTCTGTCCCTGCTTCCACATCCTGGATATCAGGGGCAGAAGGACCATGTTCGCGGCAGCCACCACCACAAGGATCATTCCCGACAGCGATCTTGCGGCGCCGTAGGCTGCCACATCACCCGGCGCTATCTTGCCCAGCATGAGAATGTCGGTCCTGGAGTAGATGAAGCTTGCCAGGGAGGTTCCAAGGGTAATGAAGGCGAACTTCATCACCAGGGACACTCCGCTCCATTTCATGCCTGCTCCGGGGAAGAACAGGTCCCTCGCAAGCAAGGAGCTGAGAATGAAAGCCGCAATATTGGCCAGGATCACGGCGAAGAATATCTGATGGGGAGTGCGGAGGGTGCCCATTATCAGAAGGGTCCCGATGATGCAGCTCTTGACCAGGAACTGAAGGATATCCGACAACATGACATCCTTGGTGCGGTGCCTCGAGAGAAGCAGGCACCTTGGAAGACCGCTCAGAGTTCCCGTGACTACAACACCCGCCAGCAGAAGAGGGATTCCCGACATGTCCAGTGAACCGTAGAATGACTGTATCAGTCCGCCTCCGGCCATCAGGAATACGGCGGATAGTACTGCGAAACAGAGAGCCATGACCATGCCGGCGTTGGCAAGCTGCTTCTCCCTCTCGGTATCCCCTTCCGCCACGAGCTTCATGATCGCCTGTTGTATGAACCCGCCGCCCAGCAGTATGCCGAACATCTCCAGGCTTTTGGCAACGGCGTATATGGCGTAGGCCTCTTCGGGAAGCACCCTGATTATGAAGATGGTCACCAAGCCCCAGACGACCATCGTCCCCCTGCTTACAAGTGCGGGAAGGCCCACCTGGAGTATCCTGTGACGGAAGTCGTATATCTGGCTCAGAAAGCCCATGATCAGTCCCGGCTCGCTGAGAGCGGCCAGGATTCCAGGAGACGGGTGACGTAAGCGGACACGCTGAAGCCGCTTCTCGCCTTCAGCATGCCGGCTTCACCAAGCTTCGATGCCAGAAGGGGATCTGAAATGAGACTCGCCAGGGCATCAGCCAGCTCCTCCGGGTCTCCGGGGGTCACGAGAAGCCCGCTCACGCCGTTCTCCACAAGCTCAGGGATGCCCGATATACTGGTGGATACCGTAGGCACCCCCATGGACATCGATTCCATGAGCGACACGGGTATCCCGTCCATGTCGCCGTTGGCCGCCCGTACGGAGGGGAGGACGAAGATGTCAGCGCCGGCCACGCATTCCAACACTTCGTCAGACCTTGCCTTGCCCGTGAACTCGAGAATGCCGGAAAGACCTGAGGAAACCGCCTGGGACCTGAACCGCTCCAGCAGTTCCCCCGACATGTCGGAACCAATCACCCTGCATCCGAAGCTCAGGCCCCTGGAAACCAGGATCCTGCACGCTTCCACAAGGACAGGAACTCCCTTCTTCTCCCCGAGGCCGCTGGCGGTGCATACCACAAGAGGCCGGGACCCGGTTTCGCTCCTTCTGGGAGGCAGCGAGTCCTGGTCCAGTCCCAGGTGGGTCACCCGCACCTTTTCCCTGAGATATTCTCCATACCTCCGAGCCATGTAGTCCCTGTTGAACAGGGAGATGGTCAGGACGGAGTCGGCTTCATGGAGCATGTAGCGTACCAGCTCCTCCCTCCTGGGAACGAAGATATCCACAGCGTGGGTGGTGACGGAGAAGGGAATTCCCAGAAGCTTCGCAGCCCACATCCCTGTGAATGCCTTGCTCCTTGCGAAGTGTGAATGTATGAGAAGGGTATCTCGTCTGATCCGCCGTGAAAGAGAGGCCCCGAGAAGAAAGAACCTGAAGGAGCGGACCCTGATGGAGGCGGCGGCAAGCCTGGGGAACCTGAAGGGATGGAGGAATAGAACGGGCAGGCATCTTCCGAGGAAAAAACCGGTGAGCCGCCAGGGCCGGCATCTGGCGACATGATCCCGGATGTCCCTGCGGATGGCAATGGTCCCGTCTATTTCCTGATCGGAAATGATATCCATCCAGAAATCCGAGGTCCCGTCGGATTCAGGGAGGAACACGTCCACCGGGAAACCCCTTGAGCCGAGCTCCATGATTTCCCTCAGAACATAAGTGGGAAGGAATCCGAGAAAATAGGTTATCCTGCCCTTTACCATGCACTTGCCTTCCATCCTGAGACCAGGGGTCCCGATCGGTGTCCGGTGATGATAGTCCTGCCCGGGGACCTTGTCAAATTCCCTGATGGGATTCTCTAAGCTTTTGATCCAGCTTGATTTCCCATCTGCTCCCACAGTCAGGGTACCAGTGTCCGATGCAGGCGGCGGGTTCCGGAACAGGGCCGGAATGCTGTTCTTGCCCATATATCCCTGTTATAGTTTGCCAACAGTCCCTATCCATGGCTGGGACTGGAATGGAGGACCATCGGTGATGGAGATCTACGGTGGAGGCGGAGTCGGGGGCAAGGCTTCGGGGCTGTTCAGCATCGTGGATGCTCTCAGGGACACGGATCCGGGGGGGACTTTCCCGATGAAGGTATCAGTCCCGCGTTTCTCCGTCATAGGGACCGAATTCTTCAGGGACTTCGTGAAGAGGAACGACCTGGACCGCTACGCCTCCACTTGCGAGCCCGATGACCGCATAGCCATGGCGTTCATGGGGGGAGAGGTCTCTCCGATGCTCTCGGGGGATCTCTGGAAGTTCGTCCGTGGTGCCCGTGAACCGATAGCCGTCAGATCTTCCAGCCTGCTGGAGGATGATCTCAGAACACCGCTGGCAGGCATCTACCAGACGAAGATGATACCCAATAACCAGCCCTCGGACGAAATACGGTTCCGGAAGCTGATGGAAGCGGTAAAGCTGGTCTGGGCAAGCACTTATTTCTCCGATTCCCGGGAGTTCCACAGGGGGATCGGATCAGAGCTCCAGGATGAGGCCATGGCCGTCGTGCTTCAGGACATCGTGGGAGCAAGGTACGGAGACAGGTTCTACCCCGTTGTCTCCGGAGTGGCCAGGACATTCAATTTCTACGCCTTCGGCAAGTCCAGGCCGGAGGACGGTGTGGTGAATCTGGCACTGGGACTGGGCAAGACAATCGTTGACGGAGGGCTGTGCTGGTCTTACAGCCCCAGAAGCCCGGGCACGCCACCGCCTTTCGGCTCGTCGAACGACATGATGAAGAACACCCAGAACAGCTTCTGGTGCGTGAACATGGAGAGGGTGACGGAATTCGACCCCATTCGCGAGACTGAGTTCATGCTCTCGTGCCCCCTGAGTGACTCTTATTACGATGATACGCTTAAGTTCGTCGCTTCAACGTATCTGCCCGGGTCCGACATGATGGTGAGCGGAACCGGCAGGGAGGGACCAAGGGTGGTGAATTTCGCTCCCATACTCCAGGACAGGGTCATCCCGCTGAACGAGACGGTCAGGAAGGTCCTGGATATCTGCGCCGGCTCCGCAGGTTCACCTGTGGAGGTGGAGTTCGCCATGAAAGGTCCGATCAGAGGCGGCGAGCCTGATCTTGGCCTCCTTCAGGTAAGGCCCATCTCGGCGGCCGGTGACAGCGTAGAGATATCCGCCGATGAGCTGGAAGGCCCCGGGACCCTGGCGGTTTCCAGGAAAGCCCTTGGCAACGGTGAGATGGGTGTTAGCCATGTTGTCTTCGTGAAACCTGAAGCGTTCAGCACGTCCCTGACAAGGGCCATAGCGTCGGAAATAGCCCTTGCGAACAGGAAAATGGCGGAGCTGGGGCTTGATTATCTTCTCATCGGATTCGGACGATGGGGAAGCACCGACCCCTGGCTGGGAATCCCGGTCACATGGGGAAACATCTCGGGCGCCAGGGTGATACTGGAGATCTCGGGACCGAACATGAGGGTGGAACTCAGCCAGGGATCCCATTTCTTTCACAACCTTTCCAGCTTCGGCGTAAGCTACCTGTCCGTGAGCGAGACCCTTGACGGCCCTGTGAGATGGGAACTCATTGAATCATGGGATGAAGTGGTCCACGAATCGGATCATGTCCGGTGCGTAAGGGCGCCCGGGGGGCTGCGCGTCAGGATCGACGGCAGAAGAGGACTTGGAGTGATCACCATATGAATGATAAGGGACACGATTCACATCAGCTGCTTAACTCTCTCAGGGAGAGGGCCAAGGAGCTGAACTGCCTCTACATGGCCGACGAGATACTCATGACCGACGAACCCCTGGGCAAGAAGCTGCAGGCTGTCGCCGACGCCATGCCCCAGGGCTGGTACAATCCCCAGCACTGCGAAGCCCGGATCATCTACATGGGCAGGGAGTACAAGTCCGGCGACTACCGCGATGGCGGACCGGTCCTCTCCGAGAACCTTGTGATAAACGGCAGTATTGTGGGTAACATCGCCGTCACCTACCCGGAAAAGGTGCCGGAGCTGGACAAGGGTGGAGCCTTCCTGGAGGAGGAGAAGAGACTTATAAGGACTCTGGCCAGGAGGATAGCGCATACGATACTCCATGACAGCCTGTCCCGGATGTTCGAGGAAGACAGGGCTGAACTCGCAGACTGGCAGGGAGGCACGGAATCCTGGAGAACGATCCTGGACATGCTTCTCATTACGGACAGGAAGCTGTATCAGACCCTTTCCCGCAGACTCCTCAACTACCTCAGCTTCATAGGTATCCCCGATGCCACATCCCTCCTGAACAGGTGGGCGGGACAGACCACGGCCAAGGATACCGACCTTGATCACCATGGCATCAACCAGCCCATACCCAGGCACCAGTTCGAAGTAAGCTACGAGCTGGTCCAGGAGATCCTGGCCATAGCCGGAAGGGAACTGAGCGGCGAACAGATCCTTGGACTGCTTCAGAGGTGGATAGGCGAGAATCGGATAGAGCACCTTATAAATGTGCTTGACGATCACGCCAGTTCCCTCACCGAGATCATTCAGGCCATGGAAACCCACAGGGGCGTGGTGAGCGACGAGGACAGCCTTTCGCGACCTGTGACGAACGCCCTCAAGGTTTCTCTGATAAGGAGGCTGGTGAGCAGGAGGCTGGACTACATCAGTCGACTGAAGGAGCTTGTCTCCATTGGGGATTTCTACAGCCTGACCAATTCCCTGGTGCTTCCGACCAGAAGCCATGGTCAGCTGGGAGGAAAGGGAGCGGGGCTGTTCATGGCGGAGAAGATACTCGCGCATGTGGGAAGCGAGGACCCGGTTCTTGCGGGTATCAGAACACCGGCCACCTGGTACATCAGCAGTGACGGTATCCTGGACTTCGTCCACCACAACAGGCTGGAGGAGCTGCTGGAGTACAGGTACAGATACCTGGGGGAGATCAGGCTCGAATACCCCAACCTGATCCAGCTTTTCAAGAACTGCGCCTTCAGCCCTGAGATGAAGCGGGGACTCTCGGTCACTCTGGATTCAATGGGTGAGTACCCCCTGATAGTCAGAAGCTCCAGTCTGCTCGAGGACAGCATCGAGGCAGCGTTCAGCGGTAAGTACAAGAGCCTTTTCCTTGCCAACCAGGGCTCCAAGAGCGATCGACTGGAAGCCCTCATGGACGCCATAGCCGAGGTCTACGCCTCGATGTTCGGTCCCGATGCCATCGAGTACCGCAAGGAGAGGAACCTTCTTGATTTCCAGGAGGAGATGGGCATCCTGATCCAGCAGGTTGTGGGAATCAAGGTCGGAAAATACTACATGCCGGCCTTCAGCGGTGTCGCCTTCAGCAGGAACGAGTTCAGGTGGTCCTCCAGGATAAGCAGGGAGGACGGGCTGCTCAGGCTCGTACCTGGTCTGGGAACCAGGGCCGTCGACAGGCTTGGTGACGATTACCCCGTACTCGCCGCCCCCGGCCAGCCCGGTCTCAGGGTGAACACCAGCGTGGATGAAACGGTCAGGTACGCCCCCAGGTTCATGGACGTCATCAATCTGCAGGAGAAAAGGATAGAGACCGTCAAGGTGGAGGATATCGTATCGGAGTACGGCGCTCAGTACCCCCAGGTGGAGAAGGTGTTCTCCACTCACCGGGACGGGATGATATACAGGGTGAACAGGTTCACGGATTTCGGGAAGGAGTATGTAATACCCACCTTCGAGGGCCTTCTGGGTTCGGGCAGCGACTTCCTGGAGACGATGCGCAGGATGCTGGAAGTGCTGGAGCATGGATGCGGTTTCCCTGTGGACATCGAGTTCGCGGCTGATGGAAGGGACATATACATACTCCAGTGCAGGGCGCAGAGCTCCTGGGCCAAAACTGAAGAGGTCCACCTCAAGGAGAAGCCCGACTCGGGGGATGTCCTTTTCACGGCTGACAGGTACGTGTCCGACGGTTTCGTTCAGAATGTGACCCATATCGTATTCGTCGATCCGGAGCATTACGATTCCCTTAAGGAACTCGATCAGCTGGTGGAGGTCGGGAAGATAGTGGGAAGGCTCAACGGCATCCTCAAGAAGCGCAGTTTCATACTCATGGGTCCCGGCAGATGGGGAAGCCGCGGTGACATCAAGCTCGGAGTACAGGTGACCTACTCGGACATCAACAACACGGCGGCACTGATCGAGATGGCATTCCAGAAAGGCAGCTATCTTCCTGACCTGTCCTTCGGGACGCATTTCTTCCAGGACCTGGTGGAAGCGGGTATCAGGTATCTGCCGCTCTATCCCGACGACAGGAGCATCGTCTTTCGGAAGGAATTCTTCGCGGAGAGCGAGAATGTGCTCTGCCGGCTTCTGCCGGACTGCGGTGCCCTGGCCGATGTGGTCAGGGTCATCGATGTGAAGGCCAGCACCGGCGGTAAGATCCTGAGGATAGCCATGAGCGGGGACGAGGGAGAGGCCGTAGCCTACTTCGCTTCGGAGGAAGGTGTCATCAAGGGCGATCGCGACCGTCTTCCGCAGCGTCACAGAACACTGGACTCCAGTTCGGACGACCACTGGCTCTGGAGGCAGAGGATGGTGGAGACCCTTGCCGGGGGTATGGATCCCGCGAAATACGGGGTCAGGGGCCTGTACCTGTTCGGAAGCACGAAGAACGCCACGGCGGGGACCATAAGCGATATAGATATACTTGTGCATTTCGAGGGGGATGAAGGACAGCGCGCCCGTCTGGAATCCTATCTTGACGGCTGGGACAAGTGCCTAGTGGAGCTCAATTTCATAAGAACCGGGCTCAAGACGGACAAAATGCTGGATATCCACGTGATCACCGACAGGGACATAGAAGAGAAACAGTCCTACGCTGTCAAGATAGGCGCCGTGAACGACGCCGCCCGTCCGCTGCAGATGGGAGGAGGGGGAGCATCTAGAGCAACACCCTGACGGCTGATCCAGGGTCATCCGCGTGGAATTTCACAAGTGCCAGCTCAGGGCCCCTGTGAGCCCCTCCGAACATGAAGGTCCTGCCGATCCGATCCATCCACCTGCCCGTCAGTTCCGCCGATTCGTGAACATGCCCGTGCAGGGTAATATGAGGCTGACGTGTCCTTATCAGCCTTGCTATGGCGATACTCCCCACATGAAGGTCCACCGGGGCATGGTCCACCTTGACACCGTCCAGTGCCGCCCTGTCGAGACAGGTTTCGTAGGGCGGCGAGTGGAACAGCATGATGGCGCGGGAAAGATCGCTTCGGGCCGTGAGTTCCGTCAGGTCATCCCGGATGGTGGAGTAGCGCAGCTCGTTATCGGATACGGGAACGGTGTGGATCCCGTCTTCGGGATGTACACACCCGGGGTCGACGAACCTGGAGACATCGTACTTCTCCCAGTCCTTCAGCCTGAAGGGGGTTGGCGGGACGAAGGAATAGCCATAAACCTGAAAGGAGTCCATCTTGAACACCCGGTTGTGTGCGTAGTGCCACAGGCCCTTTGATTCCCACTCCAGCATGACCGTCTCCTCAAACCTTCCGTCGTCATTCCCCAGAATTATGAACACTTCCGGATAGGAGTCGTCCATGGCATCCTTGAGACGGAGCAAGCCGGCGGCAAGCACCTCCCGGATGAAATCCAGCTGAGACGTGGTGGAGGCAAGCATGGCTACCGCCCCCGGGAGGAGGTCGCCACCGATGAACACAGCACGTGGAGCTTCCTCACCGATGGCCCGGAAAAGCTCCGAGTACTTTCGCTCGCTTCCGTGCAGATCAGAGCAGAAAAAACAGTTCTTCATATGTTTTCAATATAAATAAAACAGAGGCGCCCGATGATATCGGGCGCCTCTTTCGATCTTAAGAGCGAAAGCTAGATCCAGCCCCTGGCCCTGCAGGCCTCCACGACCCTCCCGACGCTGATAACGTAGGCGGCGTCGCGCATGTAGATGCCGTGCCTCTGAGCAAGTTCGCTGACCGCAATGAACGCCTCGGTCATCTTCTGGTCAAGCTTCCCGAGGACCTCATCCTTGGTCCAGTAGTAGTTCATGTTGCACTGGACCTGCTCGAAGTAGGAGCAGGTAACTCCTCCGGCATTGGCAAGGAAATCGGGGATATTGAAGATACCCATCTCCTCGATCACCCTGTCCGCCTCGGGAGTTGTGGGGCCGTTGGCGCCCTCGCCGATTATCTTCACTCTGCTGCTGATCTTTTTTACGCTGTCGGCGTTGATCTGGTTCTCCAGGGCGCAGGGCAGGAGGATGTCCACATCCTGCTCTATCCACTGAGGACCCTCCAGTATCTCGTAGCCGAGGTCCAGGGCTTTCTGCCTGTCGATGCCGCCAAACTTGTCGGTTATTGAAAGGAGCTGATCAAGATCGATCCCGTCCTTGCGTCGGAATGCGTAGCTCTTCTGGTCCGCCTGGTCCCAGCAGGATACGCATATCACAGTCCCACCCATCTGGTTGTAGAGCCGGATCGCGTACTGTGATACGTTGCCGAATCCCTGCACGCTCGCGATGGTGTCCTGGGGCCTTATATCGAGCTGTTTCAGAGCTTCCCTCACAGTGAAGATAAGTCCGAAACCGGTTGCCTCGGTCCTGCCCAGACTTCCACCCATTCCTACGGGTTTGCCGGTGATGAAGCCGGGGTACTTGGCACCCGTTATGGCCTCGTACTCGTCCATCATCCAGAGCATGTGCTGGGCGCTGGTCATGACATCGGGAGCGGGAACATCCTGCAGGGGGCCCACATTACGGACCAGCTGGCGTACCCATCCCCTGCATATCTGCTCCTGCTCTCTCATGGAAAGATTGTGGGGGTCGCAGATGACCCCTCCCTTGCCGCCGCCAAGCGGAATGTCTACAACGGAGCACTTCCAGGTCATCCACATGGAGAGGGCTCGGACGGTATCGATGGTCTCCTGCGGGTGGAACCTGATGCCACCCTTGCTGGGACCTCTGGCATCGTTGTGCTGACACCTGAAACCTCTGAAGACTTTCACCGAACCGTCATCCATACGGATGGGTATGTTGAAATGGTACTCCCTCATGGGATTTCTCAACAAACCCCTTGCTCCCTCGTCCAGATCCAGGAAATCTGCAACCTTGTCGAACTGTTCCTGGGCCATCCGGAAGGGATTGAAGTTATCTCCGGCCATTCGAGACTCCTCTCACGAGAAAGAAAGCCCCCCTGAATTATCTCTGCATGATTTTCCGGGGAGGGTGTACTGCCCCTTGAGGAGCAGTGTTGTACAGTTTCAGGCCACCCTGGTAATCTAACTAAAAAAGACTGTAAAGAGTAGATGCCCGGATCACTCACCGGTTTCTTGAGGACCACTTCCAACGAACTCCTCGAGGAAGGCCGCGAGAGCTTCCCTGTGGAACATGTGCTGACCCTGGAACGTGATGAGTTCAACGTCGTAGCCCCGGTCGGAGAGCAGGGAATCGGCGAACAGCGCGGCCCCGTACTCCACCACTCTGTCCTGCTCACCGTGGACTATCCTTACCGGGACGGCTGAAGCGGCGTCTATTTCCTCCTCCGTCAGCACCGACAGGTCCAGCCAGCCGCTGAAGGCAGCCAGGGCCGCGAACCTGCCAGGTGAATGAAGACCAGCCATATAGGTCATTCCGCCCCCCTGAGAGTAGCCGAAGAGGTAAACCTCCGTTATGCTGTAATCCGATTCCATCTTGTCCAGAAGTGTGAGCAGGTAGTCCCTGGCCTGGATGGCGCTTGCGGTCCATGAAGCATCGTCCTCGCCGACGTACCAGGTGTAACCGATTCGGTTACCCACAAGGAAGGGCGTGGGAGCCTGCGGAACGGCAAAGATGCATCCATAATCGCTGATCACGTCCCACAGACCGATGAAGCGGTCGGGTGAGTCCCCGAGTCCGTGTATGCCCAGGACCAGAGGGACCGGTTCCGAACCGTCGTATCCCTCGGGAAGCTGAACACGGCAACGGAAGGGGCCGTTGGCCGTGAAGAACACCTCTTCGCCCATCTGCTCATCCTTCAGGGCCGCCGCTTCCTGAAGGCTGTCCACCAGGGAGGAGAACACCTGCATCTCCCTTACGTTATCGAAGTCAGGGTCCCACAGTATATGCCCGATATCGTCGAATCCGGCTTTCCACGCCCTCTCAAGGTAGAACGACGCAAGTTGCCCTTCCCCCAGGAGACCGTAGCAGCAGGCGAGATTGTATATGGAACCGGAGTTCCACGGCTGGGCGTGAAGCCCCTGGAGGTAGAAAGCGGCGGAAGTCTCGTAATCGCCCTCCCCGTATGCCGAATCGGCCTGCATGAACAGCACCTCAGCGTCGGGCATCGAATCAAGGAAGGCTCCCGACCCTGGATCGTAGATATCCACCTGCAGAAAAAGGACTCCGGCGATGATCATTCTCAGCATTATTCGCAACTCCCCTATTCTCTATTGATGACTTCCTGCACCTTGGCGTGCAGCTCGCTGAGCCTGTAGGGCTTCTGTATGAACCCGGCCAGTCCCTTGCCCACGAACCTCTGCGTTACATCCTGCTTGTTGTAGCCGCTGGAAATGATGACCTTAACGGAGCTGTCTATCTTGCGCATCTCCCTGAACGTCTCGTCCCCGTCCATGTGGGGCATGGTCAGATCAAGAATGATGCAGTCTATCTCATCGTGTTTCTCTCTGAATATCTCAAGGGCTTCCCGCCCGTCCCCGGCTACGAGTACATCGTATCCCTTCCGCTCCAGCATGGACATTCCCACTTCCCTCACGGAAACCTCATCGTCCACCAGCAGGACGGTGCCTCCCCGGAATTCCTCAAGCCGGCATACATCCTTCCTGGCCCCGGACTCCGCTTCGCCCTTCACGGCTGGAAGGAGTACTTTGAAGGAGGAGCCGCTGCCTTCCTCCGAGTAAACCTTTATGGTCCCCCCGTGACCCCTGATTATTCCCAGCACCGCCGAGAGCCCCAGTCCCCTTCCGGTGAACTTGGCGGTGAAGAACGGATCAAACAGCCGCTTCAGGGTCTGGTCGTCCATGCCGCAGCCGGTATCCGCCACTTCCATGTACACGTAGGTGCCCTCCTCCACCCTGTCGCTGAGGTATACGGTGCCGAGGTAGTCGGAATCGCAGTCCATGATGTTGGTGGTAATGGTAATAACCCCGCTTGTGTCCTCCATTGAGTCCGAAGCGTTCGTAATGAGGTTCATTATGATCTGTCTGATTTGTGAGGGATCGGCCTCTATGGGGGGCAATTTCGCGGCGAGGTTGAACTTGATCACCGCCTTCTTCGAGATGGATATCTCGAGGAGATGGGTCATCTCCCTTATTATCTTGTTGAGGTCCAGCTTGGCTATCTGGAACTTGCCCTTGCCGGAATACGCCAGCATCTGCTTGGTGAGGTCAGCCGCGTTCCTTGCCGCCTTCTCGATCTCCTCGATGGAAGACCGAGAGGGACTCCCCGGCTCACTGTCCAGCAGGGCCAGGTCAGCATACCCGAGAATAGCCATGAGTATATTGTTGAAGTCGTGGGCTATTCCCCCGGCAAGCACTCCCAGGCTCTCAAGCTTCTGGGTATGCTGTATCTGGGCTTCGAGGTTCTTCCTCGTCTCCTCGGCGATGACTTTGTCGGTTATGTCAAGGGCTATGCCGCCCAGCATATCGCCGTTGTCCCTGCCCTTGGAGATGCGGAACTTGTGAGTCTGGAAAACTCTCTTCCTTCCATTGGAGTCCACCACTCTCTGGATATTGATGCTGTAATGCCTGTCAAGCGCTTCCCGGTCGTCCCGGGTGAGGGAATCCGCCTCATCCTCGCTGAAACACTGTGACGTATGGCTGCCTATCCAGCTGTCGTCGGCGGCGAACACGTCTCTCATGAAAGGATTGATGTAGACGTACCTGCTGTCTGCATCCTTGAGGAATACCGCGGCCGGGAGCTGGTCCATGAACGATCGGAACCTCTTCTCGCTCTCCACCAGCTCCATCTGTGCGTTCTTCCTCTCGGTGATATCCCGCACGTAGACCACCACTCTCCTGCCGGAAGACGTATCTATGACTCTTGCCCACGACTCCACAGGTATCGAAACCCCGTCTTTCCTTATGTTCTCTCCCTCGACGAACGACTTTCCACTGGTCATGAGGTCGTTCAGGATTTGCGGCAGTATATCCAGTTTATCCTTCGGAATGAGATCGCTGGTTTTCATCCCCAACAGTTCGTCCTTCGAGTAGCACAGCATGTCGCAGGCCGCCCGGTTGCAGTCCAGTATCTCGCCGTCGAATGACTCTAGGTAAATGGCGTCAAGGGAGGATTCAACCATTATCCTGTACCTCTCGTCGCTCTCCCTGAGAGCCTCTTCCGCCTGGACCCTGTCAGTGATGTCAACAGCCATCTCGAACCTGACCAGCCGACCATCGGACCAGGTTATGGTCCGGTCCGTGCATTTGTACCAGCGGTTGTTCACCTGGTTCTTGAACGTCCAGATGTAAGGCAGAGTGGCATTCTCACCGAATATCAGGGGATTGGTGCAGAACGGGCACGGCTCTTCCCTGTTCTGCAGGACCACATGGCATTTATCACCTGTCCTGTCACCCCAGTGACGGATGGCCGGAGGATTCAGGTAGAGCAGCTCGTAAGTATCGGGATCGGCAACGTAGATAACCTCATCCATGCTCTCAAGGATGGTGAGAAGCTTCTCCTCGCCTATGTTCCCGGGATACTCTTCTCTATCGGGTCTATCATTCATGCTGAGGTCCAATCGGTAAACAACGGCTTCGGGCAGCGGCGCCCGTCAGGATTCAAGAACACTTTCCAGCATTTCAGCAAGCTCCTTGAGCCTGAAGGGTTTCTGAAGAAAACCCCTCACACCTATGTTCAGCAGTTCCTGGACCCTGCCGTCCCTGCTGAAACCGGTGGCCAGGATGACCTTCACACCGGGATCGATCTCCCTCAGCCTCAGGAAGCACTCCTTTCCGTCCATCTCCGGCATGGACAGGTCCAGTATAATCGCGTCGAAGGCTTGGGGTTCATCTGAGAACAGTCTTAGTGCCGCCTCACCTCCGGAAGCTGCCACGACTGTGTAGCCCAGTTCCTTCAGGAGTTCCATCAGGGTGTTCACCACTACGAACTCGTCGTCAACCACCATCACGGCCCTGCCGCTGCCCCGTCCGGCGTTGGAGGGTGGTTTCGTCTCCTCCTGTCCGTCCACCTCACCGCCGCGGTCAACCGGGAGGTAGACGGTGAAAACAGATCCCCTTCCCGGCTGGCTGTCCACGTCAATCCATCCGCCATGGTTGATAACTATCCCGTAGACAGTGGCCAGGCCCATCCCTGTTCCCTCCTCGGCTTTTGTGGTGAAGAAGGGCTCGAATATCCTCTCCAGGTACTCCTCCGGAATTCCTGATCCCGTATCAGAGGTCTTGAGAACGGCCAGCTCCTGAGGTTCCTCCTCGGATGGCTGCCCGGTGATGCCTGGTGCAAGTGTCTGTTTCTCCAGCGAGAACCTGAGCTCTCCCCCTTCGGGCATTGCGTCCCTGGCGTTGACGGCCAGGTTCAGGGCGACCTGCTCGATCTGTGACTCGTCGCCCTTGACGAATATGCCCTCCTCCAGCTGGAGGTTGACAGCGATCCGTCTGTCAAGCGTCCTCATGAGGAGCTTGTTAACTTTCCTGACACATTCCGCCACATCGATCCTGGCCACCTGGTGTTTGCCCTTCCTGGCGTACCCGAGGAGCTGGCGGGTGAGCTCTGAGGCCTGATGGACCGCGGCGATTATCACGTCGGCGGCCCTTGAGACGTCGCTGTCCGGTGAGTGATGCTCCTTGAGCAGTTCCGCGTAGCCGAGGACACCGACAAGTAGGTTGTTGAAATCATGGGCGATTCCCCCCGCAAGCTGCCCGATGGCCTCCATCTTCTGCTGCTCAAGCAGCCTCCGCTCCATCTCCATTTGCTCGGTCACGTCCCTGCCGATGATGATGAAGTTTGTGATGCCGCCATCGTCATCGGTCACAGCGGAAGCCGTTATGTCCAGCCTGAACGGGTGGTTCTCCAGGGCGACTCCCATGACCCTTCCGCTCCAGCTGCCCTTGAGCATCACCTTCTTCCTGATCTCCGCGATGGATGGCTCGAGTTCCAGGAAAGGTACCCTGCTGACCCTTCTGCCCAAGTAATTCCCCCCATAGCCGGTTACACTGGTGGAGGTACGGTTGGAGTAGACTATCCTCTCCTTGTCGTCCAGTATGAGAATGACCTCCCTGGCCTGGTCAACGGTGCGAATGAGTATGTCCTTCAACCGGGCCACATCCTGCCACTTCTTCTCCTCGCTGGACGTGATCCATACCCTGAGCTTCAGCGTGCTGTAGATCATGGCAAGCAGTATTATGGCCGCCATGCCGATGAGCCACCTGTTGCTCAGGTCCGCGATGTTCCTCATGATCGTGGATTCAGGTACGGACAGTATCATGGTCCATTCCGTCCCCTGAAAATCGAAGGGAACCACTGTGCAGAGCATGTTCGCCCGGGGCAGGGACTCGTCGAAACCACGGCGGGATTCTATGACACTGAATCCACCGGCAAGGGAATCGGCTCCGGATATCAGCCCGAGAAGACCTTCCAAACCTGCCAGAGCATCAGTATAATGCCTTCCTTCGTGTTCCTCCAGAGGCGAGTAGAGTACCTGCCCCTGGCTGTCGAGGACGAGGGGTACAATGTCCTTCTCCGGCAGAAGCTGGGTGAAGAGCTCGCGGAACATCTCCCGAAAAGGAACAAGGAAAGCCAGCGACCCGCGGAACCCGCCCTCCTTATCGAAGCATGGCACATGGTAGGCGATCGCCCAGTAACCCTGTACCGTGAGGAAGGCGTCGCTCATGACGGCTGTTTGAGGCTCGAGCAGCTTCTGGATATGGGCCTGGTAGGAAATGTCGGCTCCCACGGTTCCCGCGTAGAGCGGGACGGTATATCTGATGATACCGTTCTCGTCCATTCTGGTTATGCTGGAAATGTAGCTGCCGTGTGCTTCCAGGAGTCTCTCCATCGATCCCTGGGTCTCTTCCGACATGTGTCTGATCTCGGATGTGGTGCTCCAGAGTTCCAGGACATTCCTGATGAGATCGAACCTGAAGCGGACACCGTTGATTATCTGATCGGCGTATATCCTCTGCTGCTCGGAGTAGTTCTCCAGCGCCGCCCTTCTGGTCCGCTTGTAACCGTCGTAGAGAAAAGTGACGGCAGTGATCAGCAGAATGGCGAGGATAATCTGCTTCCAGGTCTGGAAGCGGATCGAGCCCTTTCGGGGCACCCTCTTCGTCAGCTTCATGGGCTAAATATGGATACGAATCGTGACCGGTACAACCTGGCCGTCGCAGGGACTGCGTGAAGCATGATCACTGCACTGCATCCCGGTATTCCAGCTCTGGCGGTCCGGTAACGAGTCCCCGGGGGCGGACCTTTACCTGTACAGTGTTTCAAGCAGATCGGCCAGTTTCACCCCGTACTGCGGATCTGCCGCCCAGGTACCCGCAAGTCCCATGATGTCGGGTGACTTCCCCCTGGGACTCACGTAGTGAAAACGGGGGTCCACCAGCTCACCCTCAAGCGGTTCGCAGGAGCCGTAGGCTTTCAGATGCTGAATGTGGGCCCGGATACCGGTACGCTCATCGGGGAAGCAATGACCACGCTGTTCGGGGCTTACAGCCCCGAGACCGCAGAAATTGTTCATGTCTTCCGTTACCAGACCTCCGAAACGGAGGAACCCTGTCTCAAGGCACATCTGCACGAAGGCCACATCGGCGTTGACCCCCTCGAAGTCAGCCTCTTCAATGTAGAGCGCCGCCAGTCGGGCCACCCTCTCCTCATCAGCCGAAGGATTGCTCTCCATGAAGAAGGACACCAGCCGGTCGAGACTCATGAGACCCCGGCCCATTATCAGTTCCGGAGGCTGCTCGGCGCGAACGTGAGTCGAGACGAGGACCAGCAGAGCGAAGACGGGCATCAGCCTCATTCCTGTGATCCTTCCTCAAGGCTGTCGGGGATGCTCATCCTGGCCAGAAGCTCGAATGCTACGATCCCGTTCGCATCCCTTCCGATGTGGACGCCGGTATGATCAATGTAGACATCCCCTTCGACCTCATCGAAGACACCGGTCAGGTCCGCGTAATGGACTGTGTCCGGCATTGACAGGCGGAAATCCCGGTAGGAGGCCCTGAGGAGTTCCGTAAGAGCGGAATCCCCGCCGGCAGGATAGGAATCGAACTCCCCGTTGTATATCGAAAGCTCCCGCTCCGTAAGCTCCTTGCCCCCGCACCATATCACCGGCTGCCATGCCATCAGATAGTCGAAACCGTACGCATCTGACAGGTGCTCCACCAGAGAGTAGTTCTGAAAACAGATATCCACCACCTCGGCCGCCAGGGAGTCCCTGTCGAGACCCATTGTGAGGTAAGTGCGAAGCGCCGTCTCCCCTTCGGAAGTCGAGAGGATGCCCCTTTCGCGAAGGATGGAGATGAGCGTCCATGTGTTGGTCCTGTGAAGAAGCTGTACCAGGGGGGATTCCTGCATGAAAGGGTCCCTGCCCTCAATGCGCGAGGATATCGGGTCGAAGGAATGGTGGACTCCGGCGATACCGGACTCGTAGGCTGCCCACACGTCGTTGAAGCCGTCGTAGAAGACAACGTAATCCGGTACGTTACCGCGCCGGAGCTGCAGGATCAGCTCTATTACTTCCTGGGTGGTGGTGAACGCGTTCTGGCCCATGTTGGATATGCAGACGGGGCGGTCAAGGAGCCCGTCCAGTTCCCTCTGGAGATGGGCCGGAATGGTGCAGGAGTCCTCCACGCACGAGCCCCACATGGCTGATCCGCCGAAGGTGAATACCCTGAAGGCATCCTCCGAATCCGACGCTCCGGGAGTGATCCTGTAGCCTTCCCCGTTCACACCCACCAGGTCTCCGGGATAGGAAGGGGTGGACCTCCAGAGAACCCATGGAACGTACTCGCTGACGATAACACTCCACTCCCGGATCGCGTCTCCCCCCACCTCCCTCTTGCGGGCCATGACGGCGAACCTTTCCCTGTCCATCACCTTGACAAGCGCGATGGAAGCAAGCTCCACCAGCGCCAGCAGTACGATCACGTTCAGGAGCAGGAGGGCGGCGCCCCTGTAGATACGAGGGAACCTGCGACCGAGTATTCCAGCCGCCATCAGCATCATCCCCACAGCCGCCAGCACAATCTGGTTCCCGCTGATTCCTCCTCCGGCGCTGAGACCCAGCAGGTCTGCGAAGACGGCGATCATTATCAGAAGGGCGCCCAGGGCGGCTGCCACCCTCCGCAGCATCCTCACCGCTCCGCCACCCATCCTGGATTCCTCCATACCCACCTCCGGAATCTCCCGTATCTTGCAGTTCGAGTCAAATCCAGTAACGACGAGAACACATGAAAACAGAGATAATACGCAGAGCCGGCTAGATTCTACAATCAAACCCGACCAGACTCAACATGCCCGGGCCGTGGAGTCTGCTCTCGCAGACTCCCAAGCTGAAGGGCCCGATGCTT
This sequence comes from Candidatus Fermentibacteraceae bacterium, assembly GCA_016936235.1. Lineage (GTDB taxonomy): Bacteria > Fermentibacterota > Fermentibacteria > Fermentibacterales > JCC-6 > Aegiribacteria. Next base: position 38,856 of record JAFGPK010000108.1, on the reverse strand, counting down.
TTCGCATCGGGCCCTTCAGCCATGGTACCGGGGACGGGACTTGAACCCGTACAGGCAATTGCCCACTAGGTCCTTAACCTAGCGTGTCTGCCAATTCCACCACCCCGGCCCCGTATTCGGATTATGTCAGAATATGGCCAGCAGGAATGAGGTCGACATGAAAAGCACCGCAAGCACCGATGTCGCCTTCGAAAGCACCGTAGCGGCTCCGCGGTTGCCGAAGGAAGCCGTCAGGGCCCCGCCGCCGCCGAATGCGCCCGACAGCCCGTCACCCTTCGACTTCTGCAGAAGCACGACTGATACGAGCAGGACGCATATCACGAAATGCACTATTGTAAGGATCGTATTCATTTATAAACATGTCCCTTCCAGAGGACGCAGATATACAAAACACCCAGCCTCCTGGCAAGTCCCGGGGCTATATACGAGGGCCATCCAGGAGTTTTCTGACCTTTTCCAGGGTCAGGTACCTGCCCGGACACAGGGTGCTGCAATGGGGAAGATCCCCATGGAGGGCAAGGTCCTTTGCTGAAAGCCCGTACTTCGCCATGAGTTTCTCGAGCAGTCCTGCAAGTGAAAAGAGCTGAGCCTCCGTCGGAGGATGGTGGTTCATGTCCCCCACGAGGCATACTCCCAGAGAATCATCGTTGTTGCGCCTGGCGTGGGCCCCCACGGCCCATTCAGGCCTGCCCGGCTCTATCTCCCCGTCTGCGGAGAGTGTGCCGTTGCCTATCACGAAATGGTACCCGATATCAACCCATCCGTTCACGCCCCTGTGAAGAGCCCGGAAGACGCGTGCGCAACCGGTCTCGGTGGCCGAGTGGTGGATAATTATCCTTCCCACTTCCGCAAGCGGCCGGTACACTGACAAAGGGGGCGGCTCCCCCGCCAGCTCAATCTCCCCATCACCAATTGCAGGCGTTTCTTTGCAGTTTTTCCTCAGCCATTCAGCGCAGGATTGCATAAGGCACCACCTTTCATACATAATATAGTCTGGTTCAAAGGGGTGTGCTTCAAAGAGGGAGGAACAATGAAAACACATTGGATACTGCTGTTTCCGGTCCTGCTGATGCTGTTGCCCGGATGCGACGATAACACCTACCCCTTCGACATCGTCACCGATCCCTTCACTTTCATCTACGACCTGCAGGAGAGTGGTTCGGTCGATGTTCTTGTGCTGAACTGCTACGTCGTGACCGTCAGGACGCTGCTGTCGGATTCAAGTCAGTCCGCGGGCAGCCATTCATTGCAGTGGGACCTGCTGGACGCTGAAGGTCAGAGGGTCCCTGACGGTCTCTACTACATACGCATCATTCTCAACGACGAACTCATCGATACGCAGATGTACGAGGTACACCAATGAAATACGTTGTCATACTCCTATGCGTTCTGGTCCAGCTGGCCCCGGCGAAGGATTCCCCTTCGGTCAGGCTGGGATTGTCCTTCATAGTCTCCTTCCCTTCGATGGATGACGAGAAGGATTTCGCGGAAATGACCAACGCCTCGGGTCTGGATTTCGATCTCGGCAGCACCGCCTGGGGAGGCAGTGTCGAGGTTCTTGGAGACCTCGGCGACAGGTTCAGGATAAGGGGTGGCGTCAGCGTATCGAGGCTTCATGGAGCCTACACCGAGGGATACGATCCTCTGAGTTACGTGCTGATAGGGCTCTTCACCGCGGGACTGGGTTTCTTCCTGTCTCAGAGCGAGGATGTGATCGACCTTGACGATGAGGCCGTCTCGGTGGAGGCGGAGGCCTACTACCTGTTCAGCCGGACCTCCGGCTTTTCTCTGTCGGCGGGTGTCGGGCCTGTGTTCACCTTCGCCAACAGAAGCCTGGCTTCCCCAAACACGGTGACGAAGGGCAGCGGTTCCGGCATCGGCATGATCGCTTCCCTGAGGCTCGACCAGGAATCCGTATGGGAACTGGGATGCCTGCCGTTGATGTTCGGTCTCGAAGCGGGCTACAGGATGAACAGCGTTGATATCGACGACCAAGAGGCTGAGAACTTCCAGCTCGATTTCTCAGGACCCTTCCTGAAGGCTGGGACCTATATCGGGCTTTAGCGGCAATGGTCTGAAACCGGCCTCCGGAGATGGCCAGTGGCTCCTGCTGGTAAACCCCAGGGCCGGTTCAGGCATCTCAAAGGCAGGTCTGAGATGGGTTTCCGCTCATCTCAAGAATGCCGGTATCAGCCATGAGACGGTGTTGACTGATTCACCCGGTCAGCTTGTTGATTATGCGGCGATGGCATCCAGCAGGGGGTACTCGGGGATCATAGCCCATGGCGGGGACGGTACGCTCAGCCACGTGGCCACGGGACTCATACGAGCGAAATCGACCATCCCTATCTCGATCATCCCCCATGGCAACGGAAACGACTGGGCCCGTGCCGTAGGCGTCTCCTCGCTGCGTCAGACCATCGAGGCGATAAACAGAGGGACCTCTATCAGGCTGGACGCCGCAGAATGCCTGGTCCGGGACCGTGAAGGGAGCAACATCCAATCCAGCATATTCGTCAATTCCGCGGGCATTGGATTGGATGCGCATGTCCTTCAGAAGACCCTGGTCCTCAGAAGGAGGCTGAGACTCGGAAGGATGGGCTACATCACCTCGCTTCTCTCCACGGTCGCGGCGATGCCGGAGTGGATAGGGAAAGTGGATGTGGATGGAGAGACGGTCTTCGAAGGTCCCTACCTCAGCATGACCTGTGGTGTGGGTCCCTACATGGGAGGCGGGATGAGACTCTCGCCCTCATCGACACCGGTGGATGACATGCTTGACACTGCCCTGATAAGGCCCGTATCGAGGGTGAATCTTCTCAAGAGCCTTCCTATGGTCTACAGGGGCAATCTTCTAGAGCATCCGGCGGTATCGTCCTGGAGAGGCAGGGAGATGGTGCTTCGGGCAAGAGGAAGGTTGAAGATGGAGCTGGACGGAGAACCGATCGTTGACCTGCCGGAGAACTCTTCCGTCTTTCTCCGTTCAATCCCCTCGGCGTTCCTCGCCATGGTCCATCAACAGAAGGCCCGGGATCTCTGACGGAGACCGGATGATCCTTTCGGCCCCGTGCTCCAGCAGAAGTCGTGTGCTTCTGAAACCCCAGGAGACGCCTACCGGGACCATGCCGGCGTTTACCGCTGTATCCATGTCCACGTCGCTGTCGCCTATCAAGACAACCATTTCAGGCGGGCATCCAAGGGCTTCCAGAACAGGTTTCGAGGCTTCAGGGGAGGGTTTGAGGGGATGTCTCCCGCTGGCGCCTCTGACCGTCACGAACCCGATACAGGGGAAGAACCTCGCAACTGATTCAAAAGCGGAGGCCTGGGGCTTGTTGGTCAGGACGGCCATGGGAACACCGATCCCGGCCAGCTCCTCCAGCACTTCGGGTATTCCCGGATACGGACGAGTCATGACCGAGCCCATCTCCAGATAGACCCTCCTGATGTTATCAGAGAGCAGCGGGAGAATGCCCGGCTCGATGACTTCACCCTCAGTGAGCTCCAGAACCAGGTGCTCCACACCTCTGCCGACAGCGAACCTGACCTCCTCCCTGGTCCTGCTGGAGAGGCCATGGTCCTTGAATACCCTGTTTACGACTTCATTGATATCGTCCAGCGTATCGAGGAGAGTCCCGTCCAGGTCGAAGACCACTGCTTCCAGGGTCATCCGATGGTTCCTGTCGATACACCTGGCTCAGAAAAGATCCAGCCTGGCGCCCAGGTACAGGGCAGACTTGCATCCTCTCGATCTCTTCCCCTACGGGTTCGCTTCCGGCAAGCTTCACCAACTGGGGCTGGATTCTCATGCACGGCTGTGATGAACACAGCAAGGAATACCGGCATGAACCTGATTCTGTTCATTGTGCAGACCCTTCAGGAGAAACCGTCAGATCTTCGGTATGATACTCCCGTGAGCGTCCCCTGAGTAGGTGCTCCTGAAGAGTACTTGATGAAACAGGGGACATGGAGCAGAATAGGGAATCGGATAGACGGTGGACAGAATAGAGGAAGGGAGACTCCCGGATGACCGACAGAAATCCCGACTGCCCCTGCACATACCCCGGATGCCCCAGGCACGGGATATGCAGGGAGTGCATAGCATATCACAGGAAGATGGGGGAGTTCACCGCATGCATGTTTTCCAAGGAAGCTGAGAGAACCTGGGACCGGTCTTTCAGGAAGCTGGCGGAGGACAGGAAGGGTTGATGGGGAATGTCCCATTTTCAGGTCCGGCACCAGAATGGGACATTCAGAGGTTGTCGGAGAGGGTAAGAAGCAGGGGGTCGAGGGCTTTGCGGTTGGTCCAGGAATCCGCAAGGGGGTGGCGCACCACGGTATTGTCCACCTCGCCCACCATGCAGGGCCAGGCTCCATCCATAAGAGCTTCCACCGCGGCCCATCCCAGCTTCGAGGCCAGGACCCTGTCCGCCGTCGTGGGGGAGCCGCCGCGCTGCACATGGCCCAGCACTGTGACCCTGCTCTTCAGACCTGAAAGGTCAAATATTTTGGCGGCTATCTCGAAGGCGTTCCCGGCCTCGTCGCCCTCTGCCACAATCAGGATGTTCGAGGTCCTTCCCCTTCTGATCCGTCCCTGTATCTTGTCGCAGACGGCCTGGAGATCGGTTCGTGTCTCGGGTATCAGCACCGCCTCGGCCCCGGTCCCGATGCCCACTTCAAGTGCGATGAAGCCGGCGGACCTTCCCATGACCTCTATTATGAACAGGCGGTCGTGGGCCGCGGCTGTGTCCCTGATCTTGTCCACCGCTTCCAGGGCGGTGTTAACGGCGGTGTCATAGCCGATGGTGAGGTCTGAACCCCATATGTCGTTATCGATGGTGGCCGGTACTCCAACTACGGGAATGGAATGCTCGTTGAACAGGTCGCTGGCTCCCCGGAAGCTCCCGTCGCCCCCGATTACCACAAGCCCGTCAACCGAGCGATTCCTCAGGTTCTCCGCAGCCCTTGCCCTGCCTTCGGCCTCGAGGAAGCGAGGGCTGCGGGCGGTGTGAAGAATGGTCCCGCCCCTCTGGATAATATTGCTCACATCAGAGGAACTCATCGCCGTGAATTCGTCGTCGATCAGTCCTTCGTAGCCCTTTTTCGCTCCGAGCACGGAAAGGCCACGGCCCAGCGCTCGCCTGACCGTGGCCCTGATGCATGCGTTCATCCCCGGGGAATCGCCCCCGCTTGTGAGGACCGCTATTCTCTCCAAACCGTTCCCGCCGCTATTTGCTTTCCTGGGTTACGGGCAACGGGGAATCCACCAGCTCGAGGATCACTTCCTCCGCTGCATCGCCCTTCCTGGGCCCCAGCTTTAGAATACGTGTATAGCCCCCGGGTCTGTCGGCGTACCTCGGCCCGAGTTCGTTGAAGATCTTCTGGACAGCCTCGCTGCCGTAGACGCTTCCGGCCACGATCCTTCTCGAGTGAACGGTATCCGTCCTGCCCTTGGTTATGATCTTCTCGGCTGCGCTTCGCACAGCCTTCGCCCTCACCAGGCTGGTCCTTACCCTCTCCTCCAATACCAGCGAGGTTATGAGATTGCGGAGCATCCTCCTCCTCGCGTCGGGCTTTCTCCCCAGCTTGGCGACGTTCTTTCTGTGTCGCATATCAGCTCTCCAAAATGACTTTCGTCAATCCTTGATTTTGAGACCCTGGTTCTCCAGTACCTCTCTGACAGTGTCCAGGGAAGAGGGGCCGAACCCGCTTATCCCAAGTATCTCGTCCGCATTCATGCCCGCCAGGTCGCCCAGTGTCTTCACTCCGCCGGATTTGAGCACGTTGGCTATCCTGGTGGGTATCTCAGTATCATCAATGGGGATGGACATGATGTCCTCCCTGCTTTCCTTCTCCTCCTCGATGAGGTCCGGCTTCTCCGCCGGCTCCAGCCCCCCGGGGATCATCCGCAGATGCTCGATGAGAATCTCGCAGGCTTCGTTTACAGCCTCTTCGGGGCCTATGCTGCCGTCGGTTGTCACATCCATTATCAGGCGGTCGTAGTCGGTCCTGTCGCCCACCCTTGCGCTCTGCACCTGGAAGTTCACCATCCTGACGGGGCAGAACCATGAGTCAAGCAGGATTATGCCGACTTTGTCCTCCTTGCCGTGAAGACCCCACTCGTCAGCCGGTATGAAACCCTTTCCCTTCTCGAACACTATCTCCATGGATAGCTTCGCCGAATCGCCAAGCCGGGCGATCACCTGTGACTTGTTTATCACCCTGATGTTCTTGTCCCCTGTGAGATCCTTGGCCGTGTACTTTCCCTTCTCAGAGGCATTCAGTTTGAGGACGCACCGGTCCTCGTCCTGAAGGTTTACGATCAGGGATTTCACGTTAAGGACTATCTCCGGCACGTCCTCCACCACACCCGGGATGGTGGAGAACTCGTGATCGACACCCTCGATGCTTATGGAGACCGGGGCGAAACCTTCCAGCGAAGAAAGAAGGACTCGTCTGAGAGCGTTTCCCAGTGTTCGTCCGAAACCTCTTTCCAGGGGCACTATCTCCAGTCTGCCGTAAGTATCCGTTCTGGATTCCTCATCCCACTTGATCATATCCGGAAGATAAAGACTCTTGAATACCATCTGATCCTCCTCCCAGGCCGCAACCCGGACGATGTGGGACCCTTACGGATCCCAATTCCCATTTATCCGCGTCGGCGACGCTTTGACGGGCGACACCCGTTGTGCGGTATCCTGGTTTGATCCTTTATTGCCGTAACTTCGAGATTGGTAGACTGCAGAGCCCGTACCGCGGCTTCCCGCCCGGACCCCGGGCCCCTGACCCAGATCTCCACCTTCTTCAGACCAGCCTCTATGGCCTTTTCGGCTGCCTGCACCGCGGCCTGGCCGGACGCGAAAGCGGTACCCTTTCGAGTTCCCTTCACGCCGGTTGTCCCGCCGCTGGCCCAGGTGATCACGTTCCCGTTCCTGTCGGTGATGGTCACCATCGTGTTGTTGAACGAGGACTTCACATGAGCGATGCCTTGAACATCCGAAACCTTCAGGGCTTTCTTCGCAACCTTTTTTCGGCTCTTGGCCTTGGCTCCTTTTGGCACGGCAGCCTCCTATCGGATTTTCTTACGCCCGAACTTGGGTCCCTTGCGGGTCCGGGCGTTTGTTCGGGTTCTCTGGCCGCGGACCGGAAGCCCTCTTCGATGCCTTATTCCGCGATAGCAGCGAATGTCCATGAGCCTCTTCTTGTTCTGATTGATCTCCGCCCTGAGAGCACCCTCGACCTTGTACTCGGAATCGATGATCTTTCTGAGTGTCGCCACCTCTGATTCCGTAAGGTCGTCCGTCTTCACGTCGTTATCTATTCCAGCCTTATCGAGTATCTCCCTGGAGGAGGCCAGTCCTATTCCATAGATATACGGCAGTGCATACAGAACATGCTTGTTGGGTGGAAGATCAACGCCTGCGATTCTTGCCACTAATTACCTCCGTACTTTACTGAATTATCGCTATCCCTGTCTCTGCTTGTGCTTGGGGTTGCGGGAGCAGATCACGAGTACCTTCCCGCGACGCCGCACTATCCTGCAGTATTCACATATCTTCTTTACCGAGCTGCGTACCTTCATTGTTCGACCCTCACTTGTACCTGTAGGTGATACGGCCCCTGCGGAGGTCGTAGGGCGACAGCTCCACCGTGACCCTGTCACCCACAAGGATCCGTATGTTGTTCATTCGCATCTTACCTGATATGTAGCACAGGGCCACATGACCGTTCATTCCATCAAGCTCAACACGGCACTGATAATTCGGCAGCGTCTCAATTACGGTTCCATCCATGGGAACATTCTTAGCCACTGTTTATCCTCTCCATATTCGTAACAGAACGCATATCATTGGTAATTATCATCATGCCGTCAATATTGAACATCACGCCGTCAGTATCAGCGGCTCCGAGCCGCTTACCACTATTGTGTGCTCCGCGTGGGCCGAAAGGCTTCCGTCCGCTGTTACGATCGTCCAGTTGTCATCCATGGTGTTCACCCTGAAATCGCCGATGTTCACCATGGGTTCCACTGCTATGGCCAGCCCTTCCGTCAGCTTCATTCCCTTGCCGGCTCGACCGAAGTTCGGGACCTGAGGGGGTTCGTGAAGCTTCCTGCCTATGCCATGGCCCACAAGGGCCCGGACCACACTGAACCCCTGGGCTTCCACAGCATCCTGAATTGCAGCACCCACATCTCCCAGCGTGCTTCCCGCCCTGGCGGCGGCAATGCCTCTGTCCCTGGCCTCGTAAGCCGTCCTGACCAGAAGCATGGCTCTCGGATCAGCCAGACCGACGACCACGGTATCCGCCGCATCCCCGTGAAAGCCGTTCTTGAAAGCTCCGACATCGATGCTCACAAGGTCGCCCTCGCTTATCATCCTTGAGGTTGACGGTATCCCGTGCACCACCTCGCTGTTGATCGACACGCAGACGGCCGCCGGGTAACCGTTGTAGCCCAGGAAGGAGGGGATCGCCCCCTCGGCCTCTATGACCCGCCTGCCCACCATCTCCAGTTCCTTTGTGCTCATACCCGCAGCGATGAGGGATTTCATCTCCTCAAGGGCCTTCCGTACTATTCTTCCGGACTCGCGCATATGCTCCAGGTCGCCGCCTGTTACTATGCCCATGGTCTCAGAGCTCTCATGATCCTCTGGAAGACCTGCTCTACGGTCCCCACGCCGTCGACTGACAGAAGCCTGCCCCGGTAATACTCCTCCAGGTGCATGGTGAGGTTGTGGTAGTGATCAAGCCGGTTCCTCACCACCTCGCTGCTGTCATCGCTTCTCCTGACGAAGGGCTTCCCGCATATCCGGCAGATATCACCTTCACGGTACTCCGAGCTGAACCCTGTCCCGTCGGCGCAGGCACATACCAGCCTGCCGGTCAGTCTTTTCAGCACTTCTTCCACTGGCACCTGGATGAAGACCGCACCGGAGAGCGGTTTTCCGGTCTCCTCCAGGAATCGGTCAAGGCGCTTCGCCTGACTCAGGTTCCTTGGATAACCATCAAGCAGGTAGTCTTCGATCCTTTCTATCCTGTCGATGACTTCCCGGTTCACGATGTCGTCACTGACCAGATGCCCCGACTCGACTATCTTCCTGATCCGGACACCCAGTTTCGAACCGCTTCTTATCTCCTCCCTCAGGAGCATCCCGGTGGAAATGTGCTCGAGGCCGTAGTATTCGGATATCCTTTCGGCCTGTGTGCCCTTTCCCGATCCCGGGGGCCCGAAGAAGGTGATCCTCATCCTACCTTCTTCCCCTTATCTTGCCCTTGCTGAGGAAGCCGTCGTAATGCCTCATCATAAGATGGGTCTCTATCTGACGAAGGGTCTCAAGCCCGACACCCACGACGATGAGCAGGCTCGTTCCGCCGAACATGAAGTTGACGTTCACGTACCTGGTCATCAACATGGGCAGGACCGCCACAGCAGCCAGGAATATCGATCCCGGCAGTGTCACCCTGACAAGCACTTTCTCTATGTATTTCGCCGTGCTCTTGCCCGGTTTTCTCCCCGGGATGAAGCCGCCGTACTTCTTCATGTTCTCCGCAAGGTCCTGGGGATTGAAGGTGATGGCGGTGTAGACGTAGGCGAAGAGAATTATAAGAAGGCTGTAGATTGTTATGTAGATGGCGCCTCCCGGTGCGAGGTGCGTATTCACCCATGTGTCTATCCCCGAATTGGGGAAGAACATGGCTATGCTGCTGGGGAACATCATGAACGCCTGGGCGAAGATAACGGGTATGACGCCGGCGGTGTTCAAACGCAGTGGTATATGCGTACTCTGGCCACCGTAGACCTTACGTCCCCTTACCTGTTTGGCGTAAGTGACAGGGATCTTCCTCTGCGACTCGGTCATCAGGACCACGAAGGCAACCACCGCGAACATGAACACACCGAGGAAGATGGCGGTTATGAATCCGGTCTGCTGGAGAACGAACACATCCTGATAGAGGGATACCATTGCCCCCGGGAGTCTGCCCACTATGCCGGCGAAGATGATCAGACTGATGCCGTTGCCAATGCCTCTCTCCGTTATCCTCTCTCCGAGCCACATGACGAAGATGGTTCCCGTTATCAGAGTGACCACCGTCTGAATGGTGAAGCCGATGCCGGGATGCGGCACTATCATCATCCCCTGGCTGTTCAGACCGATAAGGTACTGGGATATCCCAAGGCCCTGTATCAGTGCCAGCACTACCGTCCCGTACCTCGTTATCTCAGTCATCTTCTGCCTGCCCGCCTCGCCCTCCTTCTTGAGTCTCTCAAAGTAGGGGAAGACGGAGGTGAGCAGCTGGATGATGATGGATGCGGAGATGTAGGGCATTATTCCAAGGGCGAAGACGGATGCCCTTGCCAGGGCTCCGCCCACGAACAGGTCGTACATTCCCATGAGCCCGCCGCCCTGGGCGAATGCGCGGCTCAGTGCGTCCCCGTCGATACCGGGGACGGGTATGTGGCCCCCTATCCTGTAGACCGCAAGGAGGAGGAAGGTGTAGAATATCTTCTTCCTCAGCTCCGGTATCTTCAGGACGTTCTCGAAGCCACGCATCAGTCAAGCACCTCCACGGTGCCCCCGGCGGCCTCTATCTGGGCGGCCGCACTGGAGCTGAAGGAGTGCGCGCAGACGGTGAGAGACTTATGTATCTCACCCTTGCCAAGGACCTTGACCGGCTTGAACCTGGAGGAAATGAGACCCGAATCCTTCATCACGTCAACTGTGACAACGGTATCGGCTTCGAACCTGTCCAGTTTTTCAAGATTCACTATCTGGTACGTGGTAGCGAAGCGGGTGTTGTTGAAACCCTTGTGGCTCATACGCCTCTGTATGGGCATCTGGCCGCCCTCGAACCACGGCTGGATACTGGCCCTGGCCCTCTGTCCCTTGTGGCCCTTGCCGCTCGTCCCGCCCTTACCGGAGCCTCTGCCGCGACCTCTCCTGGAGGTGTCCGAAGTGGCTCCTCTGGCGGGTCTCAGGTGCTGCAAGCGTCTCATTTGTCAACCTCCTCGACCTCCAGCAGATGAGCAACCCTGTTAATCATGCCGCGTATCTCCGGCCTGTCCCGGTGAACCACCGTCTGATTGAGCCTCTTGATACCAAGGGCTTCAAGGGTGAGCTTCTGAACTTCCTGCCGGCCGATTGCGCTCTTTACCTGTGTAATTCTCAGTTTCCTGTCAGCCATCATTTCCCCTCCTGGCCACTGCAGCCTGCCTGAGGCCGCCGACCCTGTCAATCAGGACCAGGTCCTTGAGGCCTTCCATTGTGGCTTTGACCACATTGTGGGGGTTATTGGAGCCCTGGGATTTCGTCAGCACGTCCTTGATGCCTGCGCACTCCATCACTGCCCTGACCGTGGCTCCGGCTATCACACCGGTACCGGGGCTGGCGGGACGGAGCATCACTTTACCCGCTCCGTGCCTCCCCAGGATCTTGTGGGGGATGGTCCTCTCGTCTATGAGAGGGATGCTGATCATGCTCTTCCTCGCGTCATCCTGGGCTTTCCTGATAGCCTCCGGAAGTTCGGTGGCCTTGCCCAGTCCTACTCCGACCTTGCCCTTGGCGTCGCCCACGGCTACTATCGCGTTGAAGCCGAAATTCCTTCCGCCCTTGGTTACCTTCGCCACCCTGTTGATGGCTATGAGCCTGTCTATGAGACCAGCTTCTTCAAGCTTTGATTCCCTCTTGTTCCTGTTGGAACCGTCCTTGCTGTCCTTGCTGTCCCGGCTGTCCCGGCTGTCCCTGCCGTCCCTGCTGTCCTTATTCCTGTTATCCAATGTCCAGCCTGTCCCTTCTACAACCTGAGCCCGGCTTCACGGGCATTCTCGGCCAGAGCCCTGACCCGTCCGTGGTAGGGATGACCGCCGCGGTCGAATACCGCTTGCTCGATGCCCTTTTCCCTGGCCTTGTCGGCAAGAAGCTTGCCAAGCCTTGAAGCCTGCTCGGTCTTCGTCTCCTTCTTGACCGCTGAGAAACTACCTGCTTTGGTGGTGAGGGTGAGCAGGGTCTCCCCGGTAAGATCGTTAATAAGACTGGCTTCCATATGCTTCAGTGATTTCCTGACTAGCAGCCTTGGTTTCTCGTCCGTTCCATACAGCCTTTTCCTGATATGAAAATGCCGACGTCGGAGGCGCTGCTTCCTGGTCAGATTCGCCATTTCTCAGTCTCCTCCTGACACTAGGTTATGGTCTTTACTGCCTTGCGCTTGACAAACTGGTCGGAATACCTGAATCCGATGAGGTTGTAGGGCTCCACGGGTTTTATGCCGTAGAGCTCCGCGCTGAATGCGCCCACCAGCTGTTTGTCATTGCCGGCCACGATCAGTGTGAATGCATTCTGACCCGGCTTTACCTCTATCTCCAGGCCATTGGGGATCTCGAAGAGCACCTTGTGCGAGAATCCCAGCTGCATTTCAAGAATCTTGCCCTTCACTTCCGCCTGGTATCCCTTTCCCTGGACCTCCAGCGTCTTGCTGTGGCCATCGGATACCCCCTGAACGCGATTGGCCAGGTGAGCACGGATGGTTCCGTGAAGCCTTGTCAGCTCCCTGGTGTCCGCTTCCCTGCTCACAAGGATCTCGTCGCCTATCTCCACCTTGATACCCCGGGGTATGGTCAGTTCCATCTCGCCCCTCGGCCCCTTGATCTTGATCAGGTCCTTCTCCGTCTTGACGGTGACCTTCTCTGGTATGGGAATAGGCAGTCTTCCTATTCGTGACATCCTCTTACCTTTCCTTACCAGACATGCAGGAGCACTTCGCCGCCAACATGCTGCTTCCGGGCCTCAGCGTCGGTCAGAACACCCCGTGGAGTCGTGAGAACGGCTATTCCCTTTCCGCCCATGACCCTGGGGATGCTGTCGGCGTTGGTGTACACCCTGCACCCGGGTTTGGATACTCTTTTAAGCCCTACTATCAGGGGCTGGTCATTCCTGTAAGCCAGATAGACCCTGAGTATTCCCTGCTTGTCGTCCTCGATCAGCCGGAAGCCCCTGATGAAACCTCTGTTGTAGAGGGTTCTGGCTATCGAGGTCTTCAGTTTCGAAGCGGGAATATCAACGATCTTGTGTTCAGCCCGGGAAGCATTCCTGATCCGGGTAAGCATATCAGCTATAGGATCTGTCATCGACATTGTTTCGCCTCCCTACCAGCTGGCCTTGCGCACACCGGGAAGAAGGCCCCTGTTGACCATATCCCGGAAGCAAATCCTGCAAATGCCGTATTTTCTCAGGTAACCCCTGGGCCGTCCGCAGATGGAGCACCTGTTGTACTTCCTGACCTTGAACGCGGGGGTCTTCTTCTGTTTCTCTACCAGAGCTTTTCTAGCCAATTTATCACCACCCCCTGTTATCCCGTGCTCTTACGGAAGGGCATGCCCAGGAGCTTGAGAAGCTCCAGGGCTTCCTCATCAGTATCGGCACTGGTCACTATTGTAATGTTCATTCCCCTGAACTTGTCGATGCTGTCGACGTTTATCTCGGGGAATATCGCCTGTTCCTCTACTCCGAAGTTGAAGTTGCCTCGCCCGTCGAAACCCCTGGGTGAAAGTCCCCTGAAGTCTCTGACCTGGGGTATGGAGAAGGTAATGAGTCTGTCAAGGAACTCCCACATGCGATCGCCCCTGAGCGTGACGAAGGTTCCAATGGGGGTGCCTTCCCTGAGGCGGAACCCGGCGACTGATTTCTTGGCCTTGGACACGACCGGCATCTGACCGGTGATCGTGGCCAGCTGTTCCGTGGCATTCTTCAGATTGTTGGCGTTCTCCATGGCCTCTCTTCCGAGCCCCATGTTGACCACCACTTTCAGAATGCGGGGGATACGATGGATGTTGTCGTAATCGAACCGCTCCTTCATCCTGTTCCGCAGCTCGTCTTCGTAGACCTTCTCAAGTCTTGGCAGCGTCCTCACTGGTCACCTCCTATCCGGTCGAGATGGTCTCGTTGCACGCCTTGCAGTGGCGCTGTATCCTGCCCTCTTCATCCCTTTTGTGAGAGATGCCTGCAGCTTCTCCGCAGCCGGGGCAGACGACCTTGAGATTGGAGACGTGTATAGGCGCCTCCTTCTCTATTATGCCCCCCTGCTGATTGCGGGAGGATGGTTTCGTATGTCTCTTGATCATGTTCAGTCCCTCGACTATGGCCCGGTTCTCCTTGCCGAAGACTTTCAGGACCTTGCCCTGCTTGCCCCGGTCCTCTCCGGTGATCACGAGGACTTTGTCTCCTTTTCTGATATGCATCATATCACCTCCGGAGCCAGGGACACTATCTTCATGAAATGCTCCCTGAGTTCCCGCCCGACGGGCCCGAAGATCCTCGTGGCCACAGGCTGGTAGGAATCGTCTAGGATGACAACAGCGTTGTCACCGAACCTGACGGACGTACCGTCTTTCCTGTTGAGTTCTTTCCTGGTCCTGACGATGACGGCTCTTCTTACTTCCTTCGCCTTCACGGCTCCATCGGGAAGAGCGTCCTTCACCGAGACCACGATGACGTCACCTATGGATGCGTACCTGCGCCTGGTCCCTCCGAGGACCTTGATGCACATGACGGTCCGAGCGCCGGAGTTGTCCGCAACCTTCAGTCTGGTCTCACTCTGAATCATCGCGACTCCTCCTACCGAGCCCGTTCCACGATATCGAGAACCCTCCAGCGCTTAGTCTTGGACAGGGGCCTGGTCTCGGCGATGGTTATCCTGTCCCCAATGCCGCACTGATTCTCTTCATCGTGAACGTAGTACTTCTTTGTTGTGTGATAGCGCTTCTTGTAAACCGGGTGCGCCTTGACCGACGCCACCTCGACGACGACCGTCTTGTCCATGGCGTTGGAGATCACGGTCCCGGTCAGGACCCTTCTTTTTCCAACTCTTGCTTCAGCCATTCTGTATTCCTTCCCCGGTACTGGATTCAAGTCCCAGATCCAGCTCTCTGAGAACTGTGAGGGTCCTGGCCAGATCCTTTCTCGCGGTCCTTATCCTCAGGGGATTGTCAAGCTGCTGAGTGGTGCTCCGGAACCTAAGGTTGAACAGTTCCTGTCTGAGTTCCCTCGCATGCTCCGTCAGTTCCTCCCGGCTCATGGATCGAAGCTCGTGAGTTTTCATCTAAAGCTCCTCTCTGTCTCGCACCATGAACCTGGTCTTGATGGGGAGCTTGTGTCCCGCCAGCCTCATGGCCGATTTGGCCAGCTCGACGGGCACGCCTTCCAGCTCGAACATCACTCGTCCGGGCTTGACGACAGCTACCCAGTGGTCGACGGCACCCTTGCCCTTGCCCATTCTCGTCTCAGCAGGGGTGGAAGTAACGGGCTTGTCAGGGAAGACCCTGATCCAGACCTTGCCGCCCCTCTTCACATGCCTGGTGAGGGCTACCCTGGCCGCCTCGATCTGAGCGCTGGTGATCCAGCCCGGCTCCAGGGCCTGAAGGCCGTACTCCCCGAAGGATACGGCGCCGCCACCCTTGGCCTGGCCCTTCATGCGACCCCTGTGCTGCTTTCTGTATTTGGTCCTCTTCGGCATCAACATCTCTGATCACCTGCCGTCCGTGGCGCCGGATACGGGGGGCTCATGGACCTCTCCATGGTAAACCCATACTTTGACACCGATGGTGCCGTAGGTTGTGCAGGCGACGTCTCTTGCGAAATCAATGTCCGCCCTCAGCGTGTGCAGGGGCACCCTTCCTTCGTGGTAGGTGTTGACCCTGGACATCTCCGCGCCGCCGAGACGGCCGGCGCAGGAGATCTTCACGCCTTCCGCGCCGTCTGTCATCGCGTCCCTTATGGCCATTCTCATTGCCCGTCTGACGGAAACCCTTCCCTCGATCTGACGGGCGATCTTGTCAGCCACCAGTACCGCGTCACATCTGTCTTTCCTGATCTCCTGAACCTTCGTCCTCACCGTCTTGCCGCCAACCAGCACTTTCAGCTCGTTGGTTATCCTGTCTATGTTGGATCCTTTGCTGCCTATCACCTGGCCGGGTCTGGCGGTCCAGATGACGACTTCCACTTCCTGGGGCTTGCGCAGTATCTCTATTCTGGATACTCTTGCCTTCTCCAGCCTGGATCCCAGGTATCTGCGAATGTCTGTATCTTCCTTCAGATACTCGGAATACTTCCTGCCCTTTGCGAACCACGTGGAATCCCAGCCGCGGCTGATACCTAGACGGAGGCCGACAGGATTGGTTTTCTGACCCATACTATTCCTCTCGTCCCTGTTCGGTTGTCTCTTCAGTGTTGACAACCGTCACCGATATGTGACTTGTCCTGTGTCTGATCTTGGTCGCACGTCCGCGTGCCCTGGGTTTCCATCTCATGGTGGTGGGACCCTCATCGACTATTACGTTCTGAACGACCAGCTCATCAACATCCAGACGCTGTCCCTCCGCCTTGACAATCGCATTGGCAACGGCGGAATCCAGTGTCTTCTCAATTATTCGCGAGGCGCTCCTGGGAACGGTCATCAGGATCGAAAGAGCCTGGTTGACCGTCTTTCCGCGGATAAGGTCGGCAATGTACCTGGCCTTGCGGGGAGGGACCTTAACGAACCTGGCTCTAGCTATCGCCTTCATCCTTTCCCTCCCTATACCTTAGCCTTTTTCGGCTTTCCTCCGGAGTCGGAGTCCCGATGTCCCCGGAAGGTCCTGGTTGGGGCGAACTCGCCCAGTTTATGACCGACCATGTTCTCGACGACATAGACCGGAACGAACTTGCGACCGTTGTAGACGGCAAAAGTGTGCCCCACGAATTCGGGAGGGATGGTGGATCTTCTGGACCAGGTCCGAATGATCTTCTTCTCTCCGGAAGCCTCCATCACGTTGACCTTTTCGGCCAGCTTTTCCTGGATATAGGGACCCTTCTTCAATGAACGGGCCATAACCTACTTCCTCCTTTTTCCTGTGGGTCTCCGCCTGGTTATCAGCTTGTCGGACGGCTTTTTTCTCCTGGTTCTCAGGCCCTTGGCCAGCTGGCCCCAGGGAGAGCACGGATGCCGGCCTCCGCTGGACTTGCCTTCCCCGCCTCCCATGGGATGGTCGATGGGGTTCATGGCCACGCCCCTCACTTTGGGCCTGCGTCCCTTCCAGCGGCTGTTTCCCGCCTTGCCCAGCACCACCAGGAAATGTTCGGGATTACCCACAGTTCCCATTGTGGCCATGCAATTCACGGGAACCATCCTGGTCTCCCGTGACGGCATCTTCAATGTGGCGTAACTGCCCTCGCGGGCCATCAGCTGGATCGACGTGCCGGCGGAACGGGCTATCTGTCCGCCCTTCCCAGGCTTCAGCTCCACATTATGTATCGTTGATCCAAGGGGGATCCTGGAGAGGGGGAGATGGTTGCCGTTCTCCGGGGGGGACCCGGGTCCCGACACGACCGTCTGTCCGACCTGAAGCCCCTCCGGGGCTATCATATACCTCTTCTCTCCGTCAACGTAGTGCACCAGGGCTATCCTGGCTGAGCGGTTGGGATCGTACTCTATGGTGGCGATCCTGCCCGGCACGCCGAACTTGTCCCTCTTGAAGTCAATGCTCCTGTAGCGCCTCTTGTGACCGCTTCCCCTGTGCCTCGAGGTCACCCGGCCCAGATTGTTCCTTCCGGCGTTGCTCTTCATGGGGGCCATGAGAGATTTCTCGCCGTGGTCTCTGGTGATATCATCGAACCCGGGCGAGACCTTGAATCGAGTTCCAGGAGTGGACGGCTTCCATCGCTTCATGCTCATATCAGCTTACACCCCCTCGAAGAAATCGACCGTATCACCTTCGGCGAGGGTGACTATGGCTTTCTTCCATGACGGCCTGCGACCGATATTCCTGCCCAGGCGCTTCTTCTTTCCCTGCATCCTCATTGTCCTTACATCTCTCACGTGGACATCGAAGAGCTCCTCCACGGCCTGGGCGATCTGCCTCTTTGTGGCGGTGGGGATGACCCTGAAGGCGTACTTGTTCGCCCCCTCCCTGAGAAGAGTGCTCTTCTCCGTCATCAGCGGTCTGATGACTATCTGCCTTGCGTCTTTCATATCAGTCTCTCCTTCAGCAGTTCTATGGCCTCTTCGGAAAGAAGAACCACTTCAGAATTGACCAGGTCGTGAATTGAGACGCTGGAAGCGTCCGCAGCCTTCAGGTTGGGAATGTTTCGGGATGCCCTCTTGATCATTTGATCACCATCCTGCACCAGGAGAAGCGTCCTCCTGTCCCGGCACTCATGATTGGAGAGCATGTCCGCCATTTCCCTGGTCCTGCCGGTGGATTTCAGGTCCCTGACCACCCTGAGATTGCCCTCGGCCAGTCTCTCGCTGAGAATACCGGCCAGAGCCTTTCTGCGAACCTTTCGGTTCAGCCTGATGTTCCATTTTCTTGGTTTCGGCCCGAAGGCGACACCGCCGCCCCTCCAGATGGGGGAGGTCAGGGAGCCGGACCTGGCGTTCCCGGTACCCTTCTGTCGCCACGGCTTCCTGCCCGATGCCTGAACCTCACTTCTTCCAAGTGTGGAAACCGTTCCCTGACGGGAGTTGAGGCTCTCGGCCCTGACAGCCTCCCACAGGATGTGGGTAGAGACGTTCATCCCGAACATCTCCTCAGGCAGGTCGGTGTTGCCGACCTCCTCACCCGCCATGGTGTATACCCTTGCATCTGCCATGACTAGATCTCACCCCCCGATCTCTGCTTCCTAATCAGAAGGTAACCGTTCCTGGACCCGGGAACCGCTCCCTTGAGTACCAGGAGGTTCTTTTCAGTGTCGACCTGTACGACTTCCAGATTGCATACGGTCACTTTCTTGCCGCCATCTCTGCCGGGCATCTTCTTGTTCTTCCATACCCTTGAGGGGGTGGCGCACTGTCCGATGGAACCGGGGACCCTGTGGGACTTGCAGCCATGGGTCGTGTCGCCGCCGGAGAAACCGTGGCGCTTCACCACACCCTGGAAGCCCTTGCCCTTGGAAAGTCCTGTTACGTTCACTTTCTCTCCGGGAACGAACATGGAGACATCGAGAAAGTCACCCAATGACACCTCCCTGGAAGGCATCGGAACTTCGCGGAACCGTGCGACCGGGGGAGCCCCGCTCTTTTCGAGATGACCCAGCACAGGTTTGATCAGACGCTGTTTCTTCTGGTTTCTGTAGCCTATCTGAAGTGCATCGTAGCCGTCTGTCTTAACCGTCTTGATCTGGGTGACAGGATTGGGCTGGGCCTCCAGAACGGTCACGGGCACAGCTTTGCCGTCATCCCTGAAGACACGGGTCATACCTATCTTACGAGCCATTATTCCGCTCATAGATCACTTCCCATCGCTGAAGTCCCCATTGCAGGCGGGGGGACGAGCGTTTCTTTGTCCCGCTTACCGGACAACCGCCATTGACCGGTGAAGCGTCGTTTCTCTTAACCCGGCACTGCCGGGTCAGTCAGAAAGAACAGTAAGGTTAAATCTCGTTCATCTCCACATCCACTCCGGAGGGCACGTCCTGTGACCTCAGAGCGGCCGCGGTCTCTTCATTGGGATCCTCTATCTCGATGAGACGCGAGTGCACCTTCATCTCGAACTGCTCCCTGGATTTCTTGTTCACATGAGGACTTCTCAGCACAGTGACCATGGATCTCCTGGTTGGAAGAGGAATGGGCCCGGATACGCTGGCCCCCGTCTTCACAACGCTACGGACGATGGCCGTGGCAGAGCGGTCGAGAAGCCTGTGGTCGTATGCCCTGAGCTTGATCCTCAACCTGTTAGCTTTCAATACAATCTCCTGTTCTCAATCCAAGCCGGGCCCTAACCGAGCCCGAGTATACCCATCTGTTCCAGTATGCCCCGTGTTATGTTCTCCGCCATTCTGTCGTACGAGCTGAACTGCATGGAGAACCCGGCGCGACCCTGCGTTAAAGAACGTAGGGCGCTACTATAACCAAAAAGTTCCGCAAGGGGTACCCTTGCCTTTATGGACTGCACCTCTCCCCTCGGTTCCATGTTCAGGACACTGCCCCTCCTGGCGTTGACATCCCCTATGACCTCACCTACGTAGTCTGAGGGACAAATGATGTCAAGACGCATCACAGGCTCCTTCAGAACGGGCTTCCCCTGCCTGAGGCATTCCCTGAAAGCCATTGCTCCGGCGTAGGCGTAGCCGGTGTCCGAGGAATCAGTCTCGTGGAGCTGAGCTTCGAGCAATTCCACCCGGATACCGTCAACGGGATAGCCTGCCAGTGGACCGGCTCCCACTGAACCCATCACACCCCTCTGTACCGCCTCGATGTAATGATGGGGAAAGTCCTTGTCAGCCAGCATATTGACAAATTCGACGCCCGTGGCCACGGGAACGGCCATCAGACGGGCATGACCGAAATGTCCCCTGCCCTGAATGGATTTGCTGAAGTCACCGGTTCCCTCGGTCCTGACGGAAATGCTCTCCCGGTAGGAGACCTGCGGTCGGCCGGTCCTCACCTCGACCCCCTTCTCCCGCTGTATCCTGCTGGCGATTATCTCGAGGTGAAGCTCACCCATCCCCATGATGAGAGTCTGCCCTGATTCCTCATCGGTCCCCACCCGGAAACTGGGATCCTCGCTGGTAAGCTCCGCAAGGGCATCTTCCAGGGCTTTCTCGTCCGAAGTGCTCATGGGTTCGATGGCCATCTGCATCACCGGTTCGGGAAACTGAATGGACTCCAGCACCAGCTGGTTGTCCTGGAAAGTCAGTGTATCGCCGGTAGCCACATCCTTGAGACCCGCGGCTGCTATGTCGCCGGCCATCACGGAATCAAGGTGGGTCCTCTTATTGGCGTGCATCCTTACAAGCCTGGTCAGTCTGTCCCGGTTGCCCGTACGGTTGTTGAAAACATGCTGACCGTCCTCGACCTGTCCCGAGTAGACCCTCATGAAGGCAAGCCTTCCCAGGTGGGGATCGCACTGGACCTTGAAGACAAGGGCGGTAAACGGCTCCATGATGCTTCTCTCGACCAGCACGGGGGTTCCGTCCTTGAGATGACCGCTGATGGGGGGCAGTTCCGAGGGAGCAGGGAGCCAGTCCACAATTGCGTCCATGAGCTGCTGTACTCCGATGTTCTTGAGCGCGGCCCCGCAGAGGACGGGCACGAAATCGCCGTTTATGGTGCCCTTCCTCAGCAGTTTCCTCACCCTCTCGGGAGTGAGAGTGCCCTGGAAGTACTCCTCGATCGCGGACTCCTCCAGCATGGCGGCGGACTCCCACAGGATGTGCCTCGCCTCATCGAACTGCCCGGCATAAGCATCAGGTATGTCATCCAGGGTGTAGGTGGCTCCGAAGGAAGTCTCGTCGAAATGGACCGCTTTCCCGGATATCACGTCTATTATCCCGGAGAAGGTGCTGCCGCTGCCTATGGGAAGCATCACCGAAAGGGGCTTGGCCCCGAGCATGTCCCTCATCATCGAAAGCACCCTTGGATAGTCCGCCCCCTGACGGTCCATCTTGTTCACGAAGGCTATCCTCGGCACGCCGTACCGGTCCGCCTGGTGCCATACCGTCTCGGACTGGGGCTCCACCCCTCCAACAGCGCAGAAGATCGCCACCGCTCCGTCCAGGACCCTGAGACTCCTCTCGACCTCGGCGGTGAAATCAACGTGTCCGGGGGTATCTATTATGTTGACCTTGTGCTTCTTCCAGGTGCAGGTAGTGGCGGCGGACTGTATCGTGATGCCCCTTTCCTTCTCCTGGGGCATCCAGTCCATGGCCGCGGTCCCATGGTCCACGTCACCCATGCGGTGGACTCTTCCGGAATAGAAGAGAATGCGCTCCGTGGCCGTCGTCTTGCCTGCATCGATATGGGCCATGATGCCGATGTTCCGGACTTTGTCGGTCTGGTAACTGCCCATGGTAAGCGAATTCCTCCAGTTACTATTCCTGTTGTGCCAAGTCGCTGGAGGAACCTTATTGACGGAGTGGTCCTACCAGCGGTAGTGAGCGAAGGCCTTGTTGGCTTCCGCCATTTTATGGGTATCTTCCCTCTTTTTGACGCTGCCGGCGTTCTCACCCCTGGCCGCATCCATTATCTCGGCCGCGAGTTTTTCGGACATGCCCCTGCCGTTGCGGGAGTTCGCGAACTGGATTATCCACCTTATGGCGAGGGAATCCCTCTCGTGGGGCTTTACCTCCATAGGAACCTGGTAGGTGGATCCTCCCACACGCCTTGACTTAACCTTGAGCTGAGGCCGGACATTGCCCAGCGCCCTGTTGAAGACCGTTACGGGATCCTGACCCGTCTTCTCGGTCATGATGTCCATGGCATCGTAGAATATCTTCTCCGCGATGGACTTCTTGCCCTTCTCCATGAGCTTGTTGATGAACTTCGCCATAAGCAGATTGCCGTACTTCCTGTCCGGTGCGACTTCCCGCTTCTTTGGCCTTGAACGTCTAGCCATTCGTCCTCCCAGAGATCCGCGCGGGTGCGCAAGGATCAGCGCATCCTGCGGAACGCTTCATCTTATGCTTTTCGTGTGCCGTACTTGGAGCGGCCCTGTTTTCTGCCCTCTACTCCAGAAGTGTCTTCCACGCCGCGAATAATGTGATACCTCACTCCGGGAAGGTCCTTGACCCTTCCGCCCCTGATGAAGACAACGGAGTGCTCGTTGAGGTTATGATCGATACCGGGTATGTATGCCGTTACTTCAAAACCGTTTCTGAGGCGGACCCTGGCCACCTTCCGAAGGGCCGAATTGGGCTTCTTTGGAGTCGAGGTATAGACCCTGGTACAGATGCCCCTCTTCTGAGGACACCCGGTAAGGGCAGGTGCCTTGGTCTTGGATTTCTGCTTCTTGCGCCCTCTACGCACAAGCTGATTGATAGTCGTCAAACCAACTCCTTTCAAAGAACATCTTATGCACCAAAATCGGTGCAAGGGGCCTTAAGTCTATACATCAAAATCGGTTTCGTCAATATCGAGATCTTCCATGTCCTCCGTGAACGCGGGTTCCGGAAGGGGCTCACCGTCGGGAAGGGCAAGGGATATCCGGCGATATCTCTTCATGCCTGTACCGGCAGGGATCAGGTGGCCTACGATGACGTTCTCCTTGAGGCCGTACAGGTAATCCACCTTTCCAGCGGTGGCGGCGTCCGCAAGAACGCTGTTCGTCTCCTGGAAGGAGGCGGCGGAAAGGAAGCTGTCCGTGGCGAGGGAAGCCTTGGTGATTCCGAGGAGGAGCACGGCGGATGTCGCGGGTTTCTTGCCCTGCATCATCATGGCCTTGTTATCCCTCTGGAGCACCAGTCTGTCCACCTGAGCCCCCTCCAGGAACTGGGTGTCTCCCGGGTCGTCTATCTTCGCCTTGGACAGCATCTGTCTGACAACGATGCTTATGTGCTTGTCGTTGATGTTGACGCCCTGCAGACGGTACACTTCCTGTATCTCGTTGAGCAGATACTTCTCCGCGGCTTCGGTTCCCTTGATCCGCAGTATATCGTGCGGGGAGAGGGGTCCCTCGGTGAGCCTGTCACCGGCCTTGACCCTGTCTCCCTCCCTGACCCTTATGTGCCTTGAGGCCTGTATCTTGATGGCGGACTCCTGACCATGGTCGCCACGGATGGTCACGGTCCTTATGCCGGCCTTGATGGGGCTGAGGGATACTACACCATCTATCTCGGCGATGCTGGCGGCGTCCTTGGGTATTCTGGCTTCGAACAGCTCGTCCACCCTGGGAAGTCCGCCGGTGATGTCCCTCTGCTGGCCGAGTTTCCGCTCGATCCTGGCGATATGGACACCCTGCTTGATCAGGCTCCCATCGTTCACCCTGAGGTGGGCTCCGCTGGGAATGGGGTACTTGCCCTTCACCGATTCGGAAATGTACTCCTCCACCGGATCCTTCTCCAGCTTCTTTCTGCCACGCTGGGCAATGTGGCTCCGAATACCCCTTGTGGTAAAGTCGGAGATGAGCATCATCGATCCCTGATGGACTATCTCCTGCACCTTCTGTACCAGGTTCCTGGTACCCTGGTGCCCCCTGTCCAGGGACTCGATGATCATGATGAAGGGTCCCACCCTGCTGAGGTCGGCCAGGTTGCCGGCAAAGGCCTCCTCCAGCTCGGTGTTCTTGCGCCTCTTGGTCTCCTCCAGCTCCTCGATGGTCTTCTCCAGCGCCTTGATCTCCTTCTTCGCCTTGCCGCCGAAGGTCTTGATAACCTCCCTGGCTGCGTTGACGAGGGCGGCATAGCTTCCGGTTCCGGCCTTCTTGCAGTTGATGGTGACAACCGGGATGTTCTGGCCCTTCATCCTGCTTGCGAACTCCTCGGCAAGAGTATCGGTCCGGTAGGTGCTCACTTCCTGGTAGGTGTAGATGATACGGCCGTGACCGTCCATCATCTCCTTCTCGAGCTCGCCGAGTGTGTAGAGCTCCTCCTCACGCCTTCTGGGGCGTCCGCTCAGGACCACTATCTGTTCGGGGAGGATGAAGATGTGCGGATGGAGGGTCTTGCTCCGATCCTCCACTATCACCATCTGTTTCCGCTGCTCGCTGTCTATCTCCTCCTTGAGGGTTGTGTCCTCCTCGATGTCCACGTAATGGATGCTGCCCTCCTGCTCGGCCACTATGGGGATTATGAAGGGATCGCTCCTGCAGATGACATCATCCCTGTCCACCTTCTGGCCGTCATCCACCATCATGTGGGATCCTACCACTATGTCGTAGGTGGAGAGGACCTCGCCTGAACCGTCAAGGATGTCCAGCTGAGTGTTGCGGGTGCTTACCATTATGGGCTTGCCGCTTTCGTCGGTACTCTTCACGATGCAGGGGATGCGGTAGCTTACGAAACCTTCATGCCTTGCCACCACCTCGGATTCCCTTGTCTCCCTGCCGGCCACTCCGCCGGTGTGGAAAGTACGGAGAGTGAGCTGGGTGCCGGGTTCTCCGATGCTCTGGGCCGCTATGACGCCCACTGCCTCGCCGACCGTGACCATCCTGTTCCTCGAAAGGTCCCAGCCGTAGCACTTGGCGCAGAGACCCCTCTTGGCCTCGCAGGCGAGGACGCTGCGGATCCGCACGGATTCCACACCTATCATGTCGATCTCCGTGGCAAGATCCAGCGTTATCTCCTGACCCGCCTCGCAGACCACGTCATCGGTACCTGGTCTGTATATGGTTTCTGCAGCCACCCGGCCGAGGATCCTGTCCCTGAGGGGTTCGATTATCTCCTCGCCCTCTTTCAGGGCGGTTATGACCCTGCCCCTTATGGTGCCGCAGTCCTCCAGTGTGATTATCACGTCCTGGCAGACGTCCACCAGCCTCCGGGTCAGGTAACCGGCATCCGCAGTCTTGAGGGCG
This sequence comes from Candidatus Fermentibacteraceae bacterium, assembly GCA_016936235.1. GTDB lineage: Bacteria > Fermentibacterota > Fermentibacteria > Fermentibacterales > JCC-6 > Aegiribacteria. The sequence goes on along the minus strand of JAFGPK010000108.1, from coordinate 13,604 downwards.
GTGTCGGCAAGACCCTTCCTGGAACCGTGGGTGGAGATGGAGTACTCAATTACGGACAGGCCTTCCTTCAGGGAAGAGATGATGGGAGTCTCTATGGTCTCTCCTAGCTCTCCAGTCAGTTTCTTGCTGGGTTTCGCCATGAGTCCCCGCATGCCTGCGAGCTGCTTCATCTGGTCAACGCTTCCCCGTGCTCCGGAGTTGGCCATCATATAGATGGGATTGAAGCCGTGATTGTCATGGCTCAGCCCCTCCATCATGGCATTCTTAACCTCTTCGGTGGCCTTGGCCCAGTTGTCTATGACCCTGTTGTATCTTTCAGCCTCCGTCAGCTCGCCCCTCTTGGAACTCTTTTCGATAAGCTCTATCTCTCTGGCGGTCTTGGCTATGATCTCCTTCTTGCTCTCCGGTATGAGCATGTCGCTCATCCCGACGGTCAGACCCGAGGTGGTGGAGTAGTGGAAACCAAGCTCTTTCAGATTATCCAGGAATACGGCGGTCCTGACTGCGCCCAGCTCGTTGAAGCACCTGCCCACTATCTGGTTGAGGCCCTTCTTGCTGAAGATCTTCTCGTGGGGGATCCTGGCGTTGGCCATGATGAAGCCCAGCTCCTCCGGGATTATCTCGTTGAAGAGAACCTGCCCGACGGTGGTGTAGTCCTTCCAGAAGGGCGGAGTAATGCGCTCCTTCCTTCCGTTCTCCTCCACTATCCTGTTGAGCCCCCTCACCTTGATCTTCGCGTGAAGCTCCACCTTGCCTGCATCGTAGGCACCCCTGACCTCGTCCCTTGACATGAATACCATGCCCTCTCCCCTGGCCCCGGGAAGCGGCTTGGTGAGGTAGTAGGCCCCTATTACCATGTCATGGCTGGGCGTGGCCACCGGCTCACCGCTTGCGGGTCGGAGGATGTTCTTGCTGCCCAGCATGAGCATGCGGGCCTCCACCTGGGCTTCGGCGGAAAGAGGTACATGGACGGCCATCTGGTCTCCGTCGAAGTCGGCGTTGAACGCAGCGCACGCAAGAGGATGGAGCTGTATGGCCTTGCCTTCCACCAGGACCGGCTCGAAAGCCTGAATCCCAAGCCTGTGAAGGGTTGGAGCCCTGTTCAGGAGGACGGGATGGTTCTGTATGACCTCTTCCAGCACCGGCCAGACAATGTCGTCGGCCTCTTCCCATCTCTTTGTGGCTTTTTTGACCGACTCGTCCAACAGCTCGCTGATACGGGCTACTATGAAGGGTTTGAAAAGCTCGAGGGCCATGTTCTTCGGGAGACCGCACTGGTTCAGCCTCAGGTCGGGACCCACCACTATGACGCTTCGGCCGGAGTAATCCACGCGCTTGCCGAGCAGGTTCTGGCGGAATCTGCCCCGCTTGCCCTTGAGGAGGTCGGAAAGGGACCTCAGCGGTCGCATCCCGGCTCCCTTGACCGGCTTGCGCCTGGAGCTGTTGTCCAGAACCGCGTCAACGGCTTCCTGAAGCATCCTCTTCTCGTTCCTGAGGATGACGTCAGGCGCCTGCAGGTCCAGCAATCTCTTGAGTCTGTTGTTCCGGTTGATCACTCTCCTGTAGAGGTCGTTCAGGTCGCTGGAGGCGAATCTCCCGCCGTCCAGCGGAACAAGGGGTCTCAGGTCGGGCGGCAATACCGGAAGGATCTGCAGTATCATCCACTCGGGCTTATTGTCGTCGGAGGAGAGCCTGAAGGCCTCCACCTCCTTCAGCCTCTTGATGTTCTTCTTCCTTCTGGAGTAGGTGGTCTCGTTGGCAATGCTGGTCCTCAGCGCGGTGGCCAGATCCTCGAGGTCGAGGTCGCCGAGCATGGTCCTTATCGCATCCGCGCCCATGCCAACCTTGAATACGTCACCGTATTCCTTTCTTGCAGCCCTGTACTCCTCGTCGGTGAGTATGGTGCCCACCGGAAGATCGGGATGGTCCGACCTGGTCACGATGTGGGATTCGTAGTAGATGACCCGCTCCAGCTTGAGATTGGTTATGTTGAGAAGCTTGGATATCTTGCGGGACTTGAAGTACCATATGTGGACAACGGGTACGGCGAGGTCTATGTGGCCCATCCTCTCGCGACGGACCCTGGAATGGGTAACTTCCACTCCGCACCTGTCGCAGACTATTCCCTTGTTCCTTATTCTCTTGTATTTACCGCAGCTGCACTCCCAGTCCCTCACGGGACCGAATATGCGCTCGCAGAAAAGGCCCTCGGCCTCGGGCTTGTAGCTCCTGTAGTTTATCGTCTCCGCCTGGGTAACTTCTCCGTGGGACCATTTCCTGATGGTCTCGGGGGAAGCGAGACTGATCTTCATGCCTCCAAAGTCGGAGAGCAGAACCCTGGCATCGCGTCGGGAAATGTTCTCTAACATTATATCTCCTCCCCCTCATCCGGCAGCAGTTCCACGTCCAGGGCCAGACTCCTCATCTCGTTCTGAAGAACGTTGAAGGATTCCGGTGTAAGGGATTCGGGAATGTTCTCGCCGTTGACCATGGCGCTGTAGGCCCTGGCCCTTCCGTCAACATCGTCGGACTTAATGGTGAGCATCTCCCTCAGGCAGTGGGCGGCTCCATAGGCCTCAAGAGCCCACACTTCCATTTCCCCGAGTCTCTGCCCGCCGTTCTGGGCTTTTCCGCCCAGGGGCTGCTGCGTCACCATGGCGTAGGGACCGGTTGCCCTGGCATGGAGCTTGTCCTCCACCTGATGGGCCAGTTTCATCATGTACATGCAGCCCACTGTAACCTTCTGATCGAGGGGCTCCCCGGTCCTGCCGTCGTACAGGACAGTCTTGCCGTCCCTGTCGAAACCTGCCTCCTCCAGGGCATCCTCTATCTCTGTATTCGTGGCGGAATCGAAAACGGGGGTGACGACATCGTACCCCAGCTTCTTCGCAGCCCAGCCCAGGTTGGTCTCCATTATCTGACCCACGTTCATCCTGCTGGGGACGCCGAGGGGGTTCAGGCAGATGTCCACCGGAGTGCCGTCCGGCAGGTAGGGCATGTCCTCCTGTGCCACGATGATGCTGACAACGCCCTTGTTGCCGTGTCTGCCGGCCATCTTGTCACCGACCTGAAGCTTCCTTCTCTTTGCTATGTACACTTTGACCGTCTTTATGACTCCGGGAGGAAGGTCGTCTCCCCGCATGAGTTTGTCCTCATTGGTCTCGAGTTCGTTCTCCAGCCTCTTGTGCTCCCTGGTGGCATTCCTGAGTACCTGTCTGACCTTGTCATCGGCCTGAAGGTCTTCCACCAGCTGCTGGCTCGCATCTATGTCCGAAAAGTTCACCTTGTTGAGAAAAGCGGCTGACAGCTTGCGGCCCGAGGGTACAAGGACCTCTCCGGTCATTCTGTCCACGAAGCTGACGGCCTTCATCCCCTTGAGGATCTCCTTGATCAGGCTGTCCCGCTCCTCGAAGAGACGCTTTTCCTTGTCCTCGAACTCCTCCCGGTAGTGGTCCCTCTTCTCGTCGACCTCCCGACGGGTCCTCTCCGTCTTGTCCTTGCGGGAGAAGACCTTAACGTCGATGACAACCCCGTCCATCCCGGTGGGTGCCCTGAGGGACGCGTCCTTCACGTCCCCGGCCTTCTGGCCGAAGATGGCTCTGATCAGACGCTCCGATGGGGAGAGATCCTGCTCTCCCTTGGGAGTTATCTTGCCCACGAGTATGTCCCTCTCCCGTATCCTGGAGCCGATCTTGACAATTCCGTCATCGTCCAGGTTCTCTATCTCTTCGGGATTATCGACGCTGGGCAGTTCTCTGGTGAGTTCCTCCGGGCCGAGCTTGGTCTCCCTGAACTGGGTCTCCAGCTCAACCACGTGAACCGATGTGAACATATCGTTCCGAATCACCCTTTCGCTCACTACGATGGCATCCTCGAAATTGTAGCCGTTCCAGGGAAGGAAGGCCACGGTGGCGTTCACTCCCAGGGCAAGCTGGCCGTAGTCGGTGGCCATTCCGTCCGCCAGCACGTCGCCCTTCTTCACATCGTCCCCGACGCTCACCAGGGGCCTCTGGTTGAAACATGTGTCCTGGTTCGTACGCTTGAACTTGTGAAGGGGATAGGTGTCGAACCTGTTGAAGTCATGTACTTCGGAGTCGGCCTTCACGACTATGTGATCGGCATCCACCTCCTCAACGGTGCCGGCCCTTCGAGCGGTGAGGAGAGTACCGGAATCCAGCGCAGCCCTTCTCTCCATTCCCGTCCCGACTATGGGTGCCTTGGGATGGAGAAGGGGAACCGCCTGTCTCTGCATGTTCGAGCCCATGAGCGCTCTGTTCGCGTCATCGTGCTCAAGGAACGGTATGAGTGCCGCTGAGACTCCTATCAGCTGCCTCGGGCTTACGTCTATGAACTCGACTTCCTTCGGTGTGACCATGGGGAAGGTCCCGGCCCTTCGAGTTCTCACCAGGTTCCCGGTGAGGTACCCTTTCGAATCTATCGGGGCATCAGCCTCGGCGATGGTGGTGCGGTCCTCCCTGTCAGCCGAAAGGTACACGACCTCGTCTGTGACGAAGCCGTCTATCACCCTTCGATAGGGAGTCTCGAGGAACCCGAACCGGTTGATGGTGGCGAACACCGCCAGAGTCGTTATCAGACCGATATTGGGACCCTCGGGGGTTTCCACGGGGCACATCCTGCCGTAATGCGTATGATGAACGTCCCTGACATCGAATCCCGCCCGTTCCCTTGTCAGGCCCCCCTGACCCAGGGCGCTGGTCCTCCTCTTGTGGGTCAGCTCGGCCAGGGGGTTCGTCTGCTCCATGAACTGGGAGAGCTGGCTGGAACCGAAGAAGGTGTTTATAACGCTGGAAAGCGTCCTGGAGTTTACAAGGTCGTGGGGTGTGAGCTTCTCTCTGTCCTGCTGACCCATCCTGTCCCGTATGGTCCTTGCCATCCTGCTGAGACCCTTGGAGAATTCCTGGCCCAGCAGCTCGCCCACTGTCCTTACCCTTCTGTTCCCCAGATGGTCTATGTCATCGGAGGTATTCCGACCTTCCCGAAGCTTGATGAGATTCTCCACAATGGCCACGAGATCGGGGACGGTGAGGGTGAGTTTCTCCATGGAGGTGGAGATGTTGAGCCTCTCGTTCAGCTTGTAGCGTCCGACCTCGCTCAGGCTGTACCTCTTGGAATCGAAGAACATTGACCTGAGGTAGCTCCTGGCGTGATCAAGGTTGGGAGCTTCAGTCCCCCTGAGGGCTTCGTATATCCACATTGTGGCGGAATCCTCGTTCTTGGTGATTCCGGCGCCGAGGGAAGTCTCCTCCTTTGCCAGTGTCTTCCTTATGCCGTCAAAATCGTTGGTCTCCATTCTTGGGGCGAGGAAGTCAGCCGACTTTATGCCGTGCTCCACCAGCATCTCTATCTTCTCTATGCTCTCCACGGGCTCGTCGCACCGGACAAGACGCTCTCCGGTCTCAGTATCGATTATTTCCTGGGCAAAGGATTTCAGGACCAGCTCTATGGCTTTCGATCGGCTCTTCAGGGCGCTCTCGAGGTCCTTCGTCACCTTCGGGTAGAAACGGGAGAGGATCTCCGAATCGGTCCCCAGGCCCAGGGCCCTGAGTAGCATGGTGACGGGTATCCTCTTCGGACGCCTGTCTATGTTCACATAGATGATGTCGTTGTGATCAAGCTTCAGGTCCAGCCAGGACCCTCTCTGGGGTATGACCCTGGCCTGGTATATCCTGTTCCCCCGCTGCATGGTGGTCTCCTCGAAGAACACTCCTGGACTCCGGTGCAGCTGGTTGACTATGACCCTTTCGGCGCCGTTGATGACGAAGGAGCCGGTCCTGGTCATGAGAGGGAGCTCGCCGAGGAACACAGACTGGTCGATGATCCTGGACACTTTCCAGGATTCGGGAGAAGGTTTGCCATCATCTGCTTCGGTGACATTCCTGAAGACGAGTCTCAGCATGGCGGTGAGCGGAGCGGAGAAGCTCAGCCCCTTGTCCATGGCTTCCTGTACGGTGTACTTTGGCGTGCCAAGTTCGTAGGAAACGTACTCCAGGGAGAACTCGCGGTTGCTGCTCTCGATGGGGAACGTATCCTGGAATATCTTATGAAGCCCCTGCGGAAGTCTCTCGTCCGGCTGGACCTCATCCTGAAGAAATCTGCTGAATGACTCCCTCTGTATCTTCAGCAGATCAGGGATGTCTATGACCGGTTGTACTTCTGAAAAGTTTCTTACAGGTCTGTTAACCTTCACCTGATCACTCCTCACACTTGCTAGGAAGTGAAGCTAGAAATTGACAAAAACGCTACGGCACGAACGGCGAGAGAGGTCTCATAACCATCCCCCGCCGCTTTTTTCAGATTGATGCTACTGAAGCTTGACCGTGGCTCCAGCTTCCTCCAGTTGCTTCTTGAGGGCTTCCGCCTCATCCTTGTCCATCTCCTCGCGGAGCTTGGAGGGAACGTTATCAACCAGTTCCTTGGCTTCCTTGAGATTCAACTCGAGGGCGTCCTTCACTATCTTGATAACCGGGATCTTCTTGGACCCGAAGTCCTCAAGGATGACGTCAAACTCGGTCTTCTCCTCGACTGCACCTGCTGTAACAGCAGGGGCGGCGACCGCTGCGGCTGCCGGAGCGGCGGCCGAAACGCCGAACTTCTGTTCCATCTCTTCCACCAGCTCGGCCAGTTCCAGAACGGTCATGCTAGAAATAGCCTCAATGATATCAGCCTTCTTGAGTTCACTCATTTTCATCCTCCATTTGCTGCGGTACCCGCCCGGGTCCGCCACCTTCTTGCTAGTTCTCCTTGCTCTCCCTGACGGCATTGAGCGCGTAGAAGAATTTCCTGATTATTCCACTGCTTACGGAAACGAAGCCCTGAAGAGGTGAAAGGGCGGAACCCATGAACTTTGCCAGCAGTTCATCTCTCGAGGGGATGTCGGCCAGCTTCATGAGCTTTCCGACCTCGTAGGTCACACCGGACACAAGGCCGCCCTTCACCTGGGGAAGTCCGTCATGATCCTCAGCGAACTTCTTTATGACCTTTATGGGCATGACTTCGTCACTGGAGTATGCAAGGGCCGTGGGGCCCTCCATCATACTGTAGACATCCTGTTCCTTCCCGATCTCGATCTCCTTGAAGATCTTTCTGAGAAGTGTGTTCTTGACAACGGTAAAAGTGATGCCGTTCTCCCGCATCTGGACCCTCAGGTCCGTCATGTCGGCAACATTTATCCCTGTGAAGTCGGCAAGTATTACCGATCTCGCCTCTCCAAGATCACCGATCAGGGTGGCTACTACCTTTTCCTTCTGTTTTCTTGAAACAGCCATTAGATCATCACCACCTATCGGGTTCTGGTTCGAAGATCGTTGACGTCGATCTTGATACCCGGTCCCATCGTTGATGAGACGGAGAGGTTCTTCATGTACTGGCCCTTCACGCTGGACGGCTTCAGCTGAAGAACTTTCTCGTAGAAGGACATGATGTTCTCGGCCAGGGCTTTCTCGTCGAAGCTGGCCTTCCCCACGGGTACGTGAAGGTTGCCGGTCTTGTCAACCCGGAAACTGATCTTTCCGGCCTTTGCTTCCATCACGGCTCCAGCCACATCCTCGGTGACCGTACCCGTCTTGGGATTGGGCATGAGACCGCGGGGGCCAAGTACCCTGCCCAGTTTTCCGACTATCCTCATCATGTCAGGGCTGGCGATGACCACATCGAACTCCAGCCATCCTCCCTGTATCTTATCGGCAAGCTCGTCATCTCCAACGATGTCCGCCCCGGCTTCCCTGGCCTGGTCGGCCTTCTCCCCGGCTGCGAAGACGGCGATGCGCACCGTCTTGCCCGTTCCGTTGGGCAGGACGCATGAACCGCGGATCATCTGGTCGGCGTGCTTGGGATTGACATTGAGGGATACGGCCACTTCCACTGTCTCGTCGAAACCCGCCGTTGCAAGCTCCTTGACAAGCTGACAGCTCTCCTCGAGGCTGTATCTCCTGTCGCTCTCTATCTTCTCACGGGCCTGGCGGAATCTTCTGCTCATGGTAGCCATATCAATCCACCACCTCCAGCCCCATGCTCCTGGCGGTCCCGGCTATCATGGATATCGCGGTCTCCATGGAAGCTGCGTTCAGGTCCTTTTCCTTGAGTTTGACTATCTCGCGGAGCTGGGCCCTGGTAACCGTACCGACCTTTTCCCGGTTGGATTCCGGAGATCCCTTCGCAAGACCGGCGGCCCTTTTCAGGAGAACCGCTGCAGGAGGGGATTTCAGGATGAAAGTAAAGCTTCTGTCCTTGTACACGGTTACCACCGCAGGAATTATAAGGCCTTCGCTGCCCCGGGTTCGGGCATTGAAATCCTTACAGAAGCCGGCAAGGTTGATCCCGTACTGTCCCAGTGCGGGACCCACGGGAGGCGCCGGCGTAGCCTGACCTGCAGGCAGCTGAAGCTTTACCATACCAATAACCTTCTTGGCCATGGTAAGCACTCCTTTCCCGCCGCCTTGACCTCCCCATACTGGTCAGGGCAGCGCGCGTCGAGTTTCCGGTCCTGTCTAGACCGGACGGACCTGGGAGAAATCTATCTCCACAGGAGCTTTGCGGCCGAATATGGTGAATATCACCCTTACCCTGCCGCGTTCGGGATTGATGGATTCCACAACCCCGGTGAAATTGTTGAAGGGGCCTTCCGTGACCCTGACGGTCTGTCCCACGGAATAAGGTACCCTGACCACTTTGGCCTTGTCGGAGCCCTCAGCCTGACCTTTCAGGCGGTTTATCTCCTCATCGCTCAGCGGTTCCGGTCTGCCCTGGTTCATGGGCGGGAACCCGCTGACGTTGCTCATCGCCCTGATGTCCATGATCATTTCCTGATCAAGTTCCAGCTGGACGAATACGTATCCGGGGTAGAGCTTCTTCTTCCGTGAAGTCTTCTTGCCGCGAACATTGGAAGTCACGTCCTGGGTCGGAATGAGTACTTCTCCGACCCTGCCGGGGTACTTCCTGCTGAGCTGTCCCTCAAGGAACTTCATGACCCGTTTCTCGTATCCGGAAAAGGAATTGACCACGTACCAGGAAAACCGCTCGTTCTCCTCCGTGGAGCCGGAGTCCTCTTCTTCCATATGTTCGCCGTTTCCGTCCCGTACGTTCTCGTCTTCTACCATAATCCTGTCCTCAATGAAGAGCCGCAGCTGCCGTTATCTCAGTGAATCAGTCTGATGAGGCCGTTGATGAGCAAGGCGGAGAACTGATCGGAAGCGAATATCCATACAGCCGTTATGCCAACAGCGAAGAGAACCACCCATGTGGAAGCCACCACTTCCTGCTTTGTGGGCCAGGCTACCTTGATAAGCTCGGCCCTGACCTCTCCGAGGAACTGTATGGCGGCTTTTACGCCTCTTACGATGAAGTTGCCCTCCCCGGTATTCTTACGAGCCATTGTCCGTCCTCTTCCCCGATGACCAGTTCCTGTTGAAGATCGTGGCAGGGCAGGAAGGACTTGAACCCTCAACCCCCGGATTTGGAGTCCGGTGCACTACCAGTTGTGCTACTGCCCTGCGCAATCTCCTGCGAATAACTACTTCGTTTCCCTGTGAAGGGTATGCTTACTGCAGAACCTGCAATACTTCGAGAGCTCCAGTCTGCCCGTTGTGGTCCTGCGGTTCTTCGTGGTGGTGTAGTTCCGCCTTCTGCACTCCTGGCAGGCAAGTGTGATTATTACCCTCACTGTTTATCCTGTCTGTTTCCGTATCTTGTCTTTTCTTACTTCAGTATCTTGTCGACGACTCCGTGTCCCACGGTCCTTCCACCCTCACGGATGGCGAAGCGGAGACCCTCTTCCATGGCGATCGAGGTGATGAGCGTGATCTTCACACCATCGATGTTGTCGCCGGGGAGGGCCATCTCGCGGCCTTCCGGAAGCTCGATCTCGCCGGTGACGTCGGTTGTGCGGAAATAGAACTGGGGACGGTAACCCGTATTGAAGTGCTTCTTCCTTCCGCCCTCCTTCTCGCTCAGGATGATTATGTTGGCGAGGAATTCGGTATGAGGAGTAACGGAACCGGGCTTCGCAAGGACCATGCCTCTCTCCAGCTGGTCCTTCTTGATGCCGCGGAGCAGCAGACCCACGTTATCGCCGGCCTGGCCCTCGTCGAGTATCTTGCGGAACATCTCGACTCCGGTGCAGACCGTCTCGATGGTCTCGTGTATCCCTACCCTCTCGATCTTGTCACCGGTGTGGATTATTCCCCTCTCGATCCTGCCGGTACCAACGGTGCCGCGTCCCTCGATGGAGAACACATCCTCCACGGGCATGAGGAAGGGCTTGTCGGTTTCACGCTCGGGGGTGGGGATCCACTCGTCAACGGCCTTCATGAGCTCGTAAACGCTCTTGGCATCCTCGGTCTCGGGAAGACCGTCGGAGTTCAGGGCTTTCAGGGCGCTTCCCCTGATGATGGGAGACTCGGGGTCGAAACCGTACTTGTCGAGAAGCTCTCCGACTTCCATCTCCACCAGCTCGAGTAGCTCCTCGTCGTCCACCATGTCCACCTTGTTGAGATAGATGACCATCCTGGGGACGTTCACCTGGCGGGCAAGGAGCACGTGCTCCTTTGTCTGCTCCATGACACCGTCGTTGGCGGCTATGACGAGGATAGCACCGTCCATCTGGGCGGCGCCCGTGATCATGTTCTTGATGTAGTCGGCATGACCGGGGCAGTCCACATGGGCGTAGTGCCTGCTGGTGGTCTCGTACTCCTGGTGGGAAGTGGCGATGGTGATACCCCGCTTCTTCTCCTCGGGAGCGTTGTCGATCTTGTCGAACTCCACGTAGCTGACGTTTGCGAACTGCGTGGAAAGGCACTTCGTGATGGCGGCGGTAAGCGTGGTCTTGCCATGATCGATGTGACCTATGGTGCCCACGTTCACGTGAGGTTTGGTCCTCTCGAACTTCTCCTTGGCCATGATCTCTCCTTTTCTACTTCATCCCTACATCCATGGATGTCCTGTTTACCTGTCGATCATTTTTCTGCATGCCAATCCTGCGTGGAGCCCACGAGCGGGATTGAACCGCTGACCTCGTCCTTACCAAGGACGCGCTCTACCGACTGAGCTACGTGGGCCCGGCAGTAGAATTAGCGCGGCACCTGCCGCCCCTCTAACTCCTCAAGCGACTGGAGCGGGAGACGGGGGTCGAACCCGCGACCCTCAGCTTGGAAGGCTGATGCTCTGCCAACTGAGCTACTCCCGCACCGTATCGATTTTCAAGCCAACGGGCCTAATAGTAATCTGCCGCTTCTTCAGGAATGGTGGCGAGGGGTGGATTCGAACCACCGAAGGCCATTGCCAACAGATTTACAGTCTGCCCCCTTTGACCGCTCGGGAACCTCGCCAGCTCCTCCTGATATCTATCTTCCAGGCACTTATCCCCTTTGGAGCTGGCGAAGGGACTTGAACCCATAACCTGCTGATTACAAATCAGCTGCTCTACCAGTTGAGCTACGCCAGCGAAGCGAACCTGAAGCATAAAGAAACCCTCTGCTGCTGTCAAGATTCCGGCTCATTAAGCGTAGGCATGTACATGCGTTAATGAGCTTGGGAGTCCATGAAGGAACTCCAGACTCTTCCAGGCCTTCCAGCGCCCGGAACATTGACGCAGACAAAAGGTACCCTGTAGCATTAGTGGGGATGTAAAATGCAAGGTGCAGGAAGGAGTGTCAATGAACAGGTCCGAGCTATTTCTTTCAGCGGCAGTGGCCCTTCTCGCTGTCTCCGTGGGCTGCGGGGGCGGTCCTTCCATTTCGGACGAACTGAAGATGGTTCCGGGGCTGTGCTTCCTGCACGTGCACTTGGATGATGAACTGGACGTCTCGCTTCTGCCTTCCGGTGCGGGCGCGGCAATTCCCATCTGGCTGGTGGATTCCCTTCACGCGAAGGGTGCTCTGGGGATCAGCCTCCTGGGCGTGAACCTCACCGACCTCTCCCCGCAGCTGCTCTTCCTCTCCAGGCATGTGAGCCCGGAGGAGATGGCCGGAATTGGAGCTTCCGGCTTCGGCTGCAGCGCCGTGCAGACCGGATCGGGTTTCGACCTGGTGGACGGGAGGGGCGGAATCCTCGGTTCCGTCGCCGGCAGGGACGGCTGGGCATGCCTCATCACTGGAAGCGGTTCCGACCGCTCCACCGGGAGATGGCTGGAAATGGACGAGGACGGTTCCCTTGCGGCGGATACTGACCTTGTGGCAATATCAGGGTCCGACGCCGATCTCAATATCCTCATCTCCCGCAACTCAATCAGCTTCCTCTCCGTCATACCCACCGGCATGCTCACAAGGAGCCAGATAACATATCTGAACATCGCAAGGAGAATTATCGCAGACCTTGGAGTAGCGGCGGCAAGAATCAGCGCCGACGTTACGGAGGGAGACCCGGCAGGTCTCTTACTGGAGTTCCGAATTGTGAGGGAAGGCGGCAACGTTGCATCCATCTCCGCCGGCTTCAGCGATACGGGCATCTCTCCCGACAGCCTGATATCGTATCTGACCGCTTTCTACGGCCTGGAATAGCGGGAGGAAACAGAATGAAGTGCTCAATCATGATAGTCGCTGCAGTGGCTGCATCTGCGTCGGCCCAGTTCATCGAGAACAGCTGCCCGGCGCCGAGTGATCACATCACGGGCATCACCGAAGGGGTCTTCGTCGTAGACTCGATGCTCAAGGTGGTGTACGATATGAACGGATGGACAGGTGAGGTCTACGATACTATCCCCATACCGTTCAGCGGCTGCAGCCCGGTTGGCCTGGCGCGCAGGGCCGACAGCCTGATGTTCGCCGGCAGAGGCACTGCCATGATATTCGTAATGTCAGTGTACGGTGACTCCGTAGGGACCTATGACTTCTCCGACAGTGGCATATACAGCATTTCCGGCCTCAGCTGCCCATGGGAGGACCTGTACATCGCCGACGATTCCACGAACACCATCTGGAGGACCGACCTGCCTCTCGGAGCCGGACCATTGACCGAGTTCCTTAATCTGCAGTACTGCCCTCGAATACACGACATCGGAATGGTCTATTACGACATGGTGGCCGTTGCCTGTGAAGATCCGGTCTCACCTGTCAGGATATACTTCAGCCCAACGGAATACATGCCCATTGACTTCCAGACAGGGGAATGCGAATCGGCCGTCGGTGTCGGAACCTGTTCGGAGGGGAACAGGTTCTGGTTCAGCGATCCGGATATGGGAATGATACACAGGTACTGCTGCGACATGGGCAGTGTCTCGCGTACCGATCCGGAAATCCCCGGTATGGTGATGGGCATTCCAAACCCGGTAACCGGCAACACGCAGATCCAGCTTCATCTTCCCATGGCGGGGGAGGTCTCGGTGATGCTTCTGGATGTAGCAGGGAGGTTGCTCGACCAGGTCTTCCTCGGATATCTGGACAGGGGGGAACACACCATACCTCTTGAAGTTGAAGGTCTGCCCGCGGGAGTGTACCTGCTCAGAGCGGGTCTTGATAATTTAATCTCCGAGCACCGGTTTACCATACTGCGCAACAATAAATAGGGACGGAGGGTTTTATTCTGAGCAAGATCATTAATACGTCCCTTATTTTGCTGATCACCGGAACCCTCCTGGCCGATCCCCCTCCCGG
>JAFGPK010000031.1 GCA_016936235.1 Candidatus Fermentibacteraceae bacterium | reverse complement strand
TTCTCCGCCGGGGGAGGCCTCGGCTTCTAGGGAGCCAGCACCTCCTGCCGGATCCATGAGGGCCTGTCGACCCGCCCTGTTCTCAGCATGTTCCTCCATGCCTCGTCGGTGAGCCGGTCCGACATGGGCCAGGTGAACTCGTAGTAGCTCAGCACCGGTCCCACCGCCGCCTCCACGTTGCCGTCCGGTCTCCTGTAGATGACTATGCAGAAGTCCAGGTCGCCCGATGCCACCTCCAGGACGGAGCTGCTGTTCTGGTCGGTGTGGACATCGGCTATAAGAGATGTCTCCAGTCCTTCCTCGGTCTCGGCGCCCCAGCAGATGGATGATTCCAGGTATGAAGCGAAGGACTCGAGGAAAGCGGCGTCCTCCTGTGTCATGGTCTCGCCGGCGAGTTCCCCCTCGGCAATGGTCTGGAGCCTTGTCATCACCGAGCAGGCGTTCCTGAACCTTCCCTCTATCTCACCGTCCAGGACACCGTAGTCCGAGAGCCCGCGCCTGGCCATCTCGAGGGTGGCGTTGAGCTGGGCGTAGACATCGGGGACCGGTTCCACGAACCCGGCCGACGGCTCCGGCTCCTCGTAGGGTCCCGGGGCGCAGCCGGCCTCCATGGTGTAGCTCTGCTTCGCGTAGAGAATGGTATCGTGCCTCAGCATGGCCCACGAGGCCAGGAAGGTCGAGAGGGTATGCCGGTCCCAGGCCTGTGTCCCCATGAAGTCCGGATAGCCCTCGCCCCTGTCCTGCATCAGCAGGTACAGGCAGTGGAGCCAGGACATGTAGAGGGTCGCGTGCCAGTCATCAGGGCCGTAGGAGTCTATCATCCCGGCCATGGAATGGAGGGAGTCGGCGTAATGGTCGAAGAGGAGGTCCCCCCTCTCCTCAAGGATGTCCATGGCCGCGGTGCTGCCGAAGGCGGCGGCCACATCAAGGCCGGTGGGCATGAATCGACTGTTCCCGGAAGGGTCTTGTCCCACCGAGGGGAACACGAGCTTGCCAAGTATCTCGCTGTCGGGAGTGTATCTCTGCCCCATGAACCTGAACCCCGTGGTCTTCCGGAATGCTGTCTGGAGATCGCCCGGGTCGAACTCGCCTGCAGCGTCGGGCATCGATACCAGTCCCCCCGTTCCGCTGTATATGGAGGGTCCGGGGAAGGTCGTGTTCACATGGTCCCTGAATCGCCGGTAGAAATCGATGCCCGTGACGAGCTCCACATCCGCAGTCGAACCGGCGACTTCCAGGGCCGCTTCGGCGTACTCGGGAACCGAGAGGTCGTCGGCGAAGCCCGCGAAAAAGGCGGTCAGCTCGTATATCCTGCCCCATTTCTCCATCAGCGTCTCACCCCCGGCTTCCAGCTCCGAGAGGTCGGAGACAGTCATGAGGGCGCAGGCGGTCATGTAACGGGCGTCATCCTCGTTCACTATGAAGGCGTCCGACGGTCCCGCAGGCTCTCCGCCGTTCAGGATGAACGTCAGCCTTCCCAGCCACATCATCGCCCTGAAGTAGTTCTCCAGCTTCTCGCTGGCGGTGTAGTGTCCCCGGGGGACGTACTGGGAGTAATCCTCCCTGTAGCCCATCAGGGGGCTCTCGTTGAAACCTGAGTGGGCGGCGATGAGTTCCAGTTCCATGCCCACGGCTTCCGCAATTGAAGGGTCGGGGGAGAAGGAACTGTCAAGGAACGACAGCGGAACGGCGAAGAAGCCCGCGTTCAGCGAGCAGCCCCGTTCGAGGTTCTGCCGGTACAGGCTGCCGCATATATCGGCCAGGTCACCGTAGAAATGGTCCTCCTCCAGTTTCTGGAGTATCTGGTCGAAGAAAATATGCAGCATATGGAGGGGGATGCCCGAGGAGACGTACACCGGCTGTCCCAAGCTCTCCACCATGGCGAAGGCGCGAATGGGGTTATCAATTCCGTACAAAGGGGCAAAGACCAGGAAACCGTTGTTCAGAAGGCTTTGCGGCGGTCCGTCGATCCCGGAAGCCAGCAGGACCTGGTCAAGGTTGATGACCTCCTCCCGGGCTATGGGAAGTCCCGCGGGTTCCATCTCCGCTTGCACGGCACTCTCCACAGGCTGATAGAACCTGCCCGCGAAGGAGGTTTCCATGGTGATACCCTCCGGGAATGCTAGCCGGTCGTTCCTTATCTCATCGTTCATGACATCCCCTGTTCCTCCGGCCCCTCCGCAGCAGGGGGCCAGCATAAGCACAGCAAGCAGCGCAGTGCAAAGCTCCGTTTTCATGGAATGGCTCCTTTCAAGGTCCTTTATATTGGTACATATATTGACGATCATCAATTCCATGGCAATGTGAACTAAACCGGAAGGGAGCCCCGCTGTCTTGGAACTGGCGATATCCCTCGGGCTTGCGGTCATTCCCTCTCTGCTCATCGTCTATTACTTCCGCAGGAAGGACCGTGCAAGGCCTGAGCCGGGAAGGGCGGTGACCGTCTTCTTTCTTCTGGGCCTGCTGTCCACCCTGCCGGCCATCATTATCGAACTCGCCCTGGGCAGTCTCGGTTCGGGACTCGAGGCCAGCCGGTTCCTCTATCCTCCATTCAAGGCCTTCATCATCGCCGGGCTTGTTGAGGAGGGACTAAAGCTCTTCCTTGTCATGCGTTTCGCCTACAGGAAGCACTTTTTTGATGAGGTCATGGACGGAATCGTCATCACCGTAGTGGCGGGGATGGGCTTCGCCTGCCTGGAGAACGTCCTTTACGTCCTCGGACGGGGAATGACCGTGGGCTTCCTGAGGGCGTTCACATCGGTTCCCATGCACGCTTCTGTGTCCGCCATCATGGGCTATCACATCGGGCTGTCGAGGTTCGCGTGTTCCGTCCTGCAGAGGCGGAGACTGCTCCTGAAGGGTTTCCTGCTGGCTGTGTTCTTCCATGGCATGTACAACCTCTGCATCTTCGCCATCCCTTACTGGACACCCCTGATCGTGCTGGGGCTTCCCCCTGTCCTTATCTGGTCTATCCTGCTGGCCAGGAAACTGGTCCGCGCCGCCCTGGCGGAAGATGCGGCGAAGGGCAGGATAAGCGTCTCCCCCTGAAAATGGCCCGAAAACGGGATGTCCGTTATATTTGCACCTTCGGACAAAGCTCACGTGCTTTGTCCTTTTTGCCCTGACCGGGAGGTGCGCGCTTGAGCTTTCGTGACGAACTGCAGGACTATACCGGCATCCTGGCGGGTTCAATCCTGTTCGGTATGGCCTATTCCTGGTTCCTGTTCCCCTTCCGGGTGTCTCCCGGCGGTGTGGGGGGCGTGGCCCAGGTGCTGTACAGCTGGACCGGCGTCCCGGAGAGCATATGGATGTTCGGCTTCAACATACCCCTGTTCATCATCGGCTACATATTCGTTGGAAGGCAATTCGGCGTTAGGAGCCTGGCCGGCATGATGATGTCCAACACCATGTGCTGGGTCTTCCAGCCCTCCCACCTGTCGTTCCTCGACAGTTACGGCGACATTGTGCACAATGTTGCCGGACCAGGCCAGCTTCCCAGGCTGGCCGTGTTCCTCACGGGGAATTCGGAGATGGATATCCTGCTGGCATCCATAGCTGGCTCTGCCCTCCTTGGAATAGGTCTGGGGCTGATATTCAAGTTCAGGGGCTCCACAGGAGGGACCGACATACCGGTGGCCATCCTGAAGAAGTACACGGGCGTGTCCATAAGCACCGGATACTGGATGGTGGAATCGCTCATCATCCTTGGAGTGGGATTCGTGTTCAGGAATCCGGCCATTGTGATCTGGGCCTACCTCAACCTCTTCATCACCAGCAGGATGACGGATTTCGCAGCGGAGGGGCTGCCCTATGTCAAGGCCGTCATAATAGTGACGGATAGGCCCGATGATGTGAGGGACGCCATCTTCCACAGACTCAACAGGGGCGTGACCTTCCTCAAGGCCAGGGGCGGTTACTCCGGAGAGGAGAAGGAGGTCATCTACGTCTGCATACACCGAAGACAGGTGATGCACCTCCGCAAATTAGTGAGGAAGATCGACCCTGATGCGTTCATGGTCCTGCACGACGCCCACGACGTGATGGGCTACGGGTTCAGACAGAGGACCCTGACATATTGATGTCCGATATATGTCCTGTCGTGCGGACCCTGATTTCGATGGTCCCGTGAGATTCGCCGGAGGAGAGGTATCATGCAGCCTGGAGAGACCCGTGCA
Organism: Candidatus Fermentibacteraceae bacterium; assembly: GCA_016936235.1. GTDB lineage: Bacteria > Fermentibacterota > Fermentibacteria > Fermentibacterales > JCC-6 > Aegiribacteria. The sequence continues at coordinate 5,476 of JAFGPK010000031.1, read as the reverse complement.
AGCAGCTGATGCGAATGCTGGGGGCACCGCGATGCTGGTCGACACCCACTGTCACCTGTTCATGGAGCCCCTCTGTTCGGACCCTGCGGGAGTCCTTCGCAGGGCCCTGGAAGCCGGGGTGGACAGGGTGGTAGTTCCCGCCTTCGACACGGGCTCACGGGAACGTGTAATGGGACTGTCCCGTCATCCGGGTGTCTTCCCCGCCCTCGGCCTCCATCCGTGGAAGGCGGACGAAGATCTTGACATACCGGCTCTGGGACAGGAGCTCGAATCCAGCGTTTCCGTGGCCGTCGGCGAGATAGGACTCGATTTCAAGCTAGACACGCCCGGCAGGGAGGTCCAGATAGCGGTCTTCCGTGCCCAGCTGGACCTGGCCCTGGAGCTTGACCTGCCGGTTATCCTCCACTGCAGGGGGGCGTTCGAGGAGATGGCATCGATCCTCTCCGATGAAAGGTACAGGGGTATGATCAGAGGCGTCGTGCACGCCTTCACCAGGGGGACGGAGCTTGCCGGGCGCTTCCTTGGTCTCGGCCTCCACCTCGCCTTCGGCGGCGCGGTGACAAGACCAGGAGCGAAGAGAGCCAGACGGTCGGCCGCAGTGGTTCCCATGGACAGGATGCTCCTCGAGACCGATTCCCCTTCCATAGGGATGTACGGCCTTGAACCCGAAGAGGTGGAGCCCGCACATATCGGGAGGGTGGCAGGGGCCATTGCCGGACTCCGGGGTATCAGTCTCGATGAGACGGCACGGATCACCACGGTCAACGCTGAAAGGCTCTTCGGTCTGCATGGAAGCTGAGAGAAGGTTCCACAGGGTCATCGACTTCCTGGGCGAGGAGGGTTTCCGGAAGGTCCGGGGATCATGCGTGACCGTGTTCGGCCTCGGCGGGGTGGGCTGCCACGCGGCCCTTGCCCTGGCGAGGAGCGGGATAGGTTCCCTGCGCCTGGTTGATTTTGACAGACTGACGGCAACATCGCTGAACAGGAATCCCCTGGCCGGGCCGGAGGACTGCGGCAGGTCCAAGGTGGACATCGTCGCCTGCAGCCTGAGGAGGATGTGCCCCGATACTGCTGTTACAACCGAGGAGACGTTCTTCCATGCAGATACCGCGGGTTCCCTGCTCGCGCCTGCCCCGAATGCAGTGATAGACGCGATCGACAGTCTTAATCCCAAGGCCGCTCTCCTCGAGGAGTGCCTGGCCAGGGGAATTCCAGTATTCAGCAGCATGGGTGCCTCGGGCAGGAGGGATCCTGGACAGCTCAGGACCGGCGACATTTCGGAGACCATGGGCTGTCCCCTGGCGAGGCAGCTGCGGAAGTACCTGCGCAAAAGGGGTATAGAGGAAGGGATAGCCTGCGTGTACTCCATCGAACCCGCGGACGGTCATTCACTTCCGCCGGACCATGAGGACATCACCCTGCGGAGGGGCAGGGTGCGTAACAGGATTCCCAGCCTCATTACCATACCTGGGATATTCGGATACACGCTGGCGGGCATGGTGCTGGACTTCATAGCCGGGGTGGAGTAAGAGATTGGCGGGAACGTGTGGGAATCGAACCCACCCAGGGTGGTTCTAGCACCCAGCACCGGATTTGAAGTCCGGGAGGGACACCAGTCCCCTTGCGCTCCCGCGTCGTGACTTAAAAAATGGCGCCTGTCCGTCTGCCCTGTCAAGTGCGGCCGGCGGAAATGAAGAAGGGAGCCGGCAGCGCCGGCTCCCTTTCCGTTCCGGGAAAGTGCTACTGAAGTACGGTCTTTATGTTGCCCCATGTGGTGTGCTCGAGGGCGCCGCCACCCTGGAGATTCAGGTCGTCCCAGTAGATCGTGCTTCCGCCGTCAGAGAACAGGTCGAGGGCCGCGATGGCGTCCGAACCGCCCGACTGCCAGGCGTTGGAGGCCAGGAAGGCGTCATTGTAGTAGATGTCGTAGCTGTTCATGTCGAGATGTATGTCCAGGTTGACCTTCACCCACTGGTCGTTGATGATGGGAGTGGTGGAGGAGCTGTAGTAGTCGATGACGTTGCCCGCGTCGGAATCGAACTGGATCTGAACCGACCAGTTGTTGGTGGCGGGGTAGTACTGGTTGAGCATTATGAAGTACTGGTCTCCTGTGGATCCGGAGGGGACGTAGCACCACGCGGTCATGGTCCATGTTCCGCCTGTCTCGGCGAAGGGCTGCACTATGTCGGAGGTGGGGATGATGGCGGCGGAATGGGGAGTGGAGTAGGCCTGGTCATCGGTGACGTAGGCATCGGGTCCGGGATCTCCCTGCCAGCCTTCCCATCCGCCCTGACCGTGAAGGCCGCTTCCCAGGGCGTAGGAGTCGAAGTTGTCGGACCAGTCGGCCAGCGCCGCCGGGGCCAGTATCAGCAGTGCAGCGCACAATGTGAAGAAGACATTCTTCATGTTCTTTCCTTTCTGTGTTAGCATCGAAATTCCATAAGTCAGATTTACCCCATACTGAGAATATGATTCCGGCTCTTCAGGGTCAAGTGCCAGGGCGACCGTCACTCCCACCAGCTTACCAGATTGGGCTCTATTATCCTGCCGAAATCACCGTGATATGGCAGTATTCTAACCGTAAAGCCCTGGTGGCCCGAATGGCTGCACTGGAATGCGCCCTTGAACATCATGACCCCGTTCACCTCACTCTCGAACATCAGACGGACCGATTCCCTCTGGGCCAGCCACCCGTCGTGCTCTATCCTGCCGTGCTGGACTTCCACCAGCAGGTCATCGGGACCGAGACCCGGTGCCCGCACACCCACCGTAACCGGAAGGGGGTCGCCGACGGAACATGTTCCGTTCTCGATCTCCGCATCCACGGACTCGATCTTCACCGACTCCCAGTTCTGTCTTACCATCTCCATCCATCCCGCGAGTTCCCTGGCGCCGGCGTAGTTGTCCTCCGTGAGCCTGCCGGTGTTCTTGTACGCCGGTATGTAGAAAATGGACACGTACTCCGCCAGCATGCGGTTGCTGCTGAAGACGGGACATATGGCCTTCATGGAATCCTTGACGATCTTGAGCCAGTTCACCGGTATATCGTTCCTGTCCCGGTCGTAGAAGATGGGGATTATCTGGTTCTCGATGATATTGTAGAGCGCCTTGGCCTCCAGCCTGTCCTGCACCTCCGGGTCCTCGTACTCCTCCCCCGAGCCTATCGACCATCCTATTCCCGGCTGGTATGCCTCGGCCCACCATCCGTCGGGCACGCTGCAGTGTATCACCCCGTTGAAGCACGCTTTCATGCCGCTCGTCCCGCAGGCCTCGTTCGGGAGGCGGGGGGTGTTCAGCCATACGTCGACCCCCTGGACCATGTGCCTGGCCATGTCCATGCTGTAGTCCTCCAGGAAGATAACCTTGCCGTAGAACTCCTCCCTCATGCAGAGATGGACTATCTCCCTGATGAGCTCCTTGCCGGCGGCGTCGTGGGGATGGGCCTTTCCGGCGAATATCAGCTGCACTGGGCGCTCGGGATTGTTTACTATCCTGGCCAGTCTCTCCCTGTCGCGCAGGAGGAGCGTCGCCCTCTTATAAGACGCGAACCTCCTGGCGAAGCCGATGGTGGGCACCTCAGGGTCCAGTACCGGCATGTCCTCCAGGTGAGGTTTCAGAAGCCCCATCCTGGAAATCTGGGTCTCCCATCTCTCCCTGGCCCAGGATATCAGCCTCTCCCTCATCCTCGTATGGGCGGGCCAGAGTTCCGAGTCAGGGATTTTCTCCACCTTCTCCCATTCGTCGGCGTCGGTCCTGTTGCTGGACCAGCGCGGTCCCACGTACCGGGTGAAGAGCTTCTCCATCTCATCGGAAACCCAGGTTTCAGGGTGAATGCCGTTGGTGACATGTGTAATGGGCGTATCCGCCGCGGGCAGGCGGGGCCAGACATCCTTCCAGATGTCCCTGGATATCTCTCCGTGCAGCCTGCTCACGCCGTTGCGGAACCTGGAGAATCGCAGGCCGAACACGGTCATGGAGAAATTCGGGTTGTCATCGTAGTGACCGAAATCCAGGAACTCCTCGTCGGAAAGGCCGATGGCACGTATCATCGGGTTCAGGTATTTCACCACAAGTTCCGGGGCGAACTCCTCGTTGCCGGCGGGAACCGGTGTATGGGTGGTGAACACGTTACCGGCAACCACCAGCTCCCGAGCCTCGGGGAAGGTGAGACCCTCCTCCATGAGCTGCCTTATCCGCTCGACTATGAGGAACGCCGAATGACCCTCGTTGATATGCCTGACCGTCGGGCGCAGTTCCATGGCATCCAGTGCGCGGAGACCACCGACGCCGAGGATTATCTCCTGCTTCAACCTCATCTCGCGGTCGCCGCCGTAGAGCTGTCCCGTAATACCCCTGTCGCTGCTGCTGTTCTCCGGAAGATTGGTGTCCAGAAGGTACAGGCAGGCCCTGCCGACCTTCACCTGCCAGACCGCGGCCTTCACGGTCCTTTCGGCCAGGGGCACGTCCACAGTGACCTGGATCCTGTCCTCGCTGTAGACCGGGTCCACAGGCATATTGGAATAGTCGTTGATGAAGTACCGCTCCTGCTGCCATCCGTCGCTGTTGAGGTACTGGCTGAAGTAACCGTGCCTGTAGAGGAGCGATACGCCCACGGCGGGAAGCCCCAGTTCGCTGCAGCTCTTTATGGTGTCGCCGGCCAGGATCCCCAGACCACCCGAATAGATGGGTATGCTTTCATGCAGCCCGAACTCGGCGGAGAATGTCGCGACGAGGAAATCCTTCCCTTCCACCTCCTGCTGAGTCCTCTGGATGTCGAACCATGTCTTCCTTGCGAGGTAATCCTCCAGCCGCTCAGCAGTCTTTTCAAGATGGGAGAGGTAGACGTTGTCCGATGACAGCTCCTCCAGCCTTTCCTGGCTCACATGGCCCAGAAGTCTCACCGGATTGTGGTAGCAGCTCTCCCAGAGGTCCGAGTCTATCCATCTGAACAGCTCGATGGCCTGGGTGTTCCAGGTCCACCAGGTGTTGTAGGCTATCTTCTTCAACGCGTCCAGCTGCTCGGGGATTCTGGGTACTACCCTGAAATTCTTGGTCTTCAATGCACACCTTCCAATACTCACGGTTCAGCGGCGGGAACGAATCCTCTCAGGATGTAATATATTCAAGGCAAGCCTGATGTAAGGGAGTGATCGAACTTGAGAATCCCGGTCCCGTTCATCCTTCTTCTTGTATGTCTTCCCATCATGGGCGGTTCCATGGTCAGGACCGTGGAGTACGATCCCTCGGCATTCAGTTTCGGAACCCTGGACGGATGGTCCTTCGTGGAGGGCTGCGGCTTCGAGGAGAGGGGAACCCCGGGCACTCCCCTCCTGCCCGCTGCTCCCCAGGTCTTCCTGCTGCCTGAAGGAGCCCGCAGCGTATCCTTCAGCGCCGTACCGCTGGAAAGGGTAGAGATGGCGGCCTCCGGGCTCCACCTTCTCCCGGCCGCGGAACTGAGACCTCTGGACTCCGGCAT
>JAFGPK010000107.1 GCA_016936235.1 Candidatus Fermentibacteraceae bacterium | reverse complement strand
TTTCTCAGGGCAGAGATGCCCTGTTCCGACCTGTTCTTCTTGACAGCTCCCTCGATCTCGAAGGGCCTTGTCACGACGCCTACAGTGATTGCGCTGAGTTCCCTGGCGATCCTGGCAACCACCGGAGCCGCTCCCGTGCCGGTGCCGCCGCCCATCCCCGCGGCGATGAAGACCATGCTGCAGTCCTGCATGCTCTCGATTATCTCGTCCTTGCTCTCCTCTGCGGAGCTTTCGCCTGTCTCGACGTTCCCTCCGGCGCCGAGACCACCGGTGAGCTTCGGACCCAGCTGGACCTTGAGATCGGCCTCGCAGTTCTGGAGCGCCTGGAGATCGGTGTTCATCGCGATGTACTCGACGCCGATGATGTCGGCGCCCAGCATCCTGTCTATGGCGTTGCACCCGCACCCGCCGATTCCGACCACGACGATCTTGGGCTTGCCGTGGAACTCCTCGGTGACATCCACTATCTGGAGCCTGGGTCCGTCCTCTTGAGGTAACATCATGCCTCCCTTTTTGATCATCTCAGTTTCCTTATCAATCCCTTTATCCGTGATGCCGCTTTCTCGAGCGGATTGCTCCTGTTCCTCTGCTCCTGTTCCTTCTCCTCCTCCTGTGAAAGCAGTACCAGCCCCACGGCGTTGGCGAACTCCGCGTTCTCTATCAGGGAGGAGGAAACATCGACTCCTCCCGGCCTGCCGACCTCCACGGGAAGAGCCGTGATGCGGGACGCGGCCTCGGCGAGACCCTTCAGGTGAGAAGTCCCTCCTGAGAGGACAAGGCCGGCCGGCACGTCGGATTCCTGTATCCCGGCCTGTCTCAGCTCGCAGAGTATGTCGCCCATCAGGCTCCCTACGCTGCGGTAGGCGATCTCATTGACCGCCTCTCCGGAAATGGGTACCGTGTTCCTGCCTCCGAAGGTGCTCACGCTTATCTCCCTGTCCTGTCCCTTCCTCCCCCTGACAAGGTCCACATTCTCCCTCTTGAGCCTCTCAGCCTCGTGCCTGGGTATCCGTATCTGCTGAAGAGCCATGCTTATGGAATCTCCCCCGACAGGTATCACCGATAGATGGGCCAGGGCGCCGGAATGGTATACGGCAAGGTCCGTGGTGCTGGCTCCGATATCCACCAGTACCACGCCCATCTCCATCTCATCCCGGGTCAGAACGGACCTGGCGGACGCAGTGGCTGCGGGATAGATGGCACTCACACCTATACCGGCGTCATGGATCACCTGCTCAAGGTTGAGGACGGCGGTGCGATCCGCCGTGATCATGTAGATGTCCGCCGTGAGCCTTTCCGCTCTCAGCCCTACCGGCGGCCGCTGAAGCATGCTTGATCCGTCGATGGTGTATCCGCACTTCTCGGTGCGGAGGACCATGGATTCCCGGGGGAGCTTGATAAGCTGAGCGGTCTCCAGGGCGTCCTCTATGTCCATCCATGTCACCTTGCCGGATACGTATTCATCCTCGCGCTCCACATTCACCGTTCCCCTTCCGGGGAATCCCCTCACATGGGAGCCGCTGATTGACACCGCAGCCTCAGCCACCTTCCAGGAGGAAAGGGTTTCCGCCTCGGCCACTGCGCGGGAAACGGCCTGGGACGCTCCCTGGAGATCCACGATCACTCCCTCGAGGACGCTGCCTGAAGTGGCTGACTGGCCTGCACCTATGATGTGCAGGACACCTTCATCATCCACTTCCGCTATTACGCAGACAGCGCTGTCACTGCCAATGTCGATCCCTGAGAAAACTTCCTGGGTCACCGCATCACCTCCCCTGCGGCGCCGGCCTGAGCCATCCTTAGAACCGCCTGTCCCGAGTACCTCATATCCACCTCGCGAAAATCACCGCAGCCCCCCATGGACGATGACAGTACCTTGTAGCCGGCCCATCTGCCGGTCAGATCCTCGCTGCCCAGCAGCACGCTGCACTTCTGATCCACCAGGACGGACACTCCACGCTGCGTGTAGCTGAAAAGAAGACCGTCAGACTCCGTCCCTTCCTCACCGAACCACAGGGCCAGCCTCTGAAGGACCTGGGACCCGATGGGCACCTGGACATCGACCACGGGAAGACTGTCACTCAGGAACCTGTCTGGAAGTATCTCGCCCAGTGTTGAGACCGCAGCTTTTCCCGTACTGTCGGATATGGCGAAGGAAGGCTGCGATACATCCAGTTCCAGAACCAGGGTCCTCAGCGGCACTCTTCTGACCCTTGCGGAATCTATTCCGGGGATCTCCGATAGGATCTGCTGCAGCTGCTCCAGGTCCAGCTGCCAGATGGACCTTCCGAAGAGCGGCTGCACCGCCTGGCAGACAACAGAGGAATCGGCTCTCCTTATACCCCTTATCCTGACGGTATCCAGATCGAAGGCTCCTCCTCTCTCGAACCACCTGTATCCCATTGAAAGCGCGAAAGCGCAGATACCGGATATCAGGAGGACCCAGAAGACCTTCATTCTTCTTTCCCTCATGCCGACACCCCGGCGATCCCTCGTCCGATGGAGTCCACGCTTCCGGCGCCCATGAAGATCACAACGTCGGCATTCCTCATCGAAAGCATTTCCCGCAGTTCGCCGGGATCGCATGGAATGCTGTCTCCCCCGGCCCTGGTGCATGCTTCCGATACCAGCGAGCTGTTCACGCCCGGCAACGGTTCTTCCCTGGCGGGATAGATGGGCAGCAGAAGTGACCAGTCGGCGATGGAGAGTGCTTCACCCATCTCGCCGGCCTGGGCCGCCGTCCTGGAGAACAGGTGGGGCTGGAAGACCACTCCGACGGTCCCGGAGGTAATCCTCGACACGGCTTCGAGGGCGGCACGGATCTCATCGGGATGGTGTGCGTAATCGGAAAGCAGCAGGGTTTCTCCCAGGCTGCCGATCTTTTCCAGTCGTCTCGAGACACCGGGAAATGACTTAAGCGCCTCCACCGACTCCTCATGGCTCACACCCAGGGTCCCCGCCAGCGCCGCAGCGGTCTCGGCGTTCCGCAGGTTATGGCTTCCGGGTACGGGAAGGACTCCCCTGAGATCACCAAGGGTATATTCCTGTTCCCAGCCCGTCCCTTCGATACCTCTGAAATAGACCTCGCCCTCGGGACCCGTGGTGATAACGGTCCGCCCTATACGCGCCGCCCACACCGCAAGGTCTGCGTTACCCGCAGGCACTATCACTGTCCCCCCCGGTCTGGTCATCTCAAGGAACACGCCAAAGGCCATTGAGAGAGCCTCTGGAGTGCCGTAGCACTCCAGATGATCGATGGCGAAAGTGGTCACGGCGGCCGCTTCGGGACTGAGTCTCAGGAAAGCCCTGTCATATTCGTCAGCCTCCACGATGGAGACCATGGATCCCGCCCTGAAGTTCCCGCCCCAGGCGGACACCCTGCCTCCGACCATCACGGTGGGATCAAGGCCCGTCTCCTGAAGTATCCAGCCCGTCATGGCGGTGGTGGTGGTCTTCCCGTGGGCACCGGCCACGGCAAGCAGATGCGAGCCGTTGGCCAGCTCGGCCAGGGCCTCGCTCCTTCTGAGTATCCTCCGACCTCTTCTCCCGGCTTCCAGCAACTCCGGGTGATCCGAAGGAACGGCGGCGCTGTACACCACAGTGTCGCAATCCTCCACATGGGAGGGACTGTGCCCGTTGAAAACCCTTATACCGGCGCTCTCCAGCTCCGACAGGTTCTCTCCCGGAGCCCTGTCGCAGCCGCTGACGCTGTAGCCCCGGCTCGCGTACCAGAGGGCGAGGGAGCTCATTCCGCTGCCGCAGATCCCCAGCAGGTGGACGCTGTCAGCCATTCCGGCCCCTCCCCTCAGCCAGTTCCATAACTGCCCGTGCAATCAGGACGGCAGGATTAACGGGCATGAACGCAGCCAGATCACTGCCCATGCGGTCCAGGGCTTCTCTGTCCCTGAAGAGTCCCGTGACACCTGTCCAGAGTGCCTCCGCCGAGATGGAGTCCTGTTCCATGACTATCGCTCCGCCCTTCGATGCCACTTCCTCCGCGTTCCACCTCTGATGATCGTCCGCCGCGAAGGGATACGGGACGTACACGGCCGGCAGCCTGAACCAGGCCAGCTCCGCCACCGTCATGGCGCCGGACCGGGCCACTGCCAGGTCGGCGGCTGAATAGAGCAGCGCGGGATCGTCCATGAAGTCGAAGATCTTCATTCGAGGGTCGCCTGCGTACAACCCCATGACCCTGTCCAGGTCCCTGCTTCCGCACTGCAGGAGCAGATGGATCCCATCCGGGACCTTCAGGGCCAGGTCGTTAAGGGCCCTGGCCCCCTGGCTTCCACCGAGGAAGAGCACCACCCGAGCATTCCCGGGCAACCCGAGCTCCCTGCGAGCAACGGACCGGTCGTACCTTTTCATCGAAGGGCGAACAGGGTTCCCGGTTAATATGGTTTCGCTCCGGAACCTGCCCGATGCCGAGGGAAAACCGGTCATGACCACATCGGCGAATCGGGCGGCCATTCTGTTGGCCCTTCCTGGTATGCTGTTCGACTCGTGGATGGCCGTGGGAATGCCCATCCTGCGGGCTGCCAGGAGAGGGAAGATGGATGGGTAACCCCCGGTGGCGAAGAGGACCGTGGTGCCGATGTTCCGCAGAAGCTTCCTGGCCCTGGCGTACTCGCGCACGGCTCTGCACGGCAGCAGGACCATGTCCGTCAGTCCGCGGTCGACCCTGGGCGGATCAAGCACATGGACCGCATCCCCGAGGTCCGCGTACATCCTCCGGTCCACCGGTCTCGGGGTGGCGACGTAACTGATCTCCGCACCGGGGTTCAACTCTCTGACGGCCTCGCCCACGGCTATGGCAGGGCTGATGTGACCTCCCGTACCGCCGCCGGCTATGGTAAGCCTCATTTCCCGCCTCCTTCCCTCGCCACCCTGGAGACTATTCCAAGGCTTCCAAGGGTGATCATGAGGTTCGAGCCGCCCCATGAGACCAGCGGGAGGGGCATGCCGGTGGAAGGGAACATCCTCGTGACAACGGCTATGTGAATGAACATGCCCAGGGCGATGGAAGCCATCAGACCCCCGGATACGAGATAGCCGAACAGGTGGTCTGCTCCGTCGGCGATGAGCCAGCCGGACATCAGCATCAGGAAGAGCATTGCAAGGATCAGAAGCACCCCCAGGAACCCTGTCTCCTCGCCGATGACGGCCAGTATGTAATCCGAGAAGGCCTCGGGCAGGAATCCCCGCTGCTGCCTTCCCCTGCCGATGCCTCTGCCCATCAGCCCCCCGCTGCCCAGGGCGATGCAGGCCTGTTCAGGCTGGTAAGTGGAAGCCTCGGCTGCATCTCCGGGGGAGAACCAGCTGACCAGTCTCTCCCTCCTGTAATCGGAGGAAAAGACGACGACGGAAGCGAAGGCCAGCATGATGAGAAAGAGCACGAGCATGTCCCTGAACCTTGATTCCGCCAGGAACAGGACCACGGCCATCACCATGAGTATGTACATCCCTCCCGCGAAATCAGGCTGCATAGCAACAAGCGCTGCGGGAACGACTGCAAGGAGCGTGAGCCAGGACACACCCGGACCGGTCCTGGCGCGGATCGTACCGCTGGAGACAAGGGAGGCCGCCAGCAGAACGTATGTGATCCTTGCGATCTCGGAGGGCATGATCCTGAATCCACCGGGAAGGGTCAGCCATCTGGCGGAACCGTTGATGACAGGTGCCCAGCGAGTGCCCTTCAGCACAAGGAGGCCTGCCAGAAGAGCCAGGGACAAACCATAGAAATATGGCGCGGACCTCTTCAGCGCCTCCTGGGGAACGCTGTACAGGAGAAGCCCGACGATAACGCCGGCCAGTATCTTCTTCAGATGCGGAACAAGGAAGAGGGTGCTGGATTCGGAACCGGTCAGAAGGAGCGACTTGAAGGAGCTGGCCGTGAACACCGCAAGGGTCCCGAAGATAAGGAGAAGGGCCGCAGCCAGAAGCATGGCGTTGCGTGCTGCAGCTGGTTTCACGTATCTCATGCCATTTCCTCCACCAGTTTTCTGAAATGCTCTCCCCTCTCTTCGAAATTGGCGTACTGGTCGAAGCTGGCGCAGCCGGGCGAAAGAAGCACCGCGTCTCCCGGCGCTGCTTCTCCGAAAGCCCTGGCCACTGCCCGCTCCATGTCGTCTTCCAGCCAGATCGGGACGGTGCCGGACCATGCCTCCGAAAGCATCTCAGCAGCCTTGCCTATCAGCACCACCGCTCTGGCGTGCTCACTTATCAGGCTCCTGAGATGGCCGTAATCGGTTTCCTTCGCCAGTCCGCCGGCGATAAGGACCAGCGGACGGGTGAAACTCTCCAGGGCGACTTTCAGGGAATCCGGATTGGTGGATTTGGAATCGTTCACGAAGGAAATACCGTCGAGGTCCATGATCCACTCGATCCTGTGGGGCACTCCCCTGAAGGTCGACAGACCCTCCACCATCTGATCGGGCTCGAGACCGGCCTTTGCCGCCAGGCACACCACCGCCAGGGCATTGGACAGGTTATGGGCGCCGGGGATTGAGAGTCTGCCGGCTTCGATCACGGGTCTGTCGCCGTATGGACCTGTGAGGACGATGGTGCCGTCCTTCACCCACGCGCCCGTCTCGACGCTTTTCCCCGTACAGAAGTACCATTCTATCCCGGAGGTCCGTCCGGAGAGGGGTACGGAGCCGGGATCGTCCCTGTTGAGGATCAGGATGTCGTCATCATGCTGGTTCATGAAGATCCTGGCCTTGGCGTTGACGTATTCGGGCAGGTTGCCGTGCCGCTGGAGGTGATCCGGAGTAATGTTAAGTATGACCGCTGCCTCGGGCCGGAAGGTCTCCACCGTCTGCAGCTGGTAGCTGCTGACCTCGAGGGAGACCCAGTCGGCGTCGGGCTTTTCGATGACGGCTGTGCTGAAGGGATAACCCGTATTCCCGGCAGCCACGGCGTCCAGACCGGCCTTCCTGAGAGTGTATGCCAGCCACTCCACGGTGGTGGTCTTCCCGTTGGATCCCGTAACGGCAAGGACAGGAATGTCGGAATTCTGGAAAGCCAGTTCTATCTCGCCTATCACCGGAATGCCCAGCTCCCGTGCCGCTGCAGGCACCGCGGATACAGGGTCCACCCCCGGGCTCACGACCATGCCGTCAAGGCGTTCAAGCGCCCTCAGGATGTCCTCGTCGCCGGTGATGACACTGCTGCAGTCAACGCACTCCGCCACCTTCGGGCTGCTGTCCAGACCCAGAACCGTGAATCCGCGGAGGCGAAGCAGAGCCGCCGCCGCCCTGCCGCTCCTTCCCAGGCCCAGCACTCCCATGGTCTTGTCTCCGTCGGTCCAGTATCCCATCATCACCTGATCTTCAATGTGGTGAGTCCCAGGAGCCCCAGTATGGCGGCTATTATCCAGAACCTTACCACTACCTTGCTCTCCCTCCACCCCATCAGCTCGAAATGGTGATGGATGGGAGCCATTCTGAACACTCTTCTTCCAGTCCTCTTGAACCAGCTGACCTGCACAACGACGCTGATGACTTCAGCCACGAATACCCCGCCCACAAGGAAGAGAAGGAGTTCGTTCCTGGTCACCACCGCCATTGAGCCGATGGCGCCTCCCAGTGCAAGGGAACCCGTATCCCCCATGAAGACCGATGCCGGCGGCGCGTTGAACCAGAGGAAACCCAGGCACGCCCCCGCCATGGCGCCGGCGAAGACCAGGACCTCACCGACTCCCGGCAGATACGAGAACTGCAGGTATTCAGCGAAGTTGACGTTCCCGAGGAGGTAAGCCATGGCGGCGAATGTCAGTATCGAAACAAGGCTCACGCCCGTGGCCAGCCCGTCCAGCCCGTCGGTAAGGTTGACGGCATTGGCTGTTCCGGCCAGGACCAGTGCCACGAACAGTATGTAGAACAGCCCCAGGTCGACCCTTACGCTCTTGATGAAGGGGACGGTGGTCTCTGTGGAGCGGATGTCGATTTCCTGTGTCGAATCAAGGTCTATGGTCCTGACCGATGGGAAGACGGCGGGATCGGGTGAGGCGCCCGGCTGTACAGGAGTGAAACAGAGCCAGATGCCCATCGCGAGCCCGAGAATGAACTGCCCCGCCAGCTTGTACCGACCCACCAGCCCCTTAGGACAGCGTCTGATAACCTTCAGGTAATCATCGAGAAGACCGATCAGGCCCATCCATATGGTTGATATCAGGACAACCATCAGAAGCCGGTTGTCCAGTCTTCCCCATAGCAGAACAGGCAGAAGCACGGCCACCAGTATCAGAAGGCCGCCCATTGTCGGAGTTCCTTCCTTGCTCAGATGGCTCCGGGGACCGTCTTCCCGAACGGTCTGGCCTATCTGGTGCTTTCTCAGGAACCGTATCACAGCCGGTCCCGCGGCGAAGGCCACCAGCATGGCCGTAAATGTGGCGCCGGCAGCCCTGAAGGTAATGTATCCGAACAGGTTGAAGAAAGAAGCGGCTTCCCGGAGCGGGTAGAGTATCCAGTAGAGCATCAGTCACCTTCTTCCAGGGATCGGACCAGCTCTCCCAGTCTCAGTGAGTTGGATCCCTTCACCAGCACCGTGCACTGCCCCCTCAATCGTTCGCGGAGCAGTATCAGGGCTTCCTTCCAGTCCGTAGCGACAAGTACTTCAGTGCCCCTTACCTCTTCTGCCACGGAACCGTAGATGCTGCCCGTGAGTATCAGCAGTTCAAGGCCCAGGGCATCGGCCTTCCTCAGGATCTCCCTGTGGAACTCGGGGCCTTTCTCTCCCAGCTCCCTCATATCGCCGAGAACGGCCGCCTTCCTCCCGGAGGTCCTGTCCAGTACATCGAGACATGCAAGAGTGGAGTCGGGATTCGCATTGTAGCTTTCGTCCATTATCACCAGTCCGCCGGTCCTGACGATGCGCCCTCTTCCCCCCGAGGGCTGCACGAGGGACATGGCCGCGGCTGAAGCCTCCGGAGGCACGCCCAGGAGACTGGCCATGAGGGCCGCCGCCGCCGCATTCACGCAGTTGTGCCTGCCCCTGAGACTGAGTTTCACGGGAACCATCCATGGATGGAGAGTGCAGACACCATCATCACCGATCTCGATCCAGGCGTCCCCCCCTTCGCCGAAGAACCTGGTCCGAAGACCCCTCCGCATGGCGGCCCGTTCAAGTATCCCCTGACCGGCAGGGATCACGCAGTACCCTTCCGGCTCCGTGGAGGAGATCAGTTCGGACTTCGCCCCGGCTACTTCGTCGAGGGATCCGAAGAACTCCATGTGGGCTCGACCGATGCTTGTTATGAGGCAATCGGTGGGACGGGCCGCACGGCCGAGCACCAGCAGCTCTCCGGGATGGTTCATGCCCATTTCCAGCACCATGACGTCCGGGTCCTTCTCCGGAGCGTTGAGGATGACCAGAGGGAGGCCTAGATGGTTGTTCAGGTTGCCCGGGGTTCCGTAAACGCGGAACCGGCATTCAAGGGCGGCTGTCAGGAGCCTCCTTGTGGTGGTCTTGCCGCTGGATCCCGTGACGGCCAGGACCCTGCATCCGATGGTGCTCCTCCTCCATCCGGCCGCATCAAGGAGAGCGTTCTCGACGCTGCGGACCACCACCGTACCTTCCCTTTCACCTCCCCTGGAGACAACGGCCATTCCGTTCCTTCGCAGGACATCCTCCACATAGTCGTGTCCATCGGCATGAGCGCCCTTGAGGGCGAAGAAAAGCGACCCTTCCCCCGCCATCCTCGAATCGATGACGCAGTCGCTCACCGATCGCGCGGCGCTGACCGGTGAGACCCATCCGCCAGAGGCTCCGGCGATGTCGCCGAGGGTGATCATTCGAGCACTTCCCTCAGTGCGGCGGCAGCCTCTTCGCGGTCGTCGAAATGGACTTTCACAAGACCGATTATCTGGTAATCCTCATGCCCCTTCCCGGCGATGACCACCACATCACCGCTCTCTGCCATTCTCACGGCGGTCCTTATGGCGGCTCTCCTGTCAGGCTCCACCGCGACCCTTCCAGTGTCATCGGGTCCGATCCCATTCATTATCTGGCTGATGATCATGTTCGGGTCTTCCGTCCTGGGATTGTCGCTGGTTACTATGAGGATGTCGGCCAGGTCCGCGGCTATCCGTCCCATGACCGGTCGCTTGGCTCTGTCCCTGTCACCTCCGGCGCCGAATACGGCGATGACCCTGTTCCCGGTGAGCTGTGAAGCCTGTTCCAGGACCCTTGCCAGTGCGTCGGGAGTATGGGCGTAGTCGACCGCCACAAGGAAATCCTGACCTAGATCCACCGGCTGGAACCTGCCCGGAACGCCCGGGAAGTCCTCGAGGGCGCCGGCAGCCGCCCCCGGCTCGATCCCTCTCTCCACCGCAGCGGCAAGAGCCCCGGCGGCGTTGAACACATTGAACTTTCCCGGTACCTGCATTCGCGCCTGCAGGGAAAAGCCCTTTGAGACCAGCCGGAAGGATATTCCCGACAGAGAGGTATCTACGTCCTCGATACGGTAATCATCGCATTCCCGAAGACCGAAGGTGACTCCTCCCTCAACATTGGGGAATCCTTCCGAATAGGTTCCTACAACGGCGCTGCCCCCGGTCTTCCTGAGGTCGAAGAGGTGCTTCTTGCACCGGAGGTAATCGTCCATGTCACGGTGGTAATCAAGATGATCCTGGGTGATGTTCGTGAACAGAGTCAGATCGAACTTCACGCTTTCGACTCTTCCGAGGGAGAGGGCATGGCTGGAAACCTCCATCACGCAGCACCTGTCCCCGGCCTCCACCATCCGCCTCATCAGCCCAGCGATTTCCAGGGCACCCGGAGTGGTCATGACGGCGGGCACCTCCCGACCTCCCACCAGATGGCCGACGGTTCCCATCAGCCCCGTCTGCATGCCGTTCTTTTCCAGTATCCAGCGCAGCATCCTGGCAGTGGAGGTCTTGCCGTTGGTCCCGGTGATCCCGAATACTGAAAGCTCATTCCATGGTTTACGGTAGAATTCCGCTGAGATCGCCGAAAGGATCAGCCTGTTGTCGCCTCCGGGGTTCAGAAGGATCCTTGCGTCGCCTTCGAGAGCCTCCTCCGATATCACCGCCGAGGCGCCCTTCCCCAGAGCCTGTTCGATGAAGAGGTGGCCGTCCGTTGAAAAACCCCTGACAGCCACGAAGAGGGTCCCGGGCGCCACCAGCCTCGAGTCCTCATGTATCGAGGTTATGTCCAGTTCAGCAAGGTCTTCGGGAACACGTATACCCGTACTCCTGAGAATATTCTCCAGCTTCATTCGATCACCACCGCCACGAGGTCGTTGCCGCAACCGCCTCTTCCCAGTGCCAGACAAGGCTCCACAGCCAGGATCCGGGTTACCATCCTGGAGAAGACCGGGGCTGCGGAAGCGCTTCCCCAGCGGTACTGGTAGTCCGGTCCGTCGATCACCACGGTGAGGACGAAGCTCGGGTTCTCCGCAGGCACCAGACCCACGAATGCGCTCAGATATCCGGAATCCCCGCTGAGCCTTTCCGCGGTGCCTGTTTTTCCACCCACCGCCACACCGTCCACGGATGCGCTTGCACCCGTTCCCTCTTCGACCACGGCTCTCAGCGTTCTGCGCACCGTGGCTGCCGTTTCTGTGGAGAGAGGGTGTGACCTGACGATGGAACTCTCGCTTACCCAGGTATCCCCCTGCCTGCATGCCAGGAGCAGCCTTGGATAGAAGAGGGTGCCGCCGTTGGCTATTATGCTGTAGGCCATGGCCATCTGCAGCGGCGTCACCGTTACTTCCTGACCGATCGCTATCTGGGCGGAGGAGACTCCGGACCAGCCCGCAGAACCGGGCCTCGGCAGTATTCCCCTGGATTCGTCGGGATACTCGATCATCGTCTTGAGGCCGAAACCGAATCGGGTGCAGTAACTGCACAGAGTGGAGTCCGTCAGCGAACGGGCCAGCATAACAGTGCCCACATTGCTGGAATTGATGATGATCTCGTCCCTGTTCAGGACTCCCAGCCGGTGGGCGTCGGAGATGCTGTCTCCCGCCACGTCTATGAACCCATCGCTGCAGTTGAATGTCTCATCTGCGCTGATGAGTCCCTCCTCGATGCATGCGGCGTAGGTCACTACTTTGAAAGTCGAGCCGGGCTCGTGATAACCCTGAAAACAGTGGTTCATTGCCAGGGAACCGTTCTCCGACCTGACCGGCACGCTGCCGGCGGCAAGTATCTCTCCGCTCCCGGGGTCCACAAGCACAGCGGCGGCCCACTGGCCCCCGTAAATGGTAAGGGCGCTCTCAAGCTCCTCCATGAGGATGCACTGAAACCTGGCGTCCAGGGTGAGCATGATGTCCTGTCCGTCTACCGCGGGGATGTTCAGGGCGTCGGGATCGATGAGGTTGTATCTGCCGGAGGCGCTTCTCTCCATGTAAAGTCTTCCGTCCGTCCCGCGAAGCGCCGGGTCGAACCACTGTTCCAGACCCTCGGAACTCTCACCGCTGCACCTGCCGACGATGCCCGCGGTGAGGTCGCCCATGGGGTAGGTCCTCTCCTGCTGCAGATGAACGCTGACCCCCGTGGGCAACCCGGAGTTGATGACGGCGGTCGCCAGCTCGAAGGGAACATCTTTGGCAAGTATCTGATTGCCGCACCGGCTGGAACCTCCGGGCTCGACCATTCCATGGCAGCCCAGTCTGCTGATGAGGCTGTCCACGAACTGGTCCTCGCTTTCGGGGACCTGGGGCCAGTAGACCTGGAATGTGGCCACTGTCCTGTTCCCCGCGAGCAGGTAGCCGTTCCTGTCCAGTATCCTGCCCCTTCTCGCTTCCACATCGATAAGCGTGGTATGCTGCATACTGGCTGTTCTGGCGTAGCTCTCGTGATGGACCAGCTGTATGTTCAGCAGCCTTCCCGTCACTATCAGGAAGGCTATGGAGGCCGAGACCATCAGCACTTTCAGTCTGGCGGAGCGCCTTTCCGGCGATATCTCACCGCTCCATGCAGACACAGGCTTCACCTCCCGTTGACGGTCCATGGGGCGAGAATACGGAGACCCTCTGAAGTGGGACCGGTGACAGCCCCAGTTCCATACCCACGGTCTGAAGCCTCTCGGGGCTCAGAAGTGCGGCTCTCTCCACCAGCAGCTCGTCCCTTCTCCAGCTCAGCTGACGGCTCTGCTCGGCGAGGTCCCTGTACCGCATGGCCAGTATGAGCCTCCAGTTATAGATACCGGCCTCGAGTACAAGGAGCAGCAGGAATCCCGCCGCGATCACAAGGATAGTCCTCCTCATGCCGGCCCTCATGTCCTGATGCCCATCCTGAGCCTTGCTGACCTGGCCCTGCTGTTGCGCTCCATTTCCTCTTCTCCCGGCACAAGCCATCTGGGGGAGTTCTCCCGGTAGGACGGGTCGTCACGGAAAAGGAGCTTGATCCTTCTGTCCTCCAGGGAGTGGAACGTTATGAACGCTATCCTGGCGCCGGGCCCGGTCCACAGGTGCAATCCTCCAAGGAGTGTGTCCAGCTGTTCCATTTCATCGTTCACGGCGATCCTGAGGGCCTGGAATACCCTGGAGAGCACCTTGACCGGTCTCCCCCGGACCACACTGCCGACTATGTCCGCCAGTTCACGGGAACCGGTCACCGGTCTGTTCCTTACTATGGCTTCCGCTATCCTCCTGCTCCGCCCCTCCTGGCCGAACCTGTAGATGATGTCTGCAAGCTCCTTCTCGGGGAGTCCGTTCACCAGCCTGGCGGCGGTATCTCCCTCAGTGCCGTCGAACCGCATGTCCAGCGGTCCGTCGCAACGATGCGAGAAACCCCTGGAAGGATCGTCCAGTTGAAGGGAGGAGAGCCCGAGGTCGAAGAGCGCCGCGGAAGCCGGGCCAAGCCGCATCTCATCGAGGATGCGGGGTATTTCGCTGTAACTAGCATGTCTGACCGTTACCCGGGTTTCATCCCCGAACCTGCTCCTCAGTATCGAGACGGCTGCCGGGTCGCGGTCCACTGCGAGAAACTCCATTCCAGGGAGGGCGCGGAGCAGCCTGGAAAGATGGCCTCCGACACCGGCGGTCCCGTCCACGAGCAGACCCTCCTTTTTCCCATCGGCAAGGAAGAGAGTCACTTCATCAGCCATGACGGGAACATGGGGTGGCATCATCAATCCATCGTGGAAGACTTCCCCGCTGTCCGTCACGGTTCTTTCTGAGAACATTGAAACCAGGCCTCCTGAAAAGGGAGAGATTCCAACTCAGTAGATGTCTATGTCGATGTCCTCGATAGCCTCCTCAAGTGAGGACACCTGCTCACCGCTACGATCGCTGTACCTGTCTGCGGCCCATATCTCGATGGAGTCCAGCATGCCCAGGAAAACTACCTCATGGTCTATCCCCGACATCTCGATAAGGTCTGCGGGTATTGATATTCGTCCCTGGCCGTCAATGCTCACCGGCCTGATGAACTGGGAGAACTCCCGAATGATATCCCTGTTCCTCCTGATGTTCCTTGAGAGGGATGCGAGACCGTCCCTTACTTTCTCCCACTTCTCCGGCGGGTAGAGGATGAGGCTCCCCTCCATGCCCTTCCCGATGAACAGCCCTTCCTTGGGAAGCTGCCTGCGGAACTGGGCGGGGACACTCACCCTTCCCTTGTCGTCCAGTGTGTGTATGTGCCTGCCGGTGTACTCGTTCATACATTGCCCTCCTGCTCAATTCTATCCCACAATTTCCCACTGTCAACCCATTTCATGGGGTATCATCCCACATCGTCATCGAGTTGAAGGGCGATGAACATGGATATTCATGATCATCAACTATTTATATGATTGGGATACCTCAGTGGATACTGCAGGTCACCGGAGTGCTCTAATGATGATATATCATGTAATGGATTCGGCGTACCCGGAAAGGAGCAGCGGCGCCGGTCTCAGTTCCTCTTGTCCGGTCTTTTTCTGGAGAGGTCCCTGGTCTTCCGCTTCTTCTTCACATCATCCTGGTAGTAGTAGTGATACTTGTAAGAGTAGTAGCTGTAGGATGTGTAGACGTTGGCGGGATCGAAACCGTTGAGGACCGCGCCCACGCACCGGCCCGTTCCCCGCTTCAGCTTGTCCCAGGCGGATTTCAGCACCTTGCGGTCGATCTTTTTGACCCCTGCCACCATCAGCGTCGCATCCACCTCGGGGCTGATCACTATGGGGTCGGTAACCACAGCCACCGGAGGGCTGTCGAGGATCACGATGTCGAATTCCTCCTCCAGCCTGGCCAGGAACTCCCTGAACCTTCCGCTTCCCAGCAGCTCGGACGGGTTATGGGGTATGTATCCGCAGGTCAGTACAGAGAGATTCTCCACACCCGTGGCCTTTATTGTCTCCTCCACAGGGTTCAGGCCCGCCATGGCCTCCGAGAATCCTGGCTCCCTGGGCACATTGAAGATCTTGTGCATCACAGGCCGCCTCATGTCGGTATCCACGATAAGGACACTGGAGCCGGTCTGGGCGAAGGCCACCGCCAGGTTGCCCACGGTAGTGGACTTCCCTTCCCTGGGTCCGGCGCTCGTGACCAGGATCGAGCGCATATCGCCGTCAGTGGCACTGAAACGAAGGCTGGTCCTCAGGTCGCGGTAGGCCTCGCTGGCCGCCTGTCTCGGAGCCGTCATCATGATAAGCCCCTGTCTTCCCTCGCCGGTGAGGACATCGGACCTGCTCACCCTGGGGATCACGCCGACAACGGGAATATCCAGGTGCTCGATGTCCTCGGGATTCTTTACAGAGGAATCAAGCTGCTCCTTCAGGAAGATGAAGCCCACGCCGGCCGCCAGCCCGGCGAATATGCCGAGGATGAGGTTGCGTCTCCGGTTGGGCTTTATCATCCCTCCGGGAAGCGCGGTATCGACAATGGTGACGTTCCCTATCTGTCCCGCCTCGGCTATCCTGACCTCCTCGTACTTGGTCCGAAGGAGCAGGTAGATGTCCTCGCTCACGGTCCAGTTCCTCTCCAGTCTGGCAAGACGGAGCTCCAGCTCCGGCAGGACCGAGATGCTGTCCTCGAGATCAACGATTATCGACCTGAGGACCGACTCCCTGATCCTCTCGGCCCTGAGTTCCGCCTCTATTCCGGCCATCTCGGAGACAATGTTCTGGAGCGACTGCGCAGGACTGTAGGGGTAACGGCTGTATGCCACTTCCCTGAGAGCCCGGGCAAGCGCCTCTCTCCTGGCCGATATCTGGCTGTCCAGGTCCTGGATGACGTTTTCTTCCTCACCGGTCCCTCTGGATACCAGTGAGGCCCTGGTGGATTCCAGAGTGGCTATGTCGTTCTCCAGCTGTGATATGAGAGCGGAATTCGTACTGGCTATATCCTCGGCCAGTTCCGATCTCCCGGCTTCCAGCTGGCTTTCGAAGTACGACCTCTGGGCTTCGAGCGCTCCCTGTTCGGTCCTTGATCTGGCAGCCGATGTTTCGAAGGATGACAGGCTCTGGACTATCTGGGAGGTCTCGGTGCTGAGGCTGACTATCCCGTACTCCTCCTTGAAGCTGGTCAGGGAATCCTCAGCGCTTGCAAGTTCGGCGGATATGAACTCCAGCTGCTCCGCCAGGAACAGCTTGACCATTGTGTTCTCTCCCCTGGTGTCGGTGAGGTTCTTCTTGTAGTAGGTCTGAACCACCAGGTTGACCATGGTTGCCGACGCGGCAGGAGAATAGCCGGTGGCCGACAGAACGAAGAAATCAGTGTCCTTCATATTGCTTACGGAGATGCTTCCCCTGACCAGTCCCACAAGTGATCCCCTGAGATTGTCCTGAGGTACTCCCAGGTCAGCGTAGAGTATCGTCAGCAGACTGTCAGTATTGGGCGACCTCAGTATCGAATCGGCCACGGCCTCTGCCATGCTCCTGCTGTGGATTATCTGTATCTGATTGTTCCTCATGGGGTCCATCTCGAACCAGAGGACGTTGGACATGTTCAGGGTCTGTGTCATGCTGCTGCTGAGATCGTAGATGAAAGTAGCGGAAGACCTGTAGACGGGCCTGGTCTTGGCGGTGATCCAGATGCTGGCCACCACGGACACCACGAGGAAGGCGAGGATAATCCACTTGTTGTGGTAAAGCAGCCAGAGGTACTCGGATATGTCTATGGATTCCCGTTCGTCCTGAAGGGCTCTGTCGTTCATCGTCCCGACACCCTCAGCGCTCCGACATTATCCATATTAGATTGACCGCCACTATGATCTTGTAGGAGAAGTCTATAACTTCCTTCCACCACTCGAATCCGCGTCTGGGTACGAAAATGGTCGCCCCAGGTCTCAGCCCGGGGACCGGATCGCCTTCCGCATCAAGGAAGCGGTCGAGGTCGTACCTCAATTCGCCGTCATCGTAGACTATCCTGACATCGCTGAGCTTCGCAACGGAAGATGGGCCTCCAGCCGCGGATAAGCCTGCGACTAGATCGGCTTCAACGGGCACCAGGTAAGTGCCTGGACTTCGCACCTCTCCCCAAACATGAATGCTCATCAGGACCTCATCGGTCTCCACCCCCGGCACGGTATACCTTTCGAGACCGGAGGCCGAAGCGACCGCCAGCGCCGCGAGAATGACGACTGCGGATAACCTCATGCCTTGACTACTTTCTCCATCCCCCTGGCAACTTCGGAACACGCGTTTCTTGTATCTACAATAAGGGACGAGTTGTCAACTATCCACTGGTAATCGTAGCAGGAATGATCGGTGATTATCACGGCGCAGTCGTAGCCTGCCAGAGCCTCCTTCGTCAGGTCCACGGAAACCGGTCTGCGGCTGGTCTGCCTCGTCTGCCCTATGCTGCCCACGTAGGGATCGTTGTAGTCCACTTCGGCGCCAAGTTCCAGCAGCCCGTCCATTACCTTGAGCGCCGGAGTCTCCCTTATATCGTCTATGTCCGGCTTGTAGGCCATTCCCAGTATGATGACCCTGCTGCCGTTCACGCTCTTCCGCCTGTCATTCAGAGCCCTTGTGATAACGGACACCACGAAATCCGGCATGGCGGTGTTGATCTCTCCGGCCAGCTCGATGAACCTGGTGGGCATCTCGAACTGGTGGGCCTTCCAGGTCAGATAGAAAGGGTCTATGGGTATGCAGTGTCCCCCGAGTCCGGGGCCGGGATAGAAGGGAGTGTAGCCGAACGGCTTTGTGGAGGCGGCGCCGATGACCTCCCAGATGTCCACACCCATCCTGGTCGCCAGCATCTTCAGCTCGTTCACAAGCGCTATGTTAACCGCCCTGTAGGTGTTCTCCGTTATCTTCGCCATTTCCGCCACTTCGGGAGAGCTCACCGTGACCACGTTGTCAACGGCGCAGGAGTAGACCTTCTTCGCGGCTTCCACTCCTTCGGCCGTAAGTGCTCCTACGAGCTTCGGTATGGTCCTGGTGGAAAAGTGCTTGTTGCCCGGGTCCTCCCTCTCCGGAGAGAAGGCGGTGAAGAAATCCACTCCGGCCTTGAGTCCGCTCTCCTCGAGGATCGGTACGAGCTGTTCACGGGTGGTCCCGGGATAGGTGGTCGACTCCAGGACCACCAGCTGCCCCGGCTGAAGATACCTGGACACCATCCTGCCGGTACTGATGACGTAGCTCAGGTCAGGCTCCCTGGATTTTCCAAGAGGCGTGGGGACGCAGATTATTACCGCGTCGGAATCCTTCATCATCGAGAAATCGGTCGTGGTCCGCAGCAGGCCGGTCCCCACGGCCTCGGCTATCCTCTCCGAAGGGATGTGCTTCAGGTAGCTTCTGCCTTCGCTGATGAACCTCGGCTTCTCCGGGTCCACGTCGATCCCGGTGACCATGCAGCCGCCCCTCACGAATTCCAGGGCCAGAGGCAGTCCGACGTAACCCAACCCTATTATGGCAACTGAAGGATGTTCAGGGTCCTTTAACCGCTCGCTGAACTTCATACGTTTCTCCCGATCCCGTAGTAGGTGAAGCCGATCTTTCTCAGCTTCACCGGGTTGAACACGTTCCTTCCGTCAAAGACGACGGGGTTTCTCATAATTCCGGAGATCCTGGGAAAGTCCGGTTCCCTGAACTCGGTCCATTCCGTGACCAGGACCAGCGCATCGGCACCCGTAAGCGCATCGTAGACCGAGGTGGCGTACCTTACACCGTCACCCAGGATCCTTCGGGCGTTCTCCATGGCCTGTGGATCGTAAACGGAGATCGAAGCTCCCTTTGAAAGGAGCCCCTTGATGACCGTGAGGGCCGGCGCCTCCCTGATGTCGTCCGTGTTGGGCTTGAAGGATATGCCCCATACGCCTATGTTCAGGCCGTCGAGGTCCTGGCCGAAATGCTCCATTACCTTTCTCACAAGTATCTTCTTCTGGTCTTCGTTCACGTCCGTGACGGCTTTGAGGACCCTGAGTTCCACGTCGTTCTCCAGGGCCGTCTTCTGCAGGGCCCGGATGTCCTTGGGGAAACAGGAGCCACCGAACCCGGCGCCCGGAAAGAGGAAACTGGGGCCTATCCTCCTGTCGGAGCCTATCCCGATCCTGATATCGTGCACGTCAGCACCCACCGCGTCGCACATGTTGGCAATCTCGTTCATGAAGGATATCCTGGTCGCCAGAAGACTGTTGGCGACGTATTTGGTCATCTCGGCGCTGCGATTGCTCATGACGAGGACGGGATTGTTGGTCCTGACGAACGGGGAGTACAACTCCTTCATGGTATCCGCCACTTCCTCCGAATCCGTACCGATGACCACCCTGTCGGGTTTCATGAAATCATCGATTGCCGTACCCTCCTTGAGGAACTCGGGATTGCTTACGATATGCACAGGGTGTTTCGTCCTGTCCTGTATCTGTTTCCTGACGAGGTCCGCGGTGCCCACAGGCACCGTGCTCTTGTTCACCACTATCCTGGAGCCGTCCATGTGGGTGGCAATGTCGGACGCCACCGAAAGCACATGCTTGAGGTCGGCGGAGCCGTCCTCGTCAGGCGGGGTTCCAACAGCGATGAATATTATGGCGCTCTCCCTGACAGCACGGGCGATGTCCGTGGTGAATACCAGGCGTTCTTCAACGGTGTTGCGCTCTATCATGGGTTTGAGCCCGGGTTCGTAGATGGGTATTATGCCGTTGTTCAGATCTTCTATCTTCTTCTTGTCGTTATCAACGCAGATAACGTCGTTACCCATCTCCGACAGGCAGGTCGCGGCAACGAGACCGACATAGCCGCTCCCGACAACTGCAATGTGCATTTTTCCTCCAGTGTGCTGATGATGTTAGAATGGACAGGGAAGAATACGATAAAAACCGTGCTCTGTAAACTAAGTCCGTCTGAAGAACCTTCTATCTTCCCTTCGGGTCGTCCAGCCCCGGCCGTCGAAAAGCTCCGCCCACCTCAGAGCGTCTTTCCGTGAAACACCGAGGAAATCCCTCAGTTCCGCAAGGGTGAACCCGTTTTCACCGTACTCCCCGCGGACCCTCTCCATGGTCTTCTCGGCCATGGAGCCGGTGACCAGCACACCTTCCGCCAGCTCCGAAAGAATGTCCCGGTCCAGCAGCGCCCTTACGATGCTCCTGTCCGGCAGCCCCTCAGCCGGCATCCCCTTCTCGCCGGCCGAGTCGATCTCCGAAAGGACCTTTTCAACGAGGGGCCGGAATTCCTTCGGTATACCCTCCGGGTGTTCCGAAAGGGCAAGCCTCTCTCTCCGTCGATCGACGACGCCTGAACTCAGAAGATGGTCCAGCACCGATCTGACCAGCCACTGGGGGTGACTGCCGAGAATCCTGGATGGTTCCGACAGCTGCACTCCCGGGCTGAGGGGGTTCTCACGGTGATGCTGGACAATCCTGTCCGTAAGTCTCCGGCAGGCGTCCCGAAAGACGCCGCCGTCCACGGCGCGGGTGGACGGTCCTGTCCCGATCAGGTTCACAGTGCCGTCGTCGGCCATTTCGGAAAGGGCTCCAAGCACCTCGTCCACCGGACGTGACGTCCCGGAGGCGGCTGAACCTGCCGTTATTCCCTCTGTCCCGCCGTCGGCCACCATTTCGCTCAGTATCTCCTTCAGGTCTCCGGCCTCGAGCACCTCGAGATGCGAGACCCGCTCATCCCTGTACTTGCGGCGGACCTTCCTGGTGCCGGTCTCCAGGATCCTGCCGCCTCCGATGGTGATGACGGGCGAATAGCTTCGGATGACGAACCTGTCCCCCGGCATCGCGGCCACAGGGGATTCCAGCTGAAAATGCGCGTAACCGGTGGTGCCCGGGGCTATCACGTTCCCTTCCACTGGAATGGCCCGAGCCATCACTTCGGCGGTGCCGGTATGGAAACGGACCCTCTGATACCGTTTCAGAGGCTCGGCGCTTTCAACCATGGTGAGGCTGGTGTCCAGGCTCTCCCTCACCTGCATGTAGCCCGGTTCCGCGACGCAGGCGCCCCTGTGCGCGTCGTCCTTGTCCAGACCCACCAGGTTCATGGCTATCCTGTCTCCGGCAAAGCCTGTGGGAACGTCCTTCCTGGTATTGACCCGGATCTCCCTTACCCTGTACCTACCCCCTCCAGGCTGAAGTTCCACCTCCTGACCCGGGGACACCGAACCGGAGATGGCGGTCCCGGCCACAATGGTGCCGAAGCCCTCCAGCACGAAGACTCTGTCTACGTCCAGCCTGAACCTGTTGCCGGACTGCCTCTGCCCCATATCCATGGCGGTCCTGACGAGGCCCTCCCTGAGCCGGTCCATACCGATCCCGGAAATGGACGAGACCCTGTAGACGGGTGTCCCTTCGAAGACGGTTCCATGGAAAAGGTCCTGTATCTCCATCTCCACGAGCTCCTGCATCTCGGAATCCACCAGGTCGCACTTGGTGATGGCGACCATGCCCTTCTCCACTCCCAGCAGACGGAGTATGTCCAGATGCTCCCTGGTCTGGGGCATTATCCCCTCGTCGGCGGCCACCACCAGGAGGAAGCAGTCCACCGTGGCTGTACCCGCCACCATCTGACGCACGAAGTTCTCGTGACCGGGGACATCTATGAAGGAGAGGAGGCTTCCGTCGGGAAGGGGCATGAACACGTATCCCAGCTCTATTGTTATGCCCCGCTCCTTTTCCTCCTTGAGCCTGTCGGGATCAGTCCCGGTGAGGTACTTGACCAGCTGGCTCTTGCCATGGTCTATGTGTCCCGCGGTGCCTACGATTACGCCCATAGTCCTCTTGCGGCTTCGCTGACCAGTGCGGCGAGTCTTTCCGGCTCACCGGGCTGAAGGGTCCGCATGTCAAGTTTGAGAAGACCGTCCTCTATCCTGGAGGCCACCGCAGGATCGCCCCGTCTGAGCCTTCCGGCAAGGGCCTCGTTGTCCGGGGTGCTGATACCGGCTCCAACCGATGGAATCGCATGGTCCGGCAGTGATCCGCTGCCAACGAAGCTATCGGTCTCGATCACTGATACCAAGCAGCTTTCAGGCATGTCCAGCATCGAGACGAACTCCTCGGCGGTCCTGCGAAGCTCCTCCACCCGGGCCGAGAGCATCCTGTAGAGAGGGTGGTTCTCCACCAGGTATTCACGGTTCTCCCTGAACAGCATCAGCGAGGCCTCGAGGGCGGCGATGGTCAGTTTGCCGACCCTGAGCGCCCTTGCCAGCGGGTGCTTCCTGATCTTCTGGATGTACTCGCGTTTGCCTGTGATGATGCCGGCCTGAGGTCCTCCGATGAGCTTGTCTCCCGAACTGGTCACCACGGCGGACCCGGCTTCGATGCTCTGACGGACCGTGGGTTCCGATGGAAGGCCGAAGTGCTTGAGATCAACGTATGAACCTGCGCCAAGGTCATCCACGACGGGAATGCCGAACTCGCTTCCCAGAGCCACGAGATCTTCCAGGGGGACCTCGGAGGAGAATCCCCTTATCCTGTAATTGGATGGATGGACCCTGAGGATGACGGCCGTATTCTCGCCCACCGCCTCCCGGTAATCGCGCAGATGGGTCCTGTTCGTGCAGCCGACCTCGCGCATGACGGCGCCGCTCTGCTTCATGACCTCGGGTATCCTGAAGGAGCCTCCGATCTCGACGAGCTGTCCCCTTGAGACGATGACCTCCCTGCCCGTTGCCAGGGCCGAGAGGACCAGCAGGGTGGCTCCGGCGTTGTTGTTGGCGACGGTGGCGGCCTCGGACCCCGCAAGTTCGCAGATGAGCCTTTCGGTATGGATGTCCCTGTGCCCTCTTCTTCCGGTCTCCCTGTCCCATTGAAGAACACTGTAACCCCTCGCCACCCTGCTCACAGCCTCCACCGCCGAATCGGGAAGGCATGCCCTCCCGATGGCGGTATGCAGTATGACTCCTGTGGCGTTGATCACGTTCGTCATGCTTGAGCAGGTCATGTCCGCCAGCATCTTCCCCGCAGTGTCAGCCAGCCGGCGGCTGTCAGGCGCTTCTTCGCCGGCCAGGATACCGGCCCGGGCCTCCTCGATGGCTTTCCTGCACGATTCGCGGACAGCTCCGGGAGGGCTGTCAGGCAATCCCGCGCAGACCAGTTCGGCCAGCTCATGGACCGCGGGCAGCTCCCTCATCATCCGGTTGAGATCGTTCCCGCTCATACCCGGAACTCCCTGTCCTGCTGGTAGGACTTTGCCCCGATGAGGTTGATGGAGTTTTTGGGGCACTTGGACACGCACAGCCCGCATCCTATGCACTTCTCAGTGTCAACCGAGTGCCTTTCCTTCAGTTCTCCGGAAATGGCGTCCACGGGACAGACCTTGGTGCACAATGTGCATCCGATGCAGCTGCTGTCTATGTAGGCCCTGGGCCTGGCGGGAGCGTTGTCCAGAATGGCCCCGGTTGGACATTCCGATGCGCACAGACCGCAGTTGATGCACCTGTCAGGGTCAATCACGGCCAGATTGTCATCCACCTTGACCGCCTCGACAGGACAGGCTTTCTCGCACTTCCTGCAGCCTATGCAGGCGACGGAGCAGGCTTTCCTGGCCTCTCCTCCCTTATCCAGGCTGGAGCAGGCTACCACGACCTCACGGTTAACGGGCCACAGCTCGATGATCCTCTTGGGGCACACCTCCACGCACCTGGCGCATCCCGTACAGGCATCCCGGTCCACCACGGGCACGCCGTTCTCCCCCATCCTTATGGCATCGAAGGGACATACTTCGACGCAGTCACCGAAACCCAGGCAGCCGTAGGAGCATATCTTCTGCCCGCCCATCACCATGGAAGCGGAGACACAATCGACGGGGCCATGGTACCCGAACCCGTCCTTCGCAGAGTGTCCCCCGTTGCAGTGCACCAGGGCCACCATCTTGACGCTCTCGGATATCTCGCCCCCGACCACTTCAGCTATCTGTCGGTTGATCTCCGCGCTGGCGGCGACGCATCCGTTGGGCGGGGCGTCACCCCTGGCCACCGCCTCGGCGAACTGGACGCATCCGGGAAAACCGCAGCCACCGCAGTTGGCGCCGGGGAGTATGCCGTTTATCCTCTCCACAACGGGATCCTTCGGCACGGACAGCTTCCTGGCGGCGAAGGCCAGACCCAGGCCCAGGATCAGACCCATGGCTCCAAGCACCACCGCCGGGTCGCCAATCGATTCCACCACTGAATCCTGTCCAAGCACGATCCCTATCAGTATCGACGGTGTCATCATGTCAGCTCCCCAGTCCGGCGAAGCCAAGGAAGGCGATGGACATCACACCGGCCACCAGGAAGGCCACCGGTTTCCCCTTCAGAGCAGGCGGGACATCGGCAAGCTCCAGCTTCTGCCGGAGCCCGGCCATCAGGACCAGGGCAAGGGTGAAGCCGATCCCGGCAGCTATGGCGTTCACCAGCGAGTACCCCAGGTTGTACTTCTCGTCTATGTTCAGCACCGCGACGCCGAGAATGGCGCAGTTGGTGGTGATCAGGGGAAGGAAGATACCAAGGGCCTGATAGAGAGTGGGGCTGAACTTCTGGAGTATCATCTCAACCAGCTGGACCAGGGACGCGATTATCAGGATGAACGCTATGGTTCTCAGATAGGCGAGTCCCATGGGCACCAGGAGAAGATTGTAGACCGTCCAGGAACCCAGTGTGGCCAGGGTCATGACGAAGATGACGGCGGATCCCATGCCGATGGCCGAATCCAGCTGCTTCGAAACGCCCAGGAACGGGCATATCCCCAGGAACCTCGAGAGAACGAAGTTGTTCACGAAGATAGCCGCGATGATTATCGCCATCATCCTGCCCACGTCGAAACCTGAGTTTCCGGTCCCGGGAGCGGCAAGAAGTGTCTGGAGCAGTAGAGTAACGGTCATCTCTGCCCACCTCCTCTGCGTTTCTCAAGTATGTTGAAGAACCCCAGTATGAAGCCGAGCAGTATGAAGGCCCCCGGGGCCAGGATGGCGATCAGGAGCGGCTGGTTCCGGTACCCTGGACCGAGAACGTTGATGTTGAGCCAGGTGCCGTTGCCGAGAAGCTCCCTGAAAGATGCCAGCAATATCATGGCAAGGGTGAAGCCGATGCCCATTCCCACCGCATCCGCTACGGAGTTCAGCACCGGGTGTCTGTTCGCGAAGCCCTCGGCTCTCCCGAGGATGATGCAGTTCACCACGATCAGGGGGATGAATATCCCCAGGGCCCGGTGAAGGTCGGGGACGTACGCGTTCATGATCATGTCCACCAGGGTAACGAAGGTGGCTATTATCACTATGTAACACGGTATCCTGACCTTGGAGGGAATGAGGTTCCGGAGCAGCGAGACCAGGAAGTTGGAGCAGATGAGTACGAACGTGGCAGCGGCACCCATGCCTATGGCGTTCTCAACCGAGGTGGTGACGGCCAGGAACGGGCACATGCCAAGGGCGAGCTTGAAGATGGGGTTTTCCCTGTAAATACCGTTTGTAAGGTCTTTTACGAGGCTCATTCCATACCCCCTTCCCCCGCCGGGCCATCCACTGACACGACTGCACCCTCCTCGGAATCACAGGAGTCCTGATGTGCTGGAATCTCTTCCGCGATCACCGGTGCTGTCCGGAACAGGCCTGCGTCTCCCATGGCCAGAAGACCTTCGCGAACAGAGTTCGTGACTGCTCTTGAGGTTATGGTGCAGCCGGTTATGGCGTCTATTCCCCCCCCGTCCTTGGAGAGCAGTATTCCTTCGGCCGACCTGCCGCTGTAGTTCTCTATGAGCTTCGAGGGCGCTGCCACGTTGGCTCCCAGGCCGGGGGTCTCCTGCTGGTAGAGTATGGCGGAACTGCTGACCGATCCGGTAAGGTCAGCCGCAACCATGGTCTGGATCGTGCTGGAGTATCCCTTTCCGTAGGCGATGAAGAGGTAGCCGATCCTCGAGGTATCAGGAGGGACCGAAACCCTCACGATCTCCAGGGTGTTGTCCACGGACGCGAATGGATTGCCGAGTCCTTCCACTGATATGGAGTCGAATGCCAGGCTGTCCCCCGGGCTGAGGCTCATGGCGACTTCCCTCATGGCGTTCTGTTTCTCCATCTCCTTCTGCAGGGCTATTATGGGGGCCGTCCTGCTGTTCACCAGTCCCAGGGCGACGGCGGCCGCCAGGGCAACCAGCATAAGGATGAGTCCCAGTTTGAGCATCTCAGCCATCGTTCTTCACCTCCCCGAAGACCTTCGGTCTGGTGTACCTGTCGATAAGGGGTGTGGTAAGGTTCATGAGCAGGATGGAGTAGGAGCACCCCTCGGGGTACCCGCCCCATCTTCGGATCACCATGGTGATCAGTCCCGCGCCCAGTCCGAATATTATCCTGCCTCTGGGCGTCACCGGCGTGGTCACCATGTCGGACACCATGAATATGCCTCCAAGAACCACGCCTCCGGAGAGAACGTGGAAGACGGGATCTCCGTTGAACCAGCCGCTCCCTCCGAAGATCCAGGCGAAAAGGGCCACGGTGCCGAGGTAGCTCAACGGCAGCCTCAGTTCAAGGACCCGGCGCATCACGAGGTAGATGCCGCCGACAAGGAGCAGTATCACGGAAGTCTCGCCCAGGCACCCGCCCCTTCTCCCGATGAGCAGGTTCCTGTACGTGGATACGCTGTAGAGGGCTGCCCTGATGGAGGATGCCCTTTCCCCGAGGATCCCGGCTTCCGCCACGTCCCCCTGGGAACGGGCGCTCTCGGCGCTGGCGTCCAGGTCGAAGGTCTGTTTCAGAACGTTCAGCGGTGTCGCCCCGGAATAGGCGTCCGCCTCCGGCAGGGCGGCCATTTCCTCCACGGCGATGGCATGGGTCCCGAAAGGATTGTCATGTTCGTATCGCCACTGCTCCGGAGCCATCCACCCCGCGGTCATCAGCACCGGGAAGCTGGCCACCAGGAAGGCCCTTCCAAGAAGTGCCGGGTTCACGATGTTGTGGCCGAGGCCTCCGAAAGCCTGCTTGCCCACCACGATCGCGAAGGCGGCGCCCACCACCGGCAGCCACAGCGGCACTCCCGAAGGCAGGTTATAGGCCAGGAGCATTCCGGTCACGATGGCGCTGCCGTCAAGGGCGAAGCTCACCGGTCTCTTCATGAACTTCAGGCAGAGGTATTCGGCCAGTACCGCGGTGGCGGCGCTGATCAGGACAATGAACAGGGCCTTCGGCCCGAAGAACCATGTGGCTGCCGCCAGGGCGGGAAGGAGTGCGATGACCACGTCGAACATTATCTTGCGTGTGGTCTGGTTCGATACCACGTGGGGCGACATTCCCAGCTCGAATCTCGCGGGCTTTGCCATCTAGGCCTCCTTTCCCCTGTTTGCCCTGATGGCGTCCTGGGCCTTCTTGATGTAGTGCACGAGGTACCTGCCGGAGGGGCAGACGTAGCTGCAGGTGCCGCAGGCCATGCAGTTAAGGGCCCCGTACTCCTCGGCCATGCCCCAGCGCTGGTTCTCTGCGGCGAGGGCGATGAGATTGGGAGTGAGGCGGAGGGGGCACGCATCCACGCACTTTCCGCAGCGGATGCAGGGACCCTCCTCCACGTCACGGGCCTCAGCCCCCGTAAGGGCGAGAACGCCGCTGGTCCCCTTTGTCACGGGAACCTCGTCTGTGTAGAGGGAGATACCCATCATTGGACCGCCGCTGATGAGCCTGACCACTTCGTCGGAGTATCCTCCTGATTCCTCTATGAGGCGCGAGAAGAGGGTGCCCGTGCATGCATCGTAATTGCCCGGAGACACTACCCCTCCCCCAGTGACCGTAATGATCCTGCGAAGGGAGGGTTCTCCGTCACGCACGGCTTTCGTCACCGCGGCGGCGGTGCCCACGTTCTGAACCACCACTCCGATGTCCATTGGAAGTCCGCCCGCCGGGACTTCCCTTCCGACGGCGGCATCGATGAGCTGCTTCTCCGCTCCCTGCGGATAACTCACCATGAGGGGGAGAACGCGGCAGCCCTTTGCCTCCATGAGCTTGATGGCATCGGGCTTGTTCACTTCTATGCCGATCATGTAATCACTGACTCCCAGGGCGTAGGCAAGCATCTCCATGCCCAGTATCACATCGTCGGGGTTCTCAAGCATGAGGCGGTGGTCGGCGGTGAGATAGGGCTCGCATTCGACGCCGTTCAATATCAGTGTGTCTATGCACTTGCCAGGCGGTGGCGACAGTTTCACGTAAGTGGGGAAGCTGGCTCCTCCCATGCCGCATACACCCGCCAGTTTAACTCTCTCGATGAGTTCCTCGCGTGAATGAGCCCTGAAATCGTCCCAGGGTTCGAAAACCTGTCCGCCATCCTCGGACTCGGTCTCGATGAGCACTGCGGGTCCGGTCCTGCGATGGGGCATGGGAACATTTTCGATGGACTTCACGGTGCCGTTGACGGGGGAGTGGGTGGGCAGGCTGATGAACCCGGCCTGAGCCCCGATCTCCTGCCCCCGAAGGATTCTGTCACCCCTGGACACCACCGGTTTGGACGGCGCCCCGAGATGCTGGCAGAGGGGTACGATCACCAGCTCCGGAGCGGGGATCCTCCGGATGGGCTGCCCGGATGAGAGGTTCTTGTGTCCGGGAGGGTGAGTCCCCCCCCTGAAGGTCCTGACCTTGGCCATAAGCCTCCTCGGTTTCCTGGTTAGATCCGGCATGATCAACTGCATGCAGGGCCGCAGCCTTTTCAGGCGCAGGCTCGTCACTACTTAAGAAGCTTGTCCAGCTCTTCCTTGAACTGGGATACGTCCTTGAATTTCCTGTAAACGCTTGCGAAACGCACGTAGGCGACCTGGTCCACCTGGTGAAGGAACTCCATCACGCACTCTCCGATGAACTTCACGGAGACCTCCTCGGGGAACTCCTCGGTTATCCTGCCGATGACCCTGTCCACCAGATCGTGCAGGTCCTCGGCGGAGACCGGTCTCTTCTCGCACGCCCTGTCTATCCCCTTCTCCAGCTTGTGCCTGTCGAAGGGCTCCCTTCGCCCGTCGTTCTTCACCACAACCGGGAAGGACTGCTCGATGTACTCGTATGTAGTGAAGCGGTAACCGCACTCGGCGCACTCCCGCCTCCGCCTGGTGGCTTCGCCTTCCCGCACGGTACGTGAGTCTATGACCCTGTCATCCATGCTGGAACAGCGGGGACATTTCATGCATCATCTCCATACCCGGTTGCTGAAAACGTACAGGATCGAGACCCTCCAGACTGTACAAGTACGCAGAATAATAGTAAATATCCTTGACGAGGTACACCGTTATAGATAGAATCAGCGGGTTCCTGCGGTGGGAGTAGTTCAGTTGGTAGAGCCCCTGACTGTGGATCAGGTGGTCGCCGGTTCAAGTCCGGTCTCCCACCCCATCAATGCGTCCCTAGCTCAATTGGCAGAGCAACGGACTCTTAATCCGTAGGTTCCGGGTTCGATTCCCGGGGGGCGTACCATAGAAGGACCGCGGGGCCCATGCGCCCCGCGGCGCCGTTTTGAAGACACGGTGCGCCCGTAGCTCAGCTGGATAGAGCAGCGGACTTCTAATCCGCAGGCCACAGGTTCGAATCCTGTCGGGCGTACCAG
>JAFGPK010000030.1 GCA_016936235.1 Candidatus Fermentibacteraceae bacterium | reverse complement strand
GAGGGCTACGAGGACGAGATCATACAGAGCATAGAGATGGGTGACGTCAGCTTGTCCATAACCGGCCCGGAGTTCGTGTCCTACAGCATACCCAGCCAGGGGCTCTTCGGGGCCAAGATACTGGCCCAGGTCGGTCCGGTGGAATTAACCACCATAGCCAGCCGGGAGTCCGGCTCCAGCGAGTCGGCTGAGTTCGTTGGACAGGCTACCATGGTGGAGGACACCATTCTGGACATAAACCCCGCGGACAACTACTTCTTCGTCACCGTCCCGGACACTCTGCCACAGCCCGGTATAGTCTCCATCAGGATCTTCCAGGACGACCTTGACGGGACCAACAACCAGGAGACCGGCGCGGTGGAATCCGACTGGTTCGTAGAGGGCACCAGCGAGACCGGCACGGGCTGGTGGGACGAGCTCATTCCGGGACAGGACCTTGACTACGTCCTTGAGGATTCCTCAAGGGTGATACGCTTCACCAGCCCCATAAACGACAACTTCATGCTGGCTGTATGGCTGGTGACGTCGGAGGGGGATACGATCGGGACCATCCCTCCGGCGGGCGGCGACTGGAATCTGAAGCTGATAAAGCAGAGCAACCCCCTGCCGGATTACTCCACCTGGTACTACGAGCTTCGCAACCGCTACTTCCTGGGAGCCAACAACATCGTGCAGGAGTCCTTCAACTGCGACATATACCTGGAACGATCTGGAGAAGATCCGGTACCCACCCAGGAGGGAACTCCCTTCATAGAACTCCTGGGACTGGACACCAACGGGGACGGAAACCTCTCCGACGAGGAGAACGCGGTGGACTGGGACAACGGCTTCCTGGTGTTCCCCCAGATCAGGCCGTTCACGGACCCGGTGCTGGAAGTGACCAATCCGTCGGTCTACAACGACAACAACCCCCTGCCGGTGGACAGCAAGTACTTCATAGCCGTGAACTACAGGGCCGCCTCCACAACCTATTCACTTGGCAGGATGGGGATAATCCCCGGCAGCGAGAAAGTCATCCTCACCGAGGCGGGCCAGACCAGAACACTGGTCAAGGATGTTGATTACACCATCATCTACGAGATAGGCCTTCTTACACTGATGGGCGAGGCAGCCGAGGCGGCCCAGAATCCCAGCAATTCCCTCAGGGTGACCTTCGAGTACCTTCCCCTCTTCGCAGCGCAGAAGAAGACCCTGATCGGAACCAGGGCAGTCTACGACATCGGATCCAATTCATGGGTGGGCGCCACGGCCATGTTCGAGAGCGCCACCACCCCCGGGGACCGTCCCAGGGTGGGGGAGGAGTCAACCAGGACCTTCGTCGCCGACGTTGACGCGCATCTGGAGGCCAGGCCGGAGTTCCTCACCGATCTTACCAATCTCATCCCCGGGATCACCACCGAGGCGGAGAGCCGTGCGGCCATCTCCGGAGAGATGGCCATGAGTTTCCCCAACCCCAACACAGAGAACAGGGCCTACGTTGACGACATGGAGGGTACGGAGCAGACCTTCCCCCTGGGGCAGAGCAGAACCTCCTGGCACTTTCCAAGCCAGCCGGATCCCATAGCCCCTGCCGGAAGCTCTCCCGGGATGGTCCGATGGTTCAATCCGTACCACAAATGGCAGCTGGAAGAGATAATCCCGAATGCTACGGAACAGCAGGCGGATGACTGGGTGAACAATACGCTGACCATGTTCTTCCAGCCGGACAGCACAGCCGGAATACTTTCATGGGGAGGCTTGCAGCGATGCATAGACAAGTACGGCCTGGACTTCACCAGCAAGACCCACATACGGCTCTACATAAGGGCCACCGGCGCCTCCCAGTCCGGCCATATCTACCTTGACCTCGGGGAGAGGATGGACGAGGACTCCTACTGGCTGGAGAGGGTGGCGGGAGAGCTTGTCAGGAGAGCCAACGGAGAGCTGGACACGGAGGACGTCAACAGCGACGGCATACTGGCTGACGATGAGGATACCGGTCTGGACAACCTG
Source organism: Candidatus Fermentibacteraceae bacterium (assembly GCA_016936235.1). GTDB lineage: Bacteria > Fermentibacterota > Fermentibacteria > Fermentibacterales > JCC-6 > Aegiribacteria. The sequence goes on along the minus strand of JAFGPK010000030.1, from coordinate 14,606 downwards.
TGGGATTCAATGGAGAATCCCCCCGAGACGGGGGATCCGAACCGGGACAACTACGAGCTTGATAACAACGCCCCTCTTCCCGCGAGGTACGACAGCATCAACGGTACCCAGGGCAACAACAACCTTGACACCGAGGACCTGAACAGGAACGGGGTCCTGGACAGGTCCAACTCCTTCTTCAGGATAAGGATACCGATAGACAACCCGGACTACATAATCGCGGGTCCCAACGAGTACGGCTGGATGCTGATAGAGGTGCCCCTCGACGACACCGTCCTTGTGAACGTCCCCGCCTTCGTCTCCGGAACCCCCACATGGGAGAAGGTCAGCTACGCCAGGATATGGATGACGGGCTTCACGGAAGCTGATACCGTAGAGGTCTACGATCTGGAGGTGGTGGGCAACCGCTGGGAGGAGAGGGGAGTGATGCTGGCGGATTCAATAGGCATGCCGGTCCTGCGGTCCGAGCAGCTCTACGTCTCCACGGTGAACAACAAGGACAACCCTGCATACGTCAACGACCCGCCGCCCGGGGTGGACCCCGGGGAGGACGAGTACGGAGACCCCAGACTGGAACAGTCGGTCTCACTGCGGGCGGAGAACATTCAGGGCGGTCACTACGGACTGGCCACCCAGAGCTACTACTCGGGGGAGGACTACACGGGTTACCGAGAGATACGGTTCCTGGTCCACGGCGAGGAGAACCTGGACGCTGAGCTGGTGTACAGGCTGGGTTCCGACAGCCTGAACTACTACGAGATATCCACCGACATCCGGCAGGGCTGGAGGGAAGTGGGAGTCGACATCGAGGACCTTGTTGAACTCAAGGTGCTCAAGGACGAGCAGGAGATGACCTATATCAGGCAGGGGGACCTGGCCGTGAGAGGCAATCCCAATTTCGCCTCCATCATGCAGATGAGCCTGGGTCTGCGAAACTATTCGCCCATCAATCTGAACACCACCGTGTGGGTGGACGACATAACTCTGCACCGGCCATGGGCAAACTCCGGAACGGCCCACAGGATCTCCGCAACCCTGGAGTTCGCCGACCTGCTGAACCTCACCGGTGATTACAGACAGATAGACTCGAACTTCCACGGCCTCGGCAGCAGGACGGGGCAGGGATACACGTCCATCAAATACACCGCCGGGGCCACGATGTACATGAACCGGTTCACGCCTCCGCTGTGGGGCCTCTACGCGCCGGCCAATTACTCATGGAACCTTAACATCTCAAAGCCCGTGTTCCAGTCCGGCTCCGACTTCAGGCTTTCGGACGAGGATTCCTGGGACCAGAGGACCCAGACCACCGGATGGAGCACAGGATTCCAGCTTCGGAAGAACAGCGCCTCCGACGCCTGGCCGTCAAGGTATTTCATCGACCCCTTCAGGTTCACCCATACCTATTCCAGGAGCTACGGTCTGAGCCCGGTGTACCGCGACACCTCCAGCAATGCCGACGGCAGTCTTGCCTACAACCTTAACCTGGGCAGGATGCAGCTGCTGAGACTTCCCGTAATCGAGTACATCAGGCTCAGGCCCACAAGCATCGTGTGGTCGCTGGGCCGGAGGAACGGCTGGGATACCAGGTGGAGCGTGGTTGGCGACGATACAGTGCAGACCAGGGCCACGGTCCTGAGGACTTTCTCGCCCAGCGGATCAATCGCCTTCAATCCCTGGAAGGGACTGAACGCCAGCGGGTCCCTGGGTCTGGTCCGTGACCTCCTCTACCCCTGGGAAGGCGACATGGGAGTGAACATCGGGCGGGAAATCTCCAGGAGCCAGAGCATAAGCGTCTCCCAGGAGGTGAACCTCTTCGATTACCTTGGCCCCAGGGTTTCCTTCGACGCTCACTACAACCAGTCAAGGATAGCTCCTCATACCGGCTCCGGCGCCGATTCACTGGGTCTCCCAAGGTATTCGGTCTCGGTGAACCGGAGGCTGAACCTCAGGGTGGGCCTCGTGCACACCATCAGGAGCCTGGCAAGGCTCCGTGACGAGAGGCTGGACGAGGAGGCCGAACCGGGGAGTCCCAGGTGGCTCCTGATGAAGCTGGAACGATGGGCCAACATGATAAACGATCCCACCATCGCCTATACCGAGACCGAGGGCAGCGAGTACAGGGACATGGGATTCCTCCCCGACTGGAACTACACCTTCGGCCTGGACCCCACCCTGGACGGCGTCACTCCCTGGGGCAGGAGCAAGGGATGGAACCTGCAGGTCTCAGGGGGCTTCAGGCCCGTGTCGACCATGTCCGTGAGGCTGGAGTACAGGTCGTCCGAGAACCGGAATCTCTATTCCGGTTTCTGGAACAATACGAGGAGCAAGACCTGGCCGTCAGTGTCTTTCACGTGGTCGGGGCTGAACAGGCTGGCGGGGCTCAGCGACATTCTCAGAACGGGGTCGGCGAGCACTGGCTACAGCTTCGAGACCACCGAAAGCGGCAGGTACGAGGACGACGTATACACTCCGACCACCGAGGTCAGGAAGACCAGCTGGACTCCTCTCTTCAACATCGGCGTTACACTGAACAACGATATACAGCTATCCATTAACGACAATCTCACCAACACCGAGATGAAGAGCTTCACCGGCACACAGGCAAGGACGGAGAGCAGCAGCAGCAATCTCCAGTTCAAGATCCAGTACGCGTTCAGCGCGCCTGGAGGAATAGCCATCCCCCTTCCCCTGCTTAACAGGTTGAGAGTGAGTTTCCAGAGCGACCTCACCACTAGCCTGACGATCACCAGAACACGCACCAGGAGCGAGCTCTTCGGCAGCATAGTGGGGCAGCAGCTCCAGTCGGACAGGGAGGAATGGAGGATAGAACCTGCGCTGAACTACGACTTCGGTACGGTAACGGCAGGTCTGACAGGCATATACGGCTGGAAGACCGACAGGGTCAACTCCCAGTACGACCAGAGGGACGTAGGGATGAACATCTGGGTCACAATCAACTTCTAGCTCATCATGACGGTCTGCGGCTCAACCCTGGCGTGTCATGGCATGGCGAAGCCGTCAGGCTTCGCCCAAGCTTAGCGCTTTTGCGCTAAGCCCACATCTGGTCAACACCCCGTTTTATGTATATGCTCAGCAATGACGGTTCGTGACCGTCACGGTCGGTGCCAGTTCAGTGTCCGTGAACATGCGGGGGGAGTGTGCCTATGCTTTGACGCGTTGTTTATAGCAGGGATCAACGAGTATATAATATTCTTCACAACAGGCTGATATTGGAGGCTCGATGAACATAAAACTGGGTCAGCTTCTACTGAGTTCGGGCATCATCACGAGCAAGCAGCTTGAAAAGGCGCTGGAGAAGCAGAACCAGGAGGGGAACAAGCTGGGCTTTCACCTGGTGGACATTCAGGCCATCACCGAGGATGACCTGAACAAGTTCCTGGCCCGTCAGCAGAGCGTTGAGAGCGTCAACATAGACTCGTTAGAGATCGACGAGAAAACCGTCCACCTGATAACGGGAGAGATTGCCAGACGCTACGAGGTCCTGCCCATCAAGAGGGAAGGCAGGAGACTCATCGTAGCCATGACCGATCCGAACAACCTCTTCGCCATAGATGACCTGAGATTCTCCCTGGGAATGGACATCGAGCCAAGGGTGTGCGCATCCAGCATGATCAAGCGCGCCCTCACCAAATACTACCCCGATTCCGAGGCCCTGGTCACCCTCGAGGAGAGTCAGAAGCAGAACGCCGCCGGGTCCCACTCTTCATCCGCCGACGCCGATGAGGAAGACATCATAGAGAACGACGAGATGCTGGTGGGGGACGAGGTCTTCGAGTCCATGATAGTCCAGGAGGATGACGAGGCCGCCCTGGAGGAGGAGGACCTCAATTTCGAGGTGGCGGACTCCCCGGTGGTCAAGCTGGTGAACAGCCTCATAGCTGATGCAGTGCGCAGGGGCGCCAGCGACATACACTTCGAGCCCTTCGAGAAGTACGTGAGGGTAAGGTTCAGGATAGACGGCGTGCTGCACGAGGTGATGAGGCCAAGCAGGAAATACAGGTCGGCCATGGTGAGCCGGTTGAAGATACTGGGCGGAATGGACATCGCCGACCACCACCTCCCCCAGGACGGCAGGCAGAAGATACTGGTGGGCGACAGGTTCGTGGACCTCAGGCTGGCCACACTGCCCACGCTCTTCGGCGAGAAGGTGGAGGTCAGGCTCCTTGACCGTTCGGCCGTGATACTCGACCTTCAGAAGCTGGGCTTCGAGGAGGAATCCCTGAAAGTCTTCAGGAAGGGGATAAAGAGACCCTTCGGCATAGTCCTCGTCACCGGTCCCACAGGCTGCGGGAAGACCACAACACTCTATTCGGCGCTCACCGAGCTCAACGATATCGGTGTGAACATCATGACCGCGGAGAATCCGGTGGAGTTCAACCTGAAGGGCATCAATCAGGTCCAGATGAACGACGATGTGGGGCTGACCTTCGCCAACGCACTCAGGGCATACCTCAGGCAGGACCCGGACATAATCATGGTGGGGGAGATAAGGGACAAGGAAACCAGCGAGATAGCCATAAGGGCGGCCCTGACCGGTCACCTGGTGCTGTCCACCACCCACACCAACGATGCTCCCAGCACCATCAACAGGCTGATAGACATCGGAACGGAGCCCTTCATGCTCAGCACATCCCTGGTCTGCATCGCCTCCCAGCGGCTGATAAGGAAGATCTGCACCAAATGCAAAACGGCCGTGAGCATACCCGACGAGGCCTTCGTCGACGCCGGGATTGATCCCGCTCGATTCCGCGGTGTGGAGCTCTTCACCGGCACCGGGTGCTCCCATTGCAACAATACGGGGTACAAGGGGCGGATGGGAATATTCGAGGTGATGGCCATAGATGACGATATCAGGCAGCTGATAGAGGGAGACGCCAACAGCATAGAGATCGAGAAGATGGCCCTGGCAAAGGGTATGGTAAATCTCAGGGAAGCCGCCCTGCGGAAACTTGAAGCGGGTCTGACCACATTTGACGAGGTCTTGAGAGAGACCATAGCGAACGAGTAACGGAGGAGTCACTTGCTCAGCAGACTGGCCATGATGCTCCTGGAGTCGGGAATGGTGTCACAGGACGATATCGACAGGGTACTGAGCGAACACGGTCCCGGAGAGATCGAATTGGCCGACCAGCTGGTGTCCATGGGCATCGTGCCGGAGGACCTGATCACCGAGTTCCTGTCCGAGATATACTCGGTCAAGCCTATCTACCTCAACGAGATGGAAATCGATCCCGCTCTCAGGAACGAACTGAACGAGGAGATAGCGAGGAAGTACCTGGTGGTACCGTTCAATTCCGAGAAGAAGTATTTCCACATAGCCATGGGTTCTCCGGGAGACCTGTACGCCATCGATGAGGTTAAATTCGCCGTGGGCAAGGAAGTGGTGGTGTACGCTTCCTCCCCCTCCGCCGTGAGAAGGGCCCAGAACGACATCTACGGCAAGCAGGACGCCCTCGTGTCGGTGAAGGACCAGCTGGAGGAGTATCAGGAGGAGCTGGACGAACTTGAGATAGTCGAGAGCCTGGAAGTCCACGAAGAGGAAGAGGATGACTACGAGGACGAGTTCGACGACGAGTACGCCGATCTTTCCTCGGGTCCCATCGTCGGTTTCGTCAACTCCATCATCGCCAAGGCGGTGAAGACTGAGGTCAGCGACATCCACATAGAGCCCTACGAGAAATACCTGCGGATCCGCTACAGGAGGGACGGCAAGTGCTTCGTCGTGAGAAAGCTGCCAAAGAAAGTGCAGCCGCAGATACTGAGCCGTCTGAAGATAATGGCCAGCATGAACATAGCCGAGAAGAGAAAAACCCAGGACGGCAGGATCAAAGCCGTGATCGACGGCCGCTCCATTGACTTCAGGGTCAGCGCCGTGCCCACGGTGAACGGGGAGAAGATAGTCCTGCGGATCCTTGACAAGGGCAGCCTCGAGTTCGATCTCAGGGAGCTGGGATTTCCCGAGGACGCCCTGAGGACTTTCATGCAGGGGGTGGGCTCACCCTACGGCATCGTCCTGGTCACCGGGCCGACTGGAAGCGGAAAGACCACCACGCTCTATTCGGCACTGAGTTCTCTGAACACCGAGGATACGAACATCCACACCGCCGAGGAGCCTGTGGAGTACAACCTCGAGGGACTCACCCAGACCCAGATAGACTTCAGCATGGGCTACGATTTCGCTTCGGCGCTCAAGGCCATACTGAGACAGGACCCGAACATCATAATGGTGGGAGAGATAAGGGACCTCGAGACCGCCAGCATAGCCATAAAGGCTGCGCTGACCGGGCACCTGGTCTTCTCCACCATACATACGAACGATGCGCCCAGCACTGTGAACCGGCTGGTTGACATCGGCATCAAGCCCTTCCTCGTTGCATCCGCCGTGAGGACCATCATGGCCCAGCGTCTCGTGAGGAAGATCTGCAAGAAGTGCAAGAAGCCTCACAAATACTCCGACGAGGAGCTGAGGGCGGCCGGTATTGACCCCGCTGAAATAGCCGGCTATACAACATATAGGGGAACCGGGTGCCCGGCCTGCGGGGATTCCGGTTACCGGGGCAGGATAGGTCTTTACGAAGTGCTCGCGATTGATAAGAATATAAAACAGGCGATAATCGAGAAGGCCACTGCCGGAAAACTGCGCGTGATGGGTGTAAGTAACGGCATGAGGACTCTCAGGATGGATGCCGTGGAAAAGATGAAGAACGGCATAACCACGCTGGAGGAAGTAACCAGGGTTACGGCGGAGGATGACCTGGAAGTCCAGAGGGCCCTTGCGGAACTGAAGGTCAAGGCTACCGGTCAGAAGACAGGGGAAGGACATTCGGCATAGCATGATCATAAAAACTCTGTTGAAGGAAATGATGGAGAGACGGGCCACCGACCTCCACCTCACCGTCGGTACCCCTCCGGTAATCCGAATCGACGGTGAGTTGGAGAGGATGGAGTACGATCCGCTGACCCCGCAGGACACTCAGAACCTTGTCTACAGCCTGCTCAAGGACGAGCAGAAGAAGAGGTTCGAGCTGGAGAAGGAGCTGGACCTGGCCTTCAGCGTAAGGGGCCTGTCCAGGTTCAGGGCTAACGTCTTCCTCCAGAGGAGCTGTGTCGCATGCGCAATCAGGGCCATTCCCCATGAGATCCTGTCCTTCGAGGAACTGGGCCTGCCTAAGGCGGTCAACGAGTTCGCCGAGAAGCGCCAGGGCCTGATACTCGTAACAGGACCCACCGGCTGCGGCAAATCCACTACACTCGCTTCCATTATTCGAAAGGTGAACTCCACCAGACGCTGCCATATCGTGACCATCGAGGACCCCATCGAGTACGTTCACCACCATGACAAGGGTATCATCAACCAGAGGGAGATAGGTTCGGACACCAAATCCTTCACCAATTCCCTGAGGTACGTTCTCCGTCAGGACCCCGACGTGGTCCTCATAGGCGAGATGAGGGACAGGGAGACGATGCAGGTGGCGCTCAACATAGCCGAGACCGGTCACCTCACCATGGCCACCCTTCATACAAACTCCACTTACGAATCGATCAACAGGATAATCGACTCCTTCCCTTCCGAGCAGCAGGACCAGGTCAGAAGTCAGTTGTCCTTCGTGACTATCGGCGTCATGACCCAGCAGCTGGTTCCGAAGGCCAGGGGGTCGGGCAGGGCACTGGCGGTGGAGGTGCTGGTATGCAATCCAGCGGTCAGGGCAACCATCCGCCAGGACAAGCTCCACCAGATCTACGGCATCATGCAGGCCGGACACAAGCACGGCATGAGGACCATGAACCAGTCCCTCTTCAACCTCTACAAGAAGAAGGTCATCACCAAGGAGGTGGCCCTCGAGAGGTCCCACGATGTCAGTGAGCTGGAGCAGATGATAGCAACGGGAAGAGATATCCTTTAGAAATAGGAGGCGGCGATGCCTGAGTTCAGATGGGAAGGGACGAACAGGGCCGGCAGACACATGTCCGGGAAGATCACTGCCGCGAAAAAATCGGAGGCGGAAGACCTTCTCACCCAGAGGGGGGTGACGGTCACCAAACTCAAGGGCGCCGGTTTCGACATCTCGACTTTCGGTGTCATCGGATCAGGTGTGAATGACAAGGAGCTGGCCACTTTCACCAGGCAGTTCGCGGTCATGATAAACGCCGGCCTTCCCCTGGTGAAATGCCTTCAGATCCTCAGCGAGCAGCAGGATAACAAGGTATTCGGTGGAATGATAGAGGACGTCACCGCAACCGTGGAAAAGGGCGGTACGCTGGCGGACGCCATGAGTCAGCACAGCAACGTCTTCTCGGAACTCTACACCAACATGGTTTCGGCGGGTGAGCAGGGAGGTATCCTGGACACGATCCTGAACAGGCTTTCCACTCATCTGGAGAAGTCGGTGGCCCTCCGCAGCAAGGTCAAGTCCGCCATGATGTACCCCATGGTGGTGATGATAGTGGTCATTCTCGTCACCATGGCCCTGCTGCTGTTCGTCATCCCCATCTTCCAGCAGATGTTCACCGACATGGGCGGCAGCCTTCCCGGCCCAACCCAGTTCGTCGTCAACCTGTCGGAGTTCATGCAGGCCAACATACTTCTCGTACTGCTCGGATTCGCTGCCCTGATAGTCGGCTACAAGATGTACTACAAGACCGACAGCGGCGAGAGAGTTATCGACGCCATCAAGCTCAAGATGCCCATCTTCGGCATCCTGGTGCGCAAGATGTCCATCGCCAGGTTCTCAAGGACGCTGGGAACTCTCATCTCCAGCGGCGTGTCGATCCTCGACGGCCTCAGCATAACGGCGAAGACATCGGGCAACAGGGTGGTATCCGACGCCATCATGGATGCAAGGACAAGCATCTCCGGAGGCGAGAACATCTCCAATCCCCTGCAGGCTTCAGGTGTGTTCCCCGGAATGGTCACCCAGATGATAGCCGTCGGCGAGGAGACCGGCGGCATCGACACCATGCTGCAGAAGATAGCCGACTTCTACGAGGAGGAAGTGGATACCGCCGTCGGCGGTCTGACATCGGTGCTGGAGCCCATTATGATCGTCATCCTGGGCGGCATAGTGGGCGGCATGGTCATAGCCATGTACCTGCCCATATTCGACATGATAGGTACCGTGGGACAGTAGACGGCAGCAGGACCAGTTCCGGCTGCAGGGACAGAATTCATGCGGAGTAACCGACTTTCAATGACACGCCGCACCTGGCTCCAGGTGGGGCGTGTCATCGTTTTCGGCGTCTTCATACTTTTCGGCATCATCTTCCTTGGCTGGCAGAAGGTCGGCACGGTATACGCCTCGGTGGCCGGTGTGGTGGCGCTGACGTCCATCCTTGATACGATCACACGGAAAACCCTGAGCGAACGGGAATGGCAGCTCTGGATCCTGCTCCTGACCGACTCGGTCCTGGTGGCGGCGCTCATCAGCATGGCAGGAGGATTCGACGGACCTTTCACCGCCATATTCTTCATTCACACGATAACGGCCGGATTCTACCTCGGCATCAGGGGAGGGGTGACGGTAGCCGTTACAGACTCGGTAATGCTGGCAGCCCTTGCCTACCTTACCATATCCGGTCTGCTGGTCCCCAGCCCCGGCGGCAGCTCAATAGACAAGATAATGAAAGCCGTTCCATACCAGGTCTCCTTCCAGTACTCCCTGCTGTTCGTGACCATATACGCGGGCTTCCTGACCATCACGGGTCTGGTCTCAGGATACCTGTCCCAGCATCTTCTCCTGGAGAAGGGAAGGGCCGACGGAATACTGCGCCAGCTCAGGGATGCCAGAACCATGTCCAGGGAAATACTTGAGAGCCTGTCCGACGGTATCCTCGTGATAGACAACTCCGGAGTTCCCGTGAGCATAAACAACGCCGGAAAGGAGATACTGGGGCTGGACGATGAATGGAGACAGACCGTGGACGATACGGACATATATACGATGCTCAGGGAGTTCCAGCTCACCGTCGACATGCCTCCGGTGGTGGAGGTCAGCATAGACGACAGGGTGGTGGAGTGCCGGATGGGTACATTCCTTGACAACGACGGCAACTCGGCCGGAGCCCTTGTGGCGATGACCGACATCACGGAGACCTTCGAGCTGAAACGGCGTCTTCAGGAACAGGAGAAGCTGGCGGCCATCGGCAGGCTCTCCAGCACCCTGGCCCATGAGATAAGGAACCCTCTCGCCTCCATGAGCGGCGCCGCACATATCCTTCAGATGGGAACCCTGGACTGGAGGAAAACCGACCGGATGACGGAGCTCATCAGCCATCAGGCCAGAAGGATATCCGAGATAATCGAGGGGTACCTGGAGCTGTCAAGGAACAACGCCGTCGCCTATTCCAACCCGGTGTCCCTGGAAGCCGTGGTGAACGAGGCGGTGGAGGTGGCAAGGCAGGGTTTCGGATCACAGACCAGCATAGAAACCCGTATCGAAGGCAATTTCATTGTCTTCGGCAATCAGGCCAGGCTGGTGCAGCTGCTCAGCAATGTCTTGCGGAACAGCGCCGAGGTCCTGGGCACCGATCCGAACGGCAGGATAACGGTCTCCCTCTCCAGATCAGCCCTGGAAGGAATGGCGGAGCTCCGTATCGACGACAACGGCCCGGGCATACCTGACGAAGTCAGGGTACAGATGTTCGATCCCTTCTTCACCACGAAGAAAGAGGGCACGGGGCTCGGGCTTTTCGTAGCCAGGAAGGTCGCCCGGGACCATCGCGGGAGGATGGAGATGGAGTCCACGCCGGGAGAGGGGACAACGGTCAGAGTAAGTCTTCCCGTGGCGCCACCCGATTCGGTATCTTCCGATACGGGAGGTGACCGATGATGGACCGGAAGCTGTCGGTAATGGTGGTGGACGACGAGAAGCCCATGCTGGAATGGATATCCATACTCCTGGAGGAGCACGGGTACCGGGTTTCATGTCACTGCAACGGTGAGGAAGCGCTCAAGGCGGCCGGAATGACCATGCCCGATATCCTCGTGGTGGATGTGAAGATGCCGGGGATGAGCGGGTTCGAGGTGCTCACGGAGATGCAGAAGCTGTCCCCGGGGCTCATCGGGATAATGATGACCGCCTTCTCCAGCGTGGATTCCGCAGTGAAGGCGATGCGAAGGGGGGCTTCGGACTACCTGGTCAAACCATTCGAAGTGGATCAGCTTCTTATAGCCATTGAGAAGGCCCTGGGGGAGAAGGAGCTGAAGAGGGAGAACCTTGAGCTGCGCAGGAAGATCCGCGAAAAGTACTCCGCGGAAGCCATAATAGGCAAATCGAAACCTATCGTGGAACTGCTGGAGAAGGTGAGGATGGTCGCGGAGAAGGACAGCACGGTTCTGATCACGGGGGAGAGCGGCAGCGGCAAGGAACTCATCGCAAGGGCAATCCACGGCATCAGCCCAAGGTCGGACCAGCCTTTCCTGGGAGTGAACTGCGGAAGCTTCTCCCGGGATCTCCTGGCCAGCGAACTCTTCGGTCATATGAAGGGTTCGTTCACGGGCGCTCACCGCGACAAGGAGGGGCTTCTCGTGGCGGCAAGCGGTGGGACTTTCTTCCTTGACGAGGTAGGGGAGCTTGACAGGGAGCTTCAGGTAAAGCTTCTCCGCGCGCTTCAGGAGAGGCAGGTCCTGCCCGTGGGCGGGACCCGGCACGTGCCCTTCGACGCCAGGATAATCGCCGCCACCAACTCGGACCTGGCGGAGAAGGTCAGGAAGGACGATTTCAGGGCGGACCTGTATTACAGGCTCAACGTTATCCCTCTCCACGTGCCCTCCCTGCGCGAAAGAAAGTCCGACATCCCGTTCCTGCTGGAGAAATTTCTCAGGGATTACGCCGACGAGGCTGCCGAGGAGCCGAGAACCATTTCTGAAGAAGCCAGGGCCATCCTCTGCGAGTATCGATGGCCCGGGAACGTCCGTGAGCTGGAGAACGTTGTGGAGAGGCTCTGCGTGATGACAGGCGGCAGCACCATCGATGTGTCCGACCTTCCGGATTTCATCCGGTCGGCGGGTCCTGCAGCGGAGCAGGAGACTCTGGACGAACCTCTGCTCACCGGCCCCCTCTCCGGCAGGAATCCCACGCTGGACGAGATAGAGAAGGCGTACACGCTCTACGTGCTGGAACACCAGGCCATGGGGCAGAAAAGACTGGCCGCGAAGATACTGGGCATTAACGAGAGCACCCTGTACAGGAGGCTGGAGAAATACGCGGCCGACCGGGAAGAGCCGTGAGGACAGAATCCCCCGTATCGCATATCCTGATACTGTTTTTCACAGCGCTCTCCATACTGGGCTACGCAACGGGCCAGACGGGCATCCCGGTGGAGGACGGCGGAGAGTTCCTGACCGTGGCCCGCCTGGGCGGCGTGAGCCATCCTCCCGGCATGCCCCTTCTCAGTCTTTCCGCCGGAGTCTCCTGGTTCCTGTTCGGCAGGGAGGGTCTGCGTATCCTGTTCGCCGTTCTCGCCGCCGCCACACTGCTCCTTCTCCACCGAAGGCGGACCGTTCCGGCCGCTCTGTTCGCAGCAGGAGCACTGCTGCTGCCCGGAGTGTCCGGCAGGCTCCTGATGTGGGACGCCTACGGTCCTCTGATCCTCGTATTCGCCGTCGCCTTCCTGAGAAGTCCGCCACTGTCCCTGGAGGGCGGGTACCTCACCGGTATCGCCATGGCGGTACATCCCCAGGGTATCCTTCTTCCGATACTGTGCCGATGGAAGGAACCTTCACCCCTTAAGTTCCTTGGCGGGTTTCTCCTGGGTCTGAGCCTTTACCTTGCGCTCCCTCTGGGCTCCGCCGCCGGGACCATCGTGGACTGGGGAAGCACCGGGGGGCTGGCCAATTTCCTCAGGCAGGTGTCGGCGGGAGGTTACAGGGAGGTCTACGGAGGGAGCATGGGATCCATCTCGCCGGACGTTCTCGGCCGTTATCTGGGATCGCTGTGGCTTATCCTCCGACCGGTCCTGATCGTGCCTGCCCTCCTGGGAGCCATCAGCCTGTACAGGCGAAGGGGAGGCGGGACCCTTCTTCTTAAACTCTCAGCCCTGCTTCTCATGGACCTTCTCTTCGTGGCCCTCGTGAACCCCATGGCCGCAGGCACGACCCAGACCGCCACGATCTCCCTCCTGGTCGTCATAATACTGTCATTCCAGGGAGTGCGCCTCCTGGAAAAGTGGAAAAGGACCGCCGGGCTGGCGGCGGGGCTTGCCGCCGTGGCGGCTGGAGTGGTTCTGTGGCAGCCTCTGCCTGACCAGACCGCCCTTGTCCATGAGTATTTTTCGCAGGCTCCCCCCCAGGCGGCCTTCTTCCTGCGGAACAACGACCTCCTCTACGGCGGCTGGGTCATGAAGTACGTAGACGACAGAAGGCCCGATATCGTGCTGCTATCGCCGGGCAATTTCTCGGGCTGGTTCGAGGACATGGCCATGTTCTTCAATCCTGATATTGATCTGTCAAAAGGTGTTCTGGATGTCGGCGACTTCAGCATGCCCAGGGAGGAGCTGAGTATCCTGCTGATGAACGCCACCATTGAGGATAATCCTCACAGGAGGTTCTTCTGTGATTTCTGAGAACCATGCACTTGGGATGAACGCCTTGCATTATGCAATACCATTGATGGTCCACCTTGTGCCCGTGGAGTTCATAAATAACATAGATGATCGATCAGGGATAATAAAATATCTTAGTTACTACTTGGCAAACATGTTGCTTGATTGTATAGTACGATGAAAACAGGTTCTGTATTAGAAAACCCTGAAAGGAAAGGTAGAAGATGAAGAAAGGTTTCACGCTTATCGAGCTGATGATCGTGGTTGTCATCATCGGTATCCTTGCCGCCATCGCCATCCCCAAGTTCTCCAGCGTCAAGGACCAGGCTGAGCAGGTCTCCTGCAGAAGCAACCTCAGGTCCCTCGGTTCCGGAGAGGCAATGTACTACGGCAAGTACAACACCTACGGCACTGTTGCACAGGTAGCCGCAAGCGGCATGATGGAGAACGCCGATGTGATCACGTGTCCTACATCCGATGCTGTATACGCGACCACGGTTGCCAATTCTACCAGTTACACGATTCCCTGCGCTATTGTCAACCCCACTACCCATGGGAGCATCGAAGACGGAATAGTTTCCTGGCAGAACGAGTAGTCAGCTCTTTCCTGACATGAACAGGCGGCGGTTCTCCGCCGCCTGTTCCTTTTTTCGTATGGATCCCCGGGAAACCGGGGATCCTTCTGTTCAGGGGAACGCTGCGGGATTGAACTTCAGGACCATCACACCGCCGACCAACGCCACCGGCTCAAGCACATCCCCCTCGCCTATCCTGGTGAACAGGGCCACCGGGTTCTCGTCGTCGAATGGCGCAGGATCACCGTATACGAGGATCACATAGTCTATATCCAGTTCCCGGACGATGCGGATCTCCTCACCGATGTCATTGTCCAGGTAAAGACGGGCGGCGGGGGGATATCTCCAGGCGTTTATCCACCTGTGGTCAGAGAAATACCGCTTGGTGAGGTAGAAGGACAGAACGCTCGAACCCTCCGGGAGGTGCCGGTTCATCCAGAGAGTTGCAGCAAGTTCCTGCTGGGGTTC
>JAFGPK010000106.1 GCA_016936235.1 Candidatus Fermentibacteraceae bacterium | reverse complement strand
TCCGCATGGATACTGAACCTCTTCAGGAGGAAGGATAAAGTAAGGATTGGCAGGAAGCTGCTTGCTTCCATCACCGTCACTGCCGTCCTGGTCATCCTCCTTGTCTTCGCAATCTCGACCATGGGCATTCTCTCGGCTCGGGACATCGCGGAGAGGACGGGTGAGACGGGGAGCTTCACCACCAGCACCTCCACCATGGCAAGGCTGCTGGCGTGGAACGCGATACTCGAGGACCTCTCCGGCAGAAGCCTGATCATGGGCAGGGGGATGGGCGCCACGTACACATCCTTCAGGCCGGACATAGGGACCGTTATGACCGTCCACTACGTGGACAGCTCCTACTTCCAGCTGGCCCTGAACATGGGCGTCGTGGGTGTCATTATCTTCATGTCGATCTTCGTAGTAACGATGGTGAAGGCGGCAAGGCTCTTCGTAAGGACGGAAAGCCGCCGGAGGGCCGGCATCGCCCTCGGTATCTTCTGTGCCGTGATATTGCTCCTCTTCGCTTCCGGCTTCGCCTCGGTACTCACGAATTACCGTTACAGCATGCTCTGGGCCATGCTCCCGGCTCTTCTCCAGATGGAGATACTGAGGGATGACAAGGAACTTGAGCAGGGAATGTCATCCTGACCTTTGCAGCTTCCCCATATACTGGATCATCTTCCGTGAAGCGTTTTGGTGGCGGGGAACGACAACTGCAGAAATACACGGATAACCCTTGATTTTAAGCCCCGATTGAAGTATTTTCCAGGCTGCTTTCTTCTCTATTCACATGGTTGCATAACAGACGGCGCCAGCCCGGTACCCACCCATGGAGGCCTTCATGAAGATTCTGGTGATCAACAGCGGAAGCTCTTCCATCAAGTTCAAGCTGATAGACATGGAGAACGAGGACCAGCTGGCCGAAGGGCTGCTGGAGAGGATAGGCCTTCCTGAGGGGAGGATCAAGTACAAGGCCGGCGACAACACCATCATTCTTGAAGAGCCCATACCCGATCACAGGATGGGCCTGGCCTTCGTACTGGAGGCACTCACCAACACCGAGTACGGGCCCATCAGGAGTTACGACGAGATAAGCGCTGTTGGGCACAGGGTGGTCCATGGCGGGGAGAAGTTCACTTCATCCGTCGTGATAGACGAGGAAGTGATCGCCGGCATCGAGGAATGCAGCTTCATGGCGCCCCTCCACAACCCTCCGAACCTCCAGGGGATAATGGCCGCCATGGATACCCTCCCCGGCATTCCCAACGTGGCCGTGTTCGATACCGCATTCCACCAGACCATGCCCCCGGTCTCCTACATATACGGTCTGCCCTACAGCATCTTCGAGGAGAAGCGGATGAGGAGGTTCGGGTTCCACGGCCCCTCCCACCAGTACGTTGCCCAGAAGGCGGCGAAGATGATAGGCAAGCCTATCGAGGAGCTCTGCATAGTCACGTGCCACCTCGGCAACGGAAGCAGCCTTACCGCCGTCAAGCATGGGAAGAGCTTCGATACCAGCCTGGGCTACGGGACCGCCTGCGGTGTCATGATGGGCACCCGCAGCGGCGATGTGGACTCCGCGATACTGATCGATTTGGTGGAGAACTTCGGCTACTCCATACAGGATGTGAAGGAGATGGTCTACAAGAAGAGCGGCGTTGCCGGTATATCAGGCATCTCGAGTGACCAGAGGGACGTTGAGGAAGCTGCCGAGAACGGTCACGAGAGGGCCGAGCTGGCATTGGACATGTACGCTTCCAGCGTGCGTAAGTACATCGGGGCCTACGCTGTCACCATGGGTGCCCTGGATGCCATCGTCTTCACCGCTGGAGTAGGGGAGAACGGCCCGCAGATGCGGGAGAGGATATGTCAGGGCCTGGAAGTGCTCGGGGTCAGTATAGATACAGAGGCCAACGATTTCAAGGGACTCCAGAAGGATGTGACCGCTCCCGATAGCAGGGTCCGCGTCCTGGTGATACCCACCAACGAAGAACTCATGATAGCCAGGGAGACCAACCGGCTTTCGAAGGGGAATTGAAATGAAGATAAGGATATCGGCTCTGGTTCTTGGGCTTCTGATGATGGGACTCACGGCTTGCGGGAACGGGCAGGGCGATTCAGATGCTGCCGACGGGCAGACCGTCGAACAGGCTGACACACTTTCCTCGCCCGGCGCGACCGAAGGACCGGAGATGGTCTACGCAAGCCATATACTGATACCCTTCCAGGGCTGCCAGCAGGCTCCCGCCGATGCCATGACAAGGGAAGAGGCCTTCCAGCTCCTCTCCTCGATAGCCGACAGCATAGCCGCCGGTCAGATCACCTTCGCCCAGGGGGCCGCCAGGCACTCCTCCTGCCCATCATCCGAGCAGGGAGGATTCCTGGGCGGGTTCATGAGGGGGCAGATGGTCCCGGAGTTCGAGAACGTGGCCTTCAACCTGCAGCCCGGCATGGTTTCCGGCGTCTTCGAGACCGGTTACGGTTACCATATCGTCTACAGGGAGCCCTCCGTGACCGCCAGCCATATACTTGTAGCCTACCAGGGCGCCGAGAGGAGTTCGGCCACCCGCACGCAGGAAGAGGCTCTCCAGCTGATCGAGACCATCAGGGACAGCATCGACAGCGGGGAACTGGGTTTCGAGGATGCCGCGTTGCGCTACTCCGACTGTCCTTCGGGACAGGAGGGCGGGGACCTGGGCCCCTTCTCCAGGCACATCATGACCCCGTCGTTCGAGGATGCCGCCTTTGCCCTGGAGGTCGGTGATATCTCGGGGATAGTCGAGACCCCCTTCGGCTACCATCTTATCAAGCGCACCGAATGATGGAGAGACTTCTCGGCATAGCACGGGAGCTCAACGACCTCAACATCAGGGCAAGCAGGCTCGGCTGGACCCATTACACCACCGGTTACGATTTCGGTGTCATGGATGTGCACAGGGAGATACAGGAGAAGCTGAAGGACCCGGGGAGCTGGGAGTATATCCAGTCCCTGAAGGACCGTGACCTGGACCCTGTCCACCGCAGGCGGGTGGAGATATTGGAAAGGACCTTCAGACCCTTCCACCTGTCGGATGAGTTGAACCGGATCTCACTGGCCATCTCTGAGAAGACCAACGAGCTGTCATCGGTTCTCAACACCCATCGCTGCAGGGTGGAGGGCAGGGAGATGACATCTCCCGAGATAGCCGGGATACTCTCCTCCGAACCGGGCAGGGAACTCAGAAGGAAAGCCTTCCTGGCCAGGACCCAGGTGAACGCCCCGCTCGTGAATGCAGGTTTCATCCAGCTGCTGGACCTCAGGAAGCGGTTCGCGGAGGAGTACGGCGCAGCGGACTATGTGGAGTACGAGCTTCAGAAGCAGGAACTCGATCCATCAATGTTCGACTCCTGGAAGGAAGAGGTCAACTCCGTCCTCCCGCTGATGCGAAGTATAAGGTCTGCCTTCGGGGAGGAGATAATCGGCGATCCGGTCCTGATGCCCTGGGACGAATCCTATGTATCCGGAAGGATCGCACCGGAGCTGAACAGCCGTGTGAGCATGGCTGAATACCACCGTCCCATTGCCCGTCTCTTTGACAGGTTCGGCATCGACATAACGGAGATGAACATCACCTTCGACATCTTCCCCAGAAAGAACAAGTCAGAGTGGGGCTACAACTTCCCGGTGGAGACCGGTGTGGACTCCCGCATACTCGCCAACGTCCGCGACATGTACTTCGAGTTCGGAGTGCTCCTCCACGAGACCGGTCACGCGGTGCACAGCTTCGTGCTCGATCCGGAGGAGGTCATCCTCAACATGGGCATCAGCGGCATCGTATCCGAGGGAGTGGCCAATCTGTTCGGAAGCTTCAGGACCCACGAGGCCTTCTATTCCGGGTTTTTCGAAGACAGCCTTGAGGAGACCGGAAGGAACTTCCGCAGGCTGAAGCTCTGGGAGAGGGCCGGCAGGCTGCGTACCGTTTCCAGGATACTCTTCGACCAGTCCCTCTACAGGACCGGCATCGATTCCATCGACGACATCCACCACCTTGTTTGGCGGACGCAGAAAGAGGTCCTGGGGGAGGAGCCCTACGCGGAAGAACCCGTCTGGGCAAGCACCATACACTACACAACCCATCCCATCTACCTGCACAACTACCTTCTGGGTGACCTCACCTGCGACATGCTGGAGCAGGTCTTCCTCGG